>DATMQL010000375.1:0-6656 GCA_035566815.1 Steroidobacteraceae bacterium | reverse complement strand
ACCGATCTGGGGCTTCGAGAAATCCGCGTCCGTAAAGCCGACCGCGCGCAGCATCGCGCGCGAGGCAGCCTGCTTCGCTCCGTCCACGACTAGGCGCGAATACTCGCGCGGGTCATGCTTTTTGGTTGTCATTCAGCTGGGGTCCCACTCATCCCATCCATTCAGTCGTGCTCAAGATTATCACCGGTGCCGGCCCCGCGGGGCTTCGATATCGGCGCCACCGAACAAGTTATTCGAACATTCTCAGGGCCATGTCGCGATTGTCGCGACCCGACATCGCTCTTGTACAAAAGGGACGCCGCTGCGCAGGCGCTAGCCGAAGCGGGCGCGGATGAGGCGGTACAGGCTGCGCACACACTGTGCTTCCGCCCCGACCGGCCGGCCGGGGCGCTCGCGGGGATTCCAGGCATACAGGTCGACATGCAACCAGTTGGGCGTCGCGGCAATGAAGCGTTTGAGGAACAGCGCAGCAATGATGGAGCCGGCGAATGGGGCCGCCGACACGTTGGCGAGATCCGCGACCTTGCTGGCCAGCTCGTCGTCGTAGCCCGGCCACAACGGCATCGGCCACACGGGATCTGACTCTTCCTCGCCCCGCGTGCGCAACTGCGCCATCAGGGTCTCGTCCGTGGAGTAGGCAGCCGGCAACTCGGGCCCCAGGGCCACTCGCGCGGCGCCCGTGAGTGTCGCCAGATCGATGAGCAGGTCCGGGCGCTCGCTGTCGGCTTCGACCAGGGCATCGGCGAGAACGAGACGACCCTCGGCATCTGTGTTGCCGATTTCGACGGACAGGCCTTTGCGGGAACGAAGCACGTCACTGGGACGGTAGGCGCGGCCCCCAATACTGTTCTCCACGGCGGGAATGAGGACTCGCAGCTGGATGGGCGCCCCGAGTCGCATGAGCATCTCGGCCAGTGCCAGCACGCAGGCAGCGCCGCCCATGTCCTTCTTCATGAGAAGCATGCCGGCGGAAGGCTTGAGATCGAGCCCGCCGGTGTCAAAACAAACGCCCTTGCCGACAAGGGTCACCCGCGGCGCCTGCCGATCACCCCAACGTAGGTCGATGAGTCGTGGCTCGCGCGGGCTCGCGGCGCCGACAGCGTGAATCAACGGATAATCGCGGGCCTTCAGCTCGTCACCGACGAGGATCTCGCAGCGCGCGCCGTGACGCGCGGCCAGATCGGACGCCGCCGCGGCGAGCTCCGCGGGACCCATGTCGTTGGCGGGAGTGTTGATGAGGTCGCGAGCGAATGCGGTGGCGTCGGTGGCGATTTGCGCATACACGAGATCCGCCTCGGGAGGCGGTACGAGTGCGGGTCGGGCTGTTGTGGTCTGGGTCCGATACCGGCTCATGCGGTACGACCCTGTCAGCCAACCGACCACGAAATGCGTCGCGGCTTGCGCGGGCAGCGGCGTGGCCAGGCGGTAGGCCAGGGCCGGAAGCCGATCCGTGAGACCGGCGGCATGCCAGAGCTTCAGATCCGCTACGGCACGCAACGCGCCCAGGCCCAGAACGGCCGCGGCAATCTGACCGTTCGCCGCGGGTAATGTCAGAACGCGATGCCGCTCTGCCTGGAAGCCGTTCGCCCGCACCCAGTTAGCGGTTTCCACGGGCTGCTCGCCTAGCCACCGCGGCAGGTCCGACTCGGTCACGAGCCATAAAGGCCGGGCGTCGCCGGGGTCGGAGGTCAACAACATTTCAGGTTGCGTCACGCGGCGCAGCTTAGCGAAGTCACCCTCGTGTGTCTCCGGCGCTCGCTGCGGGGTCGGGTCCTGGACCGCATGCTCTGGCAGCACGGTGTTTTGCGAATCCGGGCCCGGAGACCCGCGTTGACAAAGTCGCGGCGGGTGTGATGACATCGGGATCTCACTTTTTTGCCCAGCTTATCCGTGGCGCCCATGGCACCGCACGCGAGAACCGAGACAAGCCCCAGCGCACTGGCGTTGCGGTTCGTGCTGTCCGTTCTCCTTGTAGTACCCGTAGGACTGCTGCTCCTTCTTGGGAGCAGCCGGTGCGGGGCACTCGCAAACGCCTGACAAAAACCCAGGCAAAGCGAGCGAAGACACCAAAAACCCCGCACCGGCACATCGCCGCTGCGGGGTTTTTTATGCGTTATCGTTGGAAATGACCGGAATATTCGTTGCCCCGTGGGGCCGTTGGGAGTTTGCAGATGAAGCTGTATTCGCAGAAAGACGTCGATAAGAAGGCCCTGAAGGGTGCGCGCATCGCGGTGCTGGGCTACGGAAGCCAGGGCCGTGCGCATGCGCTGAACCTCAAGGACAGCGGCTTCGACGTCGTGGTCGGCGTGCGTAAGAAGGGAGCGAGCTGGAAGAAGGCCAAGAAGGACGGCCTGGCCGTCGCCGAGCCCGCCGACGCCACCGAAGGTGCCGATCTCGTCGCGATGCTCGTGCCCGACCTCGCGCAGAAGGCACTCTATGCCGAAGTTGAGAAGAGCCTGGAGAAAGGCGCGACGCTGCTGTTCGCCCACGGCTTCAACATCCACTACAAGCAAATCAAACCGCGGAAAGACCTCGACGTCGTCCTGATCGCCCCGAAGGGCCCGGGCGGCCTCGTCCGTCGGCAATACCAGGAAGGCCGTGGCGTTCCGTGTCTCATCGCAGTGGCACAGGACGCGTCCGGTAAGGCACATGCGAAGGCGTTGGCTTACGCGCACGGAATCGGTGGTACGCGCGGTGGCGTCCTCGACACGACGTTTGCCGAAGAGACCGAGACGGATCTGTTCGGAGAGCAGGCGGTGCTGTGCGGTGGTGCGACCGAACTGGTCGTAAAGGGCTTCGAGACGCTGGTGGAAGCCGGCTACCAGCCCGAGGTTGCCTACTACGAGTGCCTGCATGAGCTGAAGCTCATCGTCGACCTGTTGCACGAGGGTGGCCTCACGAAGATGCACCAGTTCATCAGCGACACCGCGAAGTACGGCGATCTCACGCGCGGACCGCGCATCGTCGACGATCGCGTCAAGAACGTGATGCGCAAGGTGTTGAAGGAAGTGCAGACCGGCAAGTTCGCCAAGCAGTGGATCGAAGAGAGTGCCGCCGGCGGCAAGAACTATCAGAGGCTGTTGAAAGAAGACAAGGACCGTCAGATCGAGAAAGTCGGCAGTGAGCTGCGCGCGCGCATGCCCTGGCTGAACGAGAAACGGACGTAACCACAATGTGTTGGCCGGAGGCCTAATCATGACTCCCAATCCCGACCGAGTGCTGATCTTCGACACCACGCTGCGCGACGGCGAGCAATCGCCCGGCTGCAGCATGACCCGGCCCGAGAAGCTGCGCGTAGCGCGGGCTCTTGCCGATCTCGGTGTCGATGTGATCGAGGCGGGATTTCCGGCCGCCTCGCGTGGGGATTGGGAGAGCGTGAATGCAGTGGCCCGTGAAATACAGGGCGCGACGATCTGCGGCCTGGCCCGCTGTAACCGGGAAGACATCGAGCTGGCCGCGCGTGCCCTGAAGGACGCGCCCCGCCACCGTATCCATGTCTTCCTGGCTACGAGTGCGATTCACCGGCAGTACAAGCTCAACATGGCGCAGGAGGAAATCCTGCGCACGGCCATCGACGGTGTGCGGATCGCCCGGGAGCTGTGCGATGACGTGGAGTTCTCTCCAGAGGACGCCTCGCGCACCGAGCTCGAATTCCTCGCACAGGTTGTAGAGGCCGCGATCGAGGCCGGCGCGAGCACGGTGAACATCCCCGACACCGTCGGCTACACGGTGCCGGACGAGTTCGCGGAGCTGTTCCGTTATCTGCGAAAGAATGTGCGTGGCATCGACGGCATCCGGTTGTCGGTCCACTGTCATGACGATCTGGGCATGGCTGTTGCGAACAGCCTGACCGCCGTCGTCGCGGGCGCGCGCCAGGTCGAGTGCACCATCAACGGAATCGGCGAGCGCGCCGGCAACTGCTCGCTCGAGGAAGTCGTGATGGCGTTGAAGACGCGCGAAGCGTTCTTCAATGTCACCACCGGAATTCAAACCAGCCGCCTCTATCCGACCTCGCGACTGGTTTCCAGTATCACCGGCATGCCGATCCCGCGTAACAAGGCTGTCGTGGGCGAAAACGCTTTCGCGCACGAGGCCGGCATTCACCAGCACGGCATGCTGAAACATCATTCGACGTACGAAATTCTGCGCCCCGAGGACGTAGGCCTGTCTCGCAGCCATCTCGTACTGGGCAAGCACAGTGGGCGTCACGCCTTCCGCGAACGAGTCAAAGCGCTCGGCTTCGAGCTCGATGAGGCGGAGCTCAATCGCGTCTTCGAGGAATTCAAAGCCCTCGCCGACAAGAAGAAAGAGCTTTTCGACGGCGATATCGAAGCTCTCGTACTACGCGCCGAAGGGTCGGCGAGCGGGCCGTGGAGCCTCGTGGATCTTCAGACGGTCGCGCACATGAATGTCCCCGCGGAGGCGGTTGTTCGCCTTCAGCACGCGGACGGACGCGTGGCGGAGCGCGCCACGACCGGCGACGGTCCAGTCGATGCGGCCTTCAAGGCAATCGAGGCCGCGACCGGCATTAATGTCATGTTGCGTAAATTTGAAGTGCACGGCGTCACGGAAGGCGAAGATGCGCAGGGCGAGGCGGTGGTGTACGTGGAGTACAATCAACGCACCTACCGCGGCTCGAGCGTGAGCACGAACATCATCGAGTCCAGCACCAAGGCTTTTCTTGAAGTGATCAACCGCATCGAGCTCTCGCAGGCCGGCACCCGGTCGCGCGAGGAGCGCACTGGCGCCGCGCACGTGGCGCAGACCGCGGTTTAGTCGACCGGAGTCCCCTCATGCCCATTCCAGCAACGCAATTCATCTGGTTCAACGGCAAGCTCGTGCCCTGGGAGAAGGCGACGGTACACGTCCTGTCGCACGCTCTTCACTACGGCTCTTCGGTGTTCGAAGGGGTACGCGCTTACGAGACCCCGGATGGCGTCGCCATCTTCCGCCTGCGTGATCACACGCGGCGACTGTTCGACTCCGCGAAGATCTATCGCATCCCGGTGCCCTTCACACCAGAGCAGATCAGTGGCGCCTGCCGTGAAGTCGTGTCGAGCAACGGCCTGGTACGGGGTGCCTACATTCGCCCCGTGGTCTTCAAGGGCTATGGCGAGATTGGCGTCGCACCTCGGAATGAGCCTCCCACCGAGGTCGCTGTCGCGGCCTGGGAGTGGGGCAAATATCTCGGACACGATGGCGAGGACCAGGGCGTGGACGTGTGCGTCTCGTCGTGGCAGAGGCCGGCCCCCAACACCCTCCCCGCCCTGGCCAAGGCCGGTGGCAACTACCTGTCAGGCCAGCTGATCGGGGCTGAAGCCCGGCGCCTGGGTTTTGCGGAAGGCATCGGCCTCTCCACGGATGGCACGGTGAGTGAAGGATCCGGCGAGAATATCTTTCTCGTGAAGGATAGCGTGTTGCTGACGCCGGGGCTGTCACACTCGGTGCTCAGCGGCCTGACCCGGGACACGATCATCCGACTCGCCAAGGAGAGCGGCATCGAGGTGCGCGAATGTGCGATTCCGCGCGAGTTGCTCTATCTCGCGGATGAAGCGTTCTTCACCGGCACCGCGGTGGAAGTCACGCCGATTCGCTCTGTGGACCGCATCCCCATCGGCGCCGGCAAGCGTGGGCCCATCACGGAGACCTTGCAGAACGCCTTCTTCGGTTTGTTCACGGGCAAGACGGCCGACAAGTGGGGCTGGCTCGATCATGTCGATATAGCGGCCGCGAAGCCTCGCGCCGTCGCCCCCGCTGGGGGTTCCCCCGCTGGGGGTTCCCCCGCTGACCGCTCGGTCGCCCCCGCTGGGGGTTCCCTCGCTGGCCGCTCGGTCGCAGCCGGCTAACGGTTACGGAATACTCAATGTCACGCGCACCGCAAACGATGTTCGAAAAGGTCTGGGACCGTCACCAGGTCACGGCCGAAACCGCCGATACGCCCGCTGTCCTCTATATCGATCTGCACCTGATCCATGAAGTCACCTCGCCCCAGGCCTTCTCGGTCCTGCGGGCGCGGGGCCTGCCGGTACGCCGCCTCGATCTCACCCTGGCGACCATGGATCACTCCACCCCGACGCGCACCGAACAGGTCTTCGGAGGTGCGCCGATCTCGATCGAATCGGCTGCGAAGCAGGTGCGCGAGCTGGAAAAGAACTGCGCGGCTTTCGGTGTTGAGTTGCTCGGCCTGCGCAGCGCGCAGCGGGGCATCGTCCACGTCATCGGTCCGGAATCGGGAATCACGCAGCCCGGCAAGACCGTCGTCTGTGGCGACAGCCACACGAGCACACATGGCGCGGTAGGCGCGCTTGCATTCGGAATCGGTACCACCGAGGTGGGACACGTTCTCGCGACGCAGTGCCTGCTGCAGCGTAAGGCCCGCACGTTCTCCATTGACGTGAGCGGTACGCTCCGCTCCGGGGTTACCGCTAAGGACCTGATTCTCGCCATCATCGGCAAAATCGGCGTGTCGGGCGGCACCGGGCATGTCATCGAGTACCGCGGCGAAACGATTCGCGCGCTCGACATGGACGGCCGCATGACCGTATGCAACATGTCGATCGAAGCCGGCGCTCGCGCCGGGATGATCGCACCCGATGAGACGACCTACTCCTATCTCCGCGGCCGACCCCGTGCTCCCCAGGGCGGGGATTGGGAGC
>DATMQL010000374.1:0-6256 GCA_035566815.1 Steroidobacteraceae bacterium | reverse complement strand
ACCTGGCTCACCTCGGCAGCGGCCCGGGCGCAGTCTTTGCTCCAGCCTTATCCCCTGGAGCGGATGGTGACTCACCCCGTGGGTCCCCGGGTGAACTATCTCGAGTACGACGATCCCTGCCTGATCCGTCCCGCCGAGATGTAGCCCTTCCCCGACACCGCAGCGTATCCTTCGCGGCCATGAAAAAATTCCAACGCCTCTTTCCGGCAACGGCGCTTGCATTGGCCGTTGTTGCCTGTAACCCGACATCGCCTCCGCCGCCAGCCGCGCAGCCGAGTGCCGACGAGCGGTTTGCCACAGTCGAGCACGACTTCGCCGTCTACATGATGAGCCGCTTTCCCGTTGTGGCGACCTATCTGGGTGGCTCGGCGTTCGATCGCACTTTGTCCCAGATCGATGGCAAGTTACGCGATTACTCGGCGGATGCGTTGCAAGCGGAGGATGTTCGTTTGGGCGGCTTCCGGGATCGTTTCAGCGCACTCGACGCCGCGCAGCTGTCGCCACGGCGGCGGATCGACCGTGCCGTGGCCCTGGCGGAAATCGCGTTTCTGTTACACCAACACCAGGTGCGGCGCCACCAGGAGCGCTCGCTCGATTCGTTCGTGGACGAGCCTTTCCGCGGCGTCGACTGGCAGATCCAGGGCATGACACCTACCGGCCCGGGCACTTACGGAACGGACGAGGAGTGGCAGGAAGTCATCGCCCGCACGCGGGCGGTGCCGGCCTATCTCGCCACCGCGGAAAAGCAACTCGAGGCGGGGATCGCCGCTCACAACGCACCGGACTGGCGTGTCCTGGTCGAATTTGGCCTGGCGAGCACCCAGGCGGATGCGACGTACTTTTCCAACACCCTGCAACAGATTGCCTCGACCGACATCGCCTCGACGCAGCGTGAGACGCTGCTCAAGGATCTGACGGCGGCGGCGGCCGATGCGGGATCCGCCTACCTGCATCTGCGCGCTTTCGTAGCGAGGACTTTCTTCGACAATCCCGCAGGCACGGATGTCGCCGCGCTCAAGCCCGACTATCGGGCCGACCATTTTGCCTTTGGCGAAGCCGAGTATGACTGGGCGCTACACAACAACCTGCGGCTGGATACCACGGCCGGCGACCTGTTCTCGCAATCGTGGCCGGTCGTCACCAACACTCGCGACCGGATGATCGCGCTCGCCCGCGATATCGCCACGAGCCACAAGTGGAAGGCTCCGGCCGATGGTTCCGCGGTGGTGCGCATGGTGTTCGAAAAGCTGAGTCATGATGCGCCGACGACCGACGCCGAGATGCTCGAGGGCTACCGCAAGACCGGCCAGGAACTCGTGGAGTACGCGCGCAAGACCGGCCTGTTCGAGGTGCCGGCGGATTATCGGCTCGATGTCACGGTCACACCGCCGCCGCTGCAGTCGGCGATCGAGGGGGCGGCGTACTATCCGGCGCCTCCCTTCAAAACGTCCGGTGTCGGTCGCTTCTATGTCACCCCGACGGGCGACAACGTCGCGGCGCTTCGCCAGGAGCACAACAGTGCGGCGATGGCGGACCTGGCGGCGCACGAGGGCTTCCCGGGCCACGATTGGCACTACAAGGTCATGACGCAGTATCGGGCCGATATCTCGCCGATCCGCTGGCTCACGCCGGGCGCCGTCGAGGACTCATCCTCCATGTGGCAGGATTCGATGGCTGCCGAGGGTTGGGGTTTGTATTCCGAGTCGCTGGTGGCAGAGCCGCAAGCTTCCGCGCCGAACGGCTTCTACACCCCCGAGCAACACCTCTATCAGCTGCGGGGACAGATTTATAGAGATCTGCGCGTACGCATCGACACCGGCATTCATACGGGGCGCATGCAGTTCGACGAAGCCGTCACGTTGTTCTCGGAAACCGTCGACTTTCTCCCGGGCTCCTGTGGAGACGCGAAGGCGCTGAAGGCCGAGGCAAAACGGTCGAGCTGTAACGCAGCGCGGCGTGCGATCACCCGTTACTCGCGTTGGCCCACGCAGGCGATCACTTACAACATGGGCAAAGACCAGATCCTGGCCCTGCGGAAGCGCGCCCAGGAGGCGCTCGGGGAGCATTTCTCACCGCAACACTTTCATCTCGAGTTCATGCGGCAGGGAACGATTCCCGCGGGTTATTTCGGAGATGAGCTGTTACTGGCGCTGCGGAGGATCCCAACCGGTCAGTGACGCCGCGGCTTGGTCAGGAAGTCGTCGCGATTCGCGGATGTGACACGAACGCGCGACGTGCTCTTACCACGCGCCAGTGTCAGGGGAACTTCCGTTCCCGCGGAGCCGGTTTGCCAGATGCGGCGAAACAAATCCGCCAGATCCGCCACGGGCTCTCCAGCGACTTCCAAAACGACATCTCCGAGCCTTATCCCAGCCTTGTGCGCAGGGCCGCCCTGCGTGAGCTGGCCGACGACGAGACTGCCCTGCATGGGCGTCGTGTACATACCAAGCCAGGGCCGTGGGCTGCGCGCCGCACGTCCCAGCTTTTTCATGTCCTCGAGGATGGGATCGAGCAGGTCGATCGGCACGAACATGTTGGCGTCGACGGTTTCCGCTCCCACGGTTTCCTGAACCAGGAGCGAGCCAACTCCGAGCAGACGTCCATCCTGCCCGACGAGCGCCGCGCCGCCCCATTGCGGATGCGGTGGCGACGTGAACAAGGCGTCTTCCAGCAGGTACTCCCAGTAGCCCGCAAACTCGCGTCGGGAGACGACTTTTGCATCGAGCGCGTGCTCGACACCGCCGTGTCCGATGACGATCACACTGTCGCCCACCGTAGTCGCCGCAGCGGATCCCCGCTCGATAGGTGCGACGCCGAGATGGCCCAGGGGCAGGACAAGTCCAAAGCCAGTGACCTGGTCGTAGGCGAGAGCATGGCCAGGCACCACCGTTCCGTCATGCGCCGTGAGCCAGATCGTCTCGGCTTCGGTGATGAGGTAACCCATGGTGAGCACGAGTCCGTCGGCCCCGATGACCGTTCCGTGGCCAATGCGCTCGGTCCCCAGGATGGACGCGGTGAACGCCTCGTCAGGAATTTCTGCATGCACCAGGACGACCGACTGCAGTGCGGCTTCCAGGTCGAAGCGCAACTCGTCGGGCTGGGGCTGCAGGCGCGGGGGAAAAGCCCAGTTGCTGGTTTCAGCCATAATGGCCCCATTCTACGCACGGGAGCGGGGCGCACGCATCCTCGGCCACAGGGGTGCGTCGCATGCGTCGCACGGGTTGGCCCGTGAGGGGCAACCCCGGGCCATGAGCAGGCGAACGCGTGCGCAATACGTTCCGCCTCAGATCAGGCCCGCGCCTTTGGCGGCCTGGTACCGGTTGACGAGCTCGATGCCCAGCCGCTGCGGCTCGGCGTCAACCATCAGGGCGTCATGGGCGGCGAGACGGTTGAATGCGTCGCGGCGTGATTGCTCGAAGAGATGCGCGCTCGCCACTTCCACGGCCGCCTCGGTGGATGTCAGCGGTTGCGACGCCAGCTCGTGCGCGATTTCCTCACGCAGGCTTGCGAGCATCACCAGGTGCCGGGTGCGTAGGAGTCGCAGCGCGCTACCCAACTCGACGCTGTCCTCGTCGCGGAAGTTCGTAATGATGACGACCAGCGAGCGCTTATTGTGACGGCTGAGAAGGTTCCGGGCCGCTGCGATGTAGTCCGAGTGAGTCGGTGTCGGCTGCACGGCGTATAACTCTCCCATCAGCGCGTTGAGCGCCTTCACTCCTTTGCGCGGCGGAAACGACTTGGCGGCACCGGCGGGTGTGCCGAAGGTCATGGCGCCGACCTCGTCGCCCTGTTTGAGCGCCACGTAGGACAGCAACATCACCGCGTTGAGCACCTGGTCGAAATGGGTGTTGCCGATGCCGGACTGACGATCGTCGGCACGCATGCGACGGCCACAGTCGACCAGCAGCATGACGCACTGGTCACGGGCATCCTGGAACTCCCGGATAATGGGCTTGCCGAAGCGCAGCGTGGCCTTCCAGTCGATCCACCGTACGGGGTCGCCGACGCGATATTCGGCGAGTTGTTGGAAGTCCGTTCCGGCGCCGCGGCGCCGATAGGTCTTGATGCCGATCTCGGCGAGCCGCCGGTCTCCGGCCAGCCAGGCGTAGCGTGCCACCTGCGCGAAGTCAGGGTAGACGCGTCGCATTCCGGCATCACCGAGCGTTTCCAACAGCTCGCAGAGTCCGAACCGCGACCGGACCCGAACATCAGCCGGCGCAAAGGATACCTCGCCGCGGCGGGTTGGAGTGACCCGATAGGTGAAAGTCACCCGCTTGCCGCCGCCGATCGTCAGTGTGGCCGGCAGTCCTTCCGTCTGCAGACTCGGATCGGAGTGGTCGTAGATCGCGATGTTCCAGCTCAGGGCCCCGACACCCTCGATGACGAGATCGATATCCCGTTTCACGCCGACAGCCAGTGCTGCGGGCACCACGCGAGTCATGCGAGGCGCCGTATGCAGCCATGCTTGCCGTGTGAGCCGATAATCGGCAGCGATTGCCGTACCAATCAGGATGATCCATGCGGCCGCCGCCCAGGCAGTCAGTCCGACAGGGACTCCCGCAATCAACGCGATCAGCAGGCACACCGCACCCGCTGCAACGGCAGCGAGTGCGGGTGGAGCAGGGACGACGCGTACACGCATGAGGCGTATCAGGCGCGCGGCGCCGGAACGGATTCGACTACTGCGTTGAGCAGGTCCGCAGGGTTGCGACCTTCGAGCAGAGCATCGGGAGTCAATGCGACGCGATGACGCAGGGCCGGTAGAGCAAAGCGCCTGATGTCATCGGGAGTCGTGAAGTCACGTCCG
The DNA here is from genome assembly GCA_035566815.1 of Steroidobacteraceae bacterium. Lineage (GTDB taxonomy): Bacteria > Pseudomonadota > Gammaproteobacteria > Steroidobacterales > Steroidobacteraceae > 13-2-20CM-66-19. Next base: position 1,449 of record DATMQL010000374.1, on the reverse strand, counting down.
TCCATCAACGCGGCCACTCGAGCCGCGCGCACGAGCGCGATGGCTCCTCTGGACCCGCTTCCCACCGCCAGCCCCGGCCAGTCGCGTGTCGCCCTGACGATGCGGACGGCGTAGTCGACGACCTTGTCATCGACGCGTTGCCGAGCTGCGATCTGTTGCAATCCCAGCACGATTCGCTCGTTGAGAATGGGTTTCACGTTGGCGAGAGGGAGCTGATCGCCTGACTGGCCGGTTGTCGTTCGCAACACAACAGCGACCTCGTCCTCGGGACCCGGATAGCCGATCTCGATCTTGAGCAGAAAGCGATCGAGCTGTGCTTCGGGCAACGGGTAGGTGCCTTCCGTCTCGACCGGATTCTGGGTGGCGAGCACGACGAAGGGCTTGGGCAGCGTCAGGGTCTGCCCTTCGAGGGTCACCTGGTACTCCTGCATGACTTCGAGCAGGGCGCTCTGGGTCTTGGCAGGAGCGCGGTTGATCTCGTCGGCCAGCAGAATGTTGGTAAATACCGGCCCGCGCACGACACGCAACTCGTGAGTCACAGGGTTGAGTACCGCATGTCCGGTGATGTCGGAAGGCATCATGTCCGGTGTGAACTGTACGCGCGCCTGGTTGAGCGAGAGAGCTTGCGCCAGGGCGCGTACCAGGAGTGTTTTCCCGAGGCCCGGCACGCCCTCGATGAGTACGTGGCCGGAGGCGATCAATGTAACCAATACCTGGTCGATGGCGGCCGCTTGCCCGACCACCGCTTGTCCGATCTCCTGCCGCAACCGTTCCAACAGTTGCGCGGCGCGCGTTATGGCGCTGACCGTGCTGTCACCTTCGCTCTGCATGTTCCGACCCTTCCCGACAGTTTTGAGTTATCTCGTCTGAGCAATCCGACGCCGCGCGGCTTCGAGAAACGCGATCGTCTTGCGAATTTCCTTCGGGCGGCGCGCGGCAGGATCGTCGAGCGCGGCGGACAATTCGGCGGAACCCAGTCCCGTGAGCGAGGTGAGAGCGGCTATGCGCTCCTCGCCGCTGAGGCGCTCGTAACGAGGGACGCGCCGCGAGGCAGCCTCGTTCAAGGCGCGCGCCGTGGCCGCATACAAAGCCTTACCGCCGCCGAAGCGCACTATGAACTGTCCGGTGCCGCGAATCTGCTCGGCCAGCGAGCGGCGCGCCGGATCGGCGGCGGCCACCAGCGGCCCGAAGCGCACGCCGGAGCGCCACAGCCACAGGACGATCAGCAACCCGGCCAGGACGATGACCGGCCAGCCATAACTCCACAGCAGTACCAGCAGTGAGCCGCCATTACCGTCGCTGAGGAATTCCAGGGCGTCGCCGGGACGCAGTTGAGTCGCTGTGGTGAACAGGAAACCGCTGTCTCCGCAGAGCATGTCGAGGTTGCCGAATGTCGAGGCGTTGATCAGGGTGACGCTGCCATGTCCGATCGGAATGCGCACAGCCTTG
>DATMQL010000373.1:0-4876 GCA_035566815.1 Steroidobacteraceae bacterium | reverse complement strand
GCGGGCGAATTTGGGCCGGTCGGCACGGGCTTCTCGCCCATCGCCGCCGACTTCTGACTCATGACCGAGGGTTTCTGACTCGCAGCCGAGCCCTGTGCCGGCGGAAGAGCGCCGCCGGGCCGTGACCCTGGTTTCGAATTGTACGAATCACCCATAGATCCCCAGCCGCCTCCCGAGACTGAAGTCGGGGGCAACGGGTTTACCTTACTATCGTCTGGCCCGTCGGCTAGGGGGTGCCACTCAGGACTGTGGGGGTGATCACAGTCATGGGCTGTCGGGCATCACACTTTTACTATTTGCCCACGCGGCGAAAGCGATAGAACGGCTCGTCCTTGTTGCCCTGGATGAGAGTGCCGTCGGGGTCGTACTGCAGCTCCGCCATGAAAAACTCGTTCGAGCTGAGCTCGCCGCGGTACTCGACCTGTACCAGGCCGATCACGGCGTGCGAAGTCGTCTCGCAGTGTTTGGGGTCGCTCTTCCCGATAAAACGCGTGACCTCGGCGGCCTTCTTCGCGTCTTCCTTGCTGAGTTTCTTCGCACCCTTGGCGAGCGGCTTCTCCTCGGGGTTCCAGAGCAGCTCGCAGCCAACGGCCGCCTTCAAGTCCCGCTTGGTCATGCCCTGGAACATGTCAGGCTCGTGCGGTCCATCGCGCCACCGCATCGGCTCGGTGAGGGAATTCACCACCTCCACAACGCCTTTCTCGGTCTCGGTGAAAACCAACACGCGCTGACTCAGGACACGCAGGGCGTTGTCGGCCGCCGTTTCCTGGACGTAGAACGCATTCTGTCCGACCGCGAGCGACTCGAGCGGAATGACGACCAGCTCGACGGCGTCGTGCGGCGGCCGTACGCCTTTCTGTACGTCCGCCTTGGCCTGTGCCGAGTTGTCGTAGCTTCCCGGCAACCAGCGCACAAACCGCGCGAAATCCACGTCACGCTGGTGCCCACGTTTAATGGCGGCGCAGCCGCTCAGGCACACCGCGGCCAGGGCCAAACCGATCATGAAGACGCTACGCTTATCCATACGATGCCCGCCACTGTGCCCGATACGATAATCCCAGGGTCATGAGCCGCTCGAGCAGCTCGTTGTAGGGTACGCCAGCGGCGCCGGCTGATTCCGCGAAATCCTCCGCAGCTTCCAGGTTGGGATTGGCGTTGGCCTCCAGGACATAGACCTCGCCGGCCGCGGTGACTCTGAAATCCATCCGCGCATATCCCGACAGGCCGAGTGCCCGGTAGATGCGGCGCGAGAGCTTGTCGAGGCGGGCGAGCACCGGTGCCGGCAGGTCCTTCGCCTCGTGGGTCGTGATGCCGTACTTCTGCTGATAGCGCTTGTCCCATTTCACCTTGCGCGTGGCGATGGCGGCGAGCGAGTCAGGCATGGAGCCGAAGACCATTTCCCAGACGGGCAGGCGCGTCAGACGATCGTTGCCCATGACTCCGACATAGAGCTCACGGCCCTCGATGTATTCCTCGACGAGCGCGTCCGCCCCGACCTGCTCGTGCACGAACTCGATGCGCTCCTTGAGTTTGGTCGCATCTTCGACCACAGAAGCCTGCGCGATACCGAGCGAGGCGTCATCGGAGGTGGACTTCACGAACAGCGGGAACCGCAGCCGGCGCGGAATATTGATGCGCACACCACGCCGGAAAACGGTGAAGTGTGGGGTTGGAATGCGGTGATAGGCCAGGAGCTGTTTGCAGAGCGACTTGTCGCGCGAGAGCAGCAGGCCGCGTGGGTTGCTGCCCGTGTAGGGTTGGCGCATCAGCTCGAGAAAGGCGACGACGTGTTGATCGTACGTGACGATGCCGTCGAACTCCTCGAGAAGATTGAAAACAACGTCGGGCTTCCAGTCCGCGATTGCGCTACGCAGATCCGTGAGGCTGTCGAGCACGCCCATGACGCGGACTTCGTGACCGCTGTTGCGCAACGTGGAGGTAACGTCGTACTCCGTACGCCATTGCTCGATCTCCTTTTCGGTGTGACCTTCCAGACTTTCGGGCGGGACCAGGCTCGCATGCACAACGACAAGCGTGCGCAGTTTCTTCATAGTGGAAGCAGAGGAGTCTCACCTTGGGAATATAGGCTCGCCAGCCGTTCCAACATCCAGCGCGAGTGGCGCACGGCGTCGCGACGGCCGCCGCGCACGTAGAGTTTCAAAGTCTCACTGCGCTCGATGAGCATGCGCAGAATCTGTTGGACGCTGTAGCGTTCCATGGACAGATCGCGCGCGACAGCGGTGGTCAGCGGAATTTTATGGGCGCGCAGCAGTGATGCCGCCCGCACCGCGCCTTTGCGCAGACGCTCGGCACTGAAGATCCGCTTCAGCAGCTCGTCGGCAAGTCCGAGCCGGATCTGCCGGTTGTGGGCGAGCTTACGCCGGTAGTGTTGCGCGAGGGTGCGGGTGTTTTCGTCGATCGGCTCGATCCGCAAACGATTACGGACCGGCGGGCGTTGGCCGCGGACGCTCGTCATGAGCTCTTCCACGACACTCAGCTTGTTGAGAGCGGGCCATTCCGCGTAGCTCTTGCGCCAATCCGATTTGGGCTTGAGCCATACCGCGAAGGTCTCCGCGAAATCCTCTGTTGGATGTGCCTGCGCATACCATTCGCCGAGGTGATGCACATACCGGCGGCTACCAGGGCGAGCCTTATAGTGGGCGGGGTACTGCAGCGACGCCGGGCCGAAAACTTCGCGCCAGCGTTTACGTCGGCGCAGGCGATACGCGTTATCGAGCGCGTGGCCGGCCTCGTGACGCAGAATTCGCATGAACCAACGCGAATTGCCGCCCTCCGCCTCGCGCATGATGCGGCGTTCGAGCTTTTCGAGTCGCGGATGCGCGAGGTAGAACGGCACGGCGATACCCGGTACGCCATCCGGCGAAAACCATTCCTCGGAGAGCCACACGTGCGGACGGAAATGAATGCCGCGCTCTTCGAGCTCAACATAGAGGCGCGCAATCCGACGCCGCAGTGAGGAGCTCTCGACGCTGAGCTTCAAATCGCAGAACCGCAGGTTCAGCAGCTCCTCGTCGGAAAGACGGGTCCACGGCAACGCCTTACGGCGCCGATTTGCGGTGGCGCGCTTCCTCGGGGTAGCGACGCCGCTCAGTACGGCGGTTGTCGTCGACATGGGTGCAAGGTCGGATCGTAACGAGCGAATGTCGCCCGTCCGGTGCGGCCGCAATAGGCGAGCATTGCTCAGACAGGCAGCCCAAGCTTACCCAACGCGCGCCGCGCTGTCTCGGGGCGAGAGGGTGCGACGCGTGCGTCGCACGGGTGGGGCCGCAAGGCCACACCCCGGTCCGGCCGTGAGCGCGCGAAGCGTGCGCAGCAGACGGCGACGCGTGCGTTTCGCACGGGTGGGACCGCAAGGCCACACCCCGGTCCTGCTGTGAGCGCGGAGCGCGTACGGCAGGTAGCCGAACGGGCGCGCCGCGTGCGTTTCGCTCAGCCGCTGAGGCCGAGCATGGCGTGCGCGAGCAGCCGATCGGCGCAGTCGGCGATCAATTCCTTGTGCATCAGGCCGTTGTGCCAGGAAGTTGGAATCGCCTTCACGCTGTAGTAGGCGCCGGCGAGCTGGCCGCATACGGCGGCGATCACGTCGGAGTCGCCGCCGAGGTTGGCGGCATACAGGATGGCGTCCCGAAAATTGCCGGTCGCTCCGAAGGCCGCGACTGCGGCGGCGAGGACGGCTGGGGCACCGCCGCCCGTGCCGGGCGAGGCACCTGCGGAATGACGCGCGGCAGCGCCGCCACCTGAGACGCCGGCGCCGGCTCCAGCCTCGACGCTAGCTAAGGCTGCGTCGTCGGCGCCGACTCCGTTGCGAGCGCCGACACCTCCGCGACCGCTGCCACCGGCGACCACGCCAGCACCAGCAGCTCCTCGACCACCGGTAACGGCATCGCCGGCCGCGCTCACCGCTGCCATCGTCGCCTTTTCCAGCACCACGGCCTTAGGCTGCCCCGACAGCGCCGCGTAGAGCGCACGGGCCAGGCTGCGACAGGCTTCGAGCACCACGGGCGACTGGCAGGTGGTGCGGGCGGCTTCGGTGGCCTGGTCGACCGCGGGACCGCTGGTAGCGAAGAAAAACAGGACGGCTGGGGCCACTCGGGACAGGGGCTCGGGGTCGACCTGGCTGGGGTCGTGCGAGCCGAAGAAGGCCTGGCGCCGCCACTGGGCTATGGCGATCGCCCGCGCGGTGCTGGCGGTGATTCCGACGCACTGGCCGGTGGCGGCGAGATATCCCTCCTGCTGCCAGCGGCGGTAGCGTTCCATCTGGTCCCGCGCGTCAAACCCGTTGCATTCGAGAAGGCTGTCGGCCAGACAGAGGGCCATGGAGGTGTCATCGCTCCAGGCGCCGCGAGGCAGATCAAAGGGACCGCCACCGAGCATGTCGCCCACGGGGGTGAAAGTACCCGGCCGGCGAAATTGCGTCGCGGCGGCGACGGCGTCGCCGACTGCGAGGCCGATGAGCGCGCCGTGAAAGCGATCGCGCAGCGTTTGAGCGGCGGACAGGGCCTCGAGATCTAACAGTGGATCGTCGTCGATGGCGAGGTTGGAAGCTACGGTACCGAGGTTGTGCGCCAGCTCGTCGCTTACGGGCGCATTACTAACCACCCCGCCGCGGATCGGCGCGCCGGCTACAGGCGCCGTCTGGCCGTGCCCGATGGCAACGCCTGCGGCTGGCCCTGCTTGGCCGCGCCCGATGACAATACCCGCAACTCGCCCCGCATCGCCGCGCACCGTGGCAACACCCGCAGCTGGCACGTCAGCCAGCACTGGCGCTGCGCGCGGCACTGGCGCTGCGCGCGGCACTGGCGCTGCGCGCGGCACTGGCGCTGCGCGCGGCACTGGCGCTGCGCGCGGCACTGGC
>DATMQL010000372.1:0-3471 GCA_035566815.1 Steroidobacteraceae bacterium | reverse complement strand
GGCTACGCTTTCGGCGCCGGTATCGACCGGCTCGCCATGCTCCGCTATGGTGTGAACGATCTGCGCATGTTCTTCGAGAACGATCTGCGTTTCCTGCGGCAGTTCCGGGCGTTTTGAGCGATGAAGGTTCCTTACTCATGGCTGGCTGATTGGGTCGACGTGCCGTGGGAGGCGCGCGAGCTGGGCTCGCGCCTGACCATGTCGGGTTTCGAGCTCGATGCGCTCGAGCCGGCGGCGCCTGCGTTCACGCAGGTTGTCGTGGCCGAAATCGTGTCTGCCGAGCGTCACCCGCAAGCCGACAAGTTGCAGGTATGCCGGGTCTCGACGGGGCAGGGCGGCGAGCTTCTGCAGATCGTCTGTGGTGCCCCCAACGCGCGTGCGGGTCTGAAAACTGCGCTCGCGAGGGTGGGCGCGAGCTTGCCCGGCGGCCTGGAGATCAAGGCGGCGAAGTTGCGGGGCGCCGAGTCGGCGGGCATGTTGTGCTCCGCCAAGGAACTCGGGCTCTCGGACAGTTCCGCCGGCATCATCGAGTTTTCGGCGGACGCGCCGTTGGGCCGGCGGGTACAGGAGTATCTCGAGCTCGATGACACCGTGTTGGAGCTCAACATCACCGCGAACCGTGGCGATGCCATGTCGATTATTGGTATCGCGCGCGAGGTGGCGGCGCTGGCTGGAAAGAAGCTGAAGGAGCAGCCGTCGTCGGCCGTCACTAGCGATACTTCCAACGACCGCTTCCCTGTGTTTCTCGATGCCCCGGCTGCGTGCCCAACCTTCGTGGGTTGTGTCATCCGAGGCGTCGACAACAAGGCGACCACGCCGCTGCGCATTCGCGAGCGCCTGCGACGCGCCGGCGTGCGCTCGATCAGCCCGGTCGTTGACGTTACCAACTACGTCATGCTCGAGCTGGGGCAGCCGATGCACGCCTATGACCTCGCGAAGCTGAAGGGAGAGATTCGCGTCCGCCTCGCGCGTCCGGGCGAACAGATCACTCTGCTCGACGGGAAGACGATCGAGGCCTCGCCGGATGTTCTGTTCATCACGGACCAGGAAGGCCCGGTCGGACTCGCCGGCATCATGGGCGGCCAACGCACGGCCGTCAGCGCTGAGACCACGGACGTGTTTTTTGAAGTGGCTTTCTTCGCCCCGCAGGCGATAACCGGGCGCGCGCGCCGCTGGGGTTTGCTGACCGACGCGGTGCAGCGCTACGAGCGGGGGATTGATCCAACACAACAGCGACGCGCGATCGAGCGGGCGCTGGGGTTGTTGACCTCGATCGCCGGCGGCTCGCCGGGACCCGTAGTGGTTACGCAGTCAGCGGAGCACCAGCCGAAGCGCGCTCCCGTGCGGCTGCGCCGGTCGCGACTCGAGAGGCTTCTCGGAGCTTCGATTCCAGACGAACGTGTCAAAGGCACGTTGGAAGCCCTGCAGATGCGCGTCGTCCCGACCTCGGAAGGCTGGGAAGCAACGCCCCCCGCGTATCGTTTCGATATCACGATCGAGGCCGACCTCATCGAGGAAGTGGCTCGGATCGTGGGGTTCGAGTCGATCCCGGAGCGTGACGCGTTGGTTCCGCAGCAGTTCCGTGCGGCGCCGGAAGAAATTCCGCTCGAGCATACGATCCTGGAAACGCTGGCCAACCGAGGTTACCAGGAGGCGATTACCTACGCTTTTGTCGACCCGGCGCTGCAGACTAAGCTCTTCCCGGATCGGCAAGGACTGGCGCTGTCGAATCCGATCGCCAGCGATATGTCGGTGATGCGGGTGTCGTTGTGGCCCGGCCTGTTGCGTGCGGCCCTCGAAAACCAACGGCGCCAACAGGACCGCATTCGACTGTTCGAACACGGCGCGAGGTTCGTCGTGACGGCTGGCGGGACGGACGAAGTTGACACGCTTGCGGGTGTCGCTTGCGGCGCCCGGTTGCCGGAGCAGTGGGGCGTGCCGCGGGACATGCGCGGGCCGGCGGACTTTTATGACGTGAAGGGCGACCTGCAAGCGCTGCTCATTGCCACCGGCGCTGAGAAGTCGTTTGTTTTCGAACCCGCGGCATTGTCGTGCCTGCACCCGGGTCGCGCGGCGCGGATTCTGCGCGATGGCCGGGAAGTCGGGTTCATCGGCGAGCTTCATCCCTCCCTGGTGAGGGAACTCGATTTTACATATTCACCCGTGTTGTTCGAGCTCGACCTCGGGGGAACCGTGTCGGGTTCCGCTGTGCAGACCTCTGCGCAGACGCAACAGAGTGGGGCGCAGGCCGACTTTGCCGAAGCATTGGCAGTCCAGAAACCGCAACACAGCGAGATCTCGCGCTTCCCGCAGGTGCGGCGCGATATCGCGGTGGTGGTAGACGAATCGGTGGCTTTAAGTGCCTTGGCTGACCGTGTACTCTCCAGTGCGTCGACCCTTCTGCATCACCTGCGTGTCTTCGACGTCTACCGGGGGACGGGCATAGAAACAGGGAGAAAAAGCGTCGCTTTGGGGTTGATTTTTCAGGACATTTCTCGCACTCTTACTGACGACGACGTGGAGCGCCTCATGGCTTCCATCGTCGCGGATTTGCGCGAGAGCTTGAACGCAAAAATACGAGAATAACGAGATGGCCCTGACCAAGGCGGAGATGGCGGAAGCGCTGTTCAACCAGCTCGGCCTCAACAAGCGCGAAGCCCGGGAGCTCGTGGATCTCTTCTTCGAGGAAGTTCGCGCGGCCCTCTCCAACGGTGAGCAGGTGAAGCTGTCCGGCTTCGGCAATTTCGATTTGCGCGACAAGAACCAGCGTCCTGGACGTAATCCCAAGACCGGAGAGGAAATTCCCATCAGCGCGCGGCGCGTGGTGACGTTCCGTCCTGGACAAAAACTGAAGGCGCGGGTCGAAGCCTATGTTGGAGCCAAAGAATAACGCCGAGCTGCCGGCGATCCCCGGCAAGCGCTATTTCACCATCGGCGAGGTGAGCGAGCTCTGCGGCGTGAAGCCGCACGTGCTGCGCTATTGGGAGCAGGAATTCCCGCAGCTGAAGCCCGTCAAACGACGCGGCAACCGCCGCTATTACCAGCGCCAGGACGTAATCGTCATCCGCCAGATCCGCAGCCTGCTCTACGACCAGGGCTTCACGATCGGCGGCGCGCGCAACAAACTCGGCGGCGAGGAAGCGCGTACCGACACGACCCAGAGCCAGCAGATCGTGCGGCAGGTGCGGGCCGAGCTCGAGGAGCTCATGAAAGTACTGCGGCGCTGAAGGCCGCCGCCGGCCCACGCCCGGGTCGCAACCCAAAAACCGGCGAGGAAATTCCCATCAGCGCCCGTCGCGTTGTCACATTCCGTCCGGGCCAGAAATTGAAGGCTCGCGTCGAGGCGTATGCTGGAACCAAGCAACAATAGCGAACTGCCGCCGATTCCGGGAAAGCGGTATTTCACCATCGGTGAAGTCAGCGACCTGTGCGGCGTCAAGCCTCATGTGCTGCGCTACTGGGAGCAGGAAT
>DATMQL010000371.1:0-2790 GCA_035566815.1 Steroidobacteraceae bacterium | reverse complement strand
CAGCGCCCGCAATGCACGCCACCAGGCGAGATCGAACAGGAACGGCGTGTAGCGGCGGATGCAATTCACTTGCCGCACGTCGCGGTGAGTCGAATAGATCTCCGTCGTCCACGCGCCCGCTCCCACGAGCTGGCACGGACTTCCGTACCGCCGGTGAAGAATGTCGAGCAGCGTGCTCAGTAGAATCATATCGCCGACCCGGCCGAACCAGATGACGATCGGTTGCCGGGCCGGCGCTGCCGGGTTGTGTGACATCCGCGCAAGCTTACGGAGGTTGCGACCGGCTGGCACCTCTTGTTGTGGGGCCCACGAAGCTATCGTTCGTACTTCGTTCCTCGGCCGTGAGAAGGCCGAGCTTCTCGAGCCGTGCTTCGATCGCGCGCACGGTGCGACCGTGTCGTGCGGCGATGTCCGGTAACGGGTCTCCGGACTTGAATGCCGCGACTAGCGTGTTCTCCTCTTCGTCGCGCCACGCGCGACCCACGTTACCGGGAAGTTGCGCTCGTCGCTGTGCGCGAGCGGCTGTCTGCTCCAATGCCGAGACGCCTGCCAGCAGCGCTCGCAGAATATCAGCGTGTTGCAGAATCGTACCGGGAGGCAGTTCCTCGCCGGTCAGGGGATCGACGCCCTGGACGAGTGCTTGAAGAATATGGCGGGCCCGCTGTTCCTTCATGGGAATCCATCCTTGGTTTGGGGACGCGCTCATTCTGGGTCGCGCACACCTGCACTTGCTAGAGCAAGAGGTTCCGCGTTTGTGCAGATTTGCGTGGACGTGCGATTGACCTACGGCGACGCCGCTCGGTTATTCAGCTAGCATCCAACGCTTTCTGTGGAGCCGGTGCCGTACATGCGCGCCTTCGCCTGGTTTCTGGGACTGTTTCTCGTAGCCTTCGCCGTGGTCGCGGTGTTCGCGTATCCCGCGTGGCTGCTGTTACATCCTCATTTCGATTTCCCGTTCCATCGCATTGGCGAGCGCATCGGCATGGTGGGGCTGCTCGTGGGTTTCCTGCTGGTGTCGCGCCGGCTCGGACTGGCGGACCGCGCGAGCCTGGGATACGGAGCGCCGCGGCGTGAGTTTCTGCGCGAGTGGGGCCTCGGGCTGGTGCTGGGCGTGGCCACCATGTTGGGCGTGGTGGGGATCATGGCCGCGCTCGGCCTGTTGGAATGGCGCAGTGACGCCGTATTCGGCGTCGCCCCATTGGCGAAGCTCGTCGGGGCGCGCCTGCTGAGCGGTTTGGCCGTCGCGCTCATCGAGGAGACCTTTATCCGTGGTGCCATGTTCACCGCGATTCAACGCGAGTCGGGCACACGCACCGCCATTATCCTGACCTCGATCCTGTACTCGGCGAGTCACTTTTTCGGGAAGGTTCGCATCCCGGCGGACCAGGTCACGGCGTGGGGCGGTATCGATCTCCTGGCCGGAACGCTCCATGCGTTCTCGGACCCGCTCGGCATCGCGGACGCGTTTCTATGCCTGGCCGCCGTTGGAGCGGTGCTGGCAATTATCCGTGCGACGACCGGCAACATCGCCGCGGGCCTCGGGCTGCACGCGGGATGGGTGTGGGTGATGTTGGTTGCGCATGAGCTGACGACGCCCGTGAATGCATCCCCGCTGCGTTTCCTGCTGAGCCAGTTCGATGGCTTCGTGGGCTGGCTGGTGCTGGGGTGGACGATCCTGATGGGCGTAGGGTTGTGGTGGTTCTATGCGGGCCGTCGGGGCAGGACCCGCTCGCCCGCGTCGGCCTGAGCCACTACGCCTGACTGACCGGCGTCAGCCGCGCGGCTCGAGTATGCGCGCCCAGTGCGCGCCAGCCATCGGCATGGCCCCGACGCCACTCACGCCGCCCCTAATTCAACTGCTCCACCTTGAATCCATCCTTCCTCATCAACTCCAGCAACCCCCCGTCGCCCACCAGGTGCAACGCCCCCACCACGACAAAGTAGTTGTCCTTGTCGTGTAAGAGCTTCTGGATCTGCGGTTCCCAGTGCTTGTTGCGATTGGTGACGAGAGACTGGTAGAGCGCCGGGAACTGCTTGTATTCATCGCTGAGCAGCGCCGCCAGTTTGGCGGCATCGCCCGCGCGCCACGCGGTGACCACGGCCTGGGTGTCGCTGCCGACGTCGTGCAGGTCATTCACGACGAGATCGAGAAACTTCGCCTGCTGCTCGGGCGACAGCGCCTCGAAGAAACCGAGCTGCTCCTCCAATGTTTCCAGCCCCGCGGTGGGTTTGCCGTCCGCCTGGGCGCGGTGCTCGAGTTGCTGCTCGACTCCCGATTCCGAATCGAAGCCGTCCTTCGCGTACTGCAACTCCATGAGCTGCAATCCCAACACCCATGGTGCGAACTGGCTGACCATCTCCATGGGCACTCCCAGGCGCGTGGCTTCCGTGCTCACTCGCTGATAGCGCGCGTCACCGATGGCCTTCTTGAGATTGCTGCCTTCCGGAAGCATGCCGTGCTCGGCCATCCATCCAGCCGCCGCCATCGGGTCGACTTTACCGAGGTCGAGCTCCATCACGAGCGTGCGCGAGCCCGCGTACGCGCGATCGAATGCGGTTGGAAGCGCCGAGTCGCCCGCCTTCAGAAGGTGGACGGAGCCAGCGAGATAGACAGTGTTATGGTCGCCGTGGATTGCCCAGACCGGACTGGCCGCGTGAGCCGCTGTCAGGCAGCCGAGGAGACCGAGCGTAAGGAATCGGCGGCACGTTTTTCGACCCACACAACCTCCGTAATCAGCGAGCCGTCCGGGCGAAGCTCCAGCGTACGATAAGCCGGCGGCTGCCGGTCTA
>DATMQL010000370.1:0-2923 GCA_035566815.1 Steroidobacteraceae bacterium | reverse complement strand
GTGCAACCGTTCGGCGGGACCGGGCTTTCGGGAACGGGCCCGAAAGCCGGCGGCCCGCATTATCTCGGACGATTTGCCGGCGAGCGCACGTTGACGGTCAATACCACCGCCACAGGGGGCAACGCCGCGCTCTTGAATCAGGGAACCTGACACCGGCCTGGAAGCCGACGAAGTTTCCTCCTTCCCCACTTCAGTGTCGTGATCGTGAGTGTGGAGCGCTGCGACTGCTGGAGGCCGCCTCAGGCGGTCCCGGTAGGAAACCCGGTCAGCGGATGCCTACGAACTTTCCCACCCACATCCTATGAGCGGTTCTAGCCGGGAAAGCCTATGGTGGCGGCGCTGGCATAACTCACGAGGAGAGTTTCAACATGTCCAATATCAAAGACGATAAATCCATGAGCAGCGGCGGCAAGGAAGGGTCGGAGCACAAGACAGGGTCGGACCAGAAGACAGGGACGGATCGGCAGCCGGGCGCGGGCGCGCAACCGGGACAGCGGCAGCAGTCAACCGGGCAACCAGACCCGTCCGGCGGCCAACAAGGCGGTCAGAGTCCCAACCGCACCACCCAACAGGGCGGGTCGGGGAGCGGCAAGTCGAGCGACGACATGCAGTCCAAGGATCCCGGACACAAGGGAAAGAGCTGACCGCTGATGTAGAATGTTGAGTTTTCAATCCCCGGGCAAGCCGGCAGAGTTGCCGGCTTGCGCCGTCATGTGCGGCGCAACGAGGCCGCATCACCTGTCAGAAAAATCCGGCACGAGAGCGAGAAAATCCGCGGTGACGCTTTGCAGGGGCCACGGATACCATCGCGCGTCAGCGATGGAGAATCAGCGGTGCGCGATGGAGAACGAGCGATGACTTCCCTACCGCCCAAGCCGACACACAATTTTTTTCCCTTGCGATTCAGCCCTCCGATGCTTGCCTCGGAAAATGAGCGACAAGCCATGATTGCGACCGAAGCCTATCTCCGCGCCGAGCGCCGCAATTTCGTCGCCGGCCACGAGCTGGAGGATTGGCTGGCAGCTGAGTCGGACGTGAACGCTCGGCTGTCGCACGTCCGCAAGCTGGTTGGATTTGCGGCACGGTAGCGGATGGTTTCGGCGCATTCAATTCAACGTTCAATTCAACCGGGTCCGGCCCGCTGGGCAACGTCACTCACTCGCGAGGTCACATGCACTCAAACTTTCACGCGTCGGCGACGATGTTCGTCTTTCTAAAGGGTCATCATCTACTGGAATATTATTTCTCGGTTTCCGACGCCAGGAGTGCGGCGAATGACGTCATCCGCTCTCATGGGCCGGATAATACATAGTGAGCGACCCCTGCGGTTGCACACCGTTGTCCACCGTCAGGCGACCTCCGTTGGCTGCCAAGAAATCGCGGGCAAAGAGCAGAGTCAGTTCCTTGGGTTGAAACCGGAGGTACGGACACTGCGACAGATCGGGCGCGGCATGAACTTCGTCGTAACCCGCATGTGAGCCGATCGACACCGCTACGTCGTCCCCGACGCGGTCGATCGCCACGGGTAGCTCGCCGTCGGCCCGGGTTTCATCGATTGCAGCCGTGAGCAGGCCCGCCAGCAGCGTCTGAAGTTTGGCGCGATCAGCCCACACGAGGAGATCCTTGGAACTTGCAACGGTAATGTGGATGCCCCTGTTCGCTGCATCGTTGCGCAAGAAATGCACGACTTCGCGAGTGAGAGCCCCGACCTCCACCGCCGCGGCCACGGATTGCTGCGAGGTAAGCGCTTCCAATAGCTCAATCGTCGATTTTTCGTGGCGGCTGATTGCTCGCCGCGCGAGGTCGCAGGCTTTCTCGACGCGCGCGAGATCGCCACCGCCGGCTCGGGCGGAACGTCCCAGCAATTCGAGCGCCCCGAAAAGCGCCTGCAGGCTGCCGCGGACATCGTGCAGAAAGGCAGGCGCGCAGCGCTCGTTGATCGTGGCGCGCGCCGCGGCCTCGTACAGCTCGGTCAAACCCAGGTCATTCACTCTGCCGTTACCAACGATCACTCTGCGGTTACCTCTACGGTGACGTTCATGGAAAGAAAATCGTCGGGAGCCCCGGTGAATGCCCCCGCCACCGGAGCCGCCTGCGAGGCGTTGCGCGCCACCGCTACCCGGATCAAATTTCGGCCCCCGATGAGCGCGTTGGTGGGATCGAACTCCACCCATCCCGCGCCCGGCAGATAAACCTGCAGCCACGCATGCGTGGCGCCGCCACCCACCAATCCGCCCCGGGCACCGACCAGCTTTTCATCATAGAGATAGCCCGACACGAAACGTGCCGCCAAGCCGACACTGCGCACCGCTTCCATCATGAACACGGCGAAATCCCGGCAGCTCCCGGATTTCAGACGCAGCGTTTCCGTGGGTTCCTGCACGCCCATTTCCTCCCGCCGGGCGTAGTCGAAATCGCGCTTGACGGCCTGGGTGATGGCGATGAGGACGTTGAGGGTGTTGCGCTCCGGCGTGGTATCGACGAAGGACTTCGCCCATTGATCGACCGCATGCTCCAGGTCCGGGAATTGCCGCTCCTGGGTACGCGCCAAATCCGCGCTGTCGTCGGCACTGTAATTGAAGGGGAGCTGATTCGCGTAGGGCTCCACCCAAATCGTCTGCTCAGGGATCGGAAAATGTTCCGCTCGAAACGTCGACTCGAATACCAGGGTATCGCTTTTGTCGGCGAACGAAGTAACGACGATGGAATTGCCGAACACGTCGTGCATCCATCGGAGCTCGCAGGGTTGCGGAGAGACCAGCAGCGCGGTATCCAGCATTCGTAAGTCGTGGCTGTCACGCGGACGCGACATGAGCCGGTGCTCTCCCAGCGACACGGGCTGCTGATACCGGTATTCGGTGCGATGCCGCACGCGGAGGATGGTCATCGTCCGTTGTTCGCTTTAAGGTCTATTGGTCGCGTT
>DATMQL010000369.1:0-6505 GCA_035566815.1 Steroidobacteraceae bacterium | reverse complement strand
TCCCCGGTGAGCAGGCAGGAGTTGCGCTTCCGATCGTGGCCGGCGGTAACTTCTACGGCATTCTCAGATTCAGCGCGCAGGCGACCCAACGACGCCTGACCCCGGGACAGATCAAGGCGCTGGACATCCTGGCCAGCACGGCGGCTGCGGCCTTCGAGGCAGCGTCTCTCCTGACCCAACTCCGTACCCTGAATCATGAGCTCGAGCAGCGCGTGCACGAGAGAACCCGGGAGCTCCAGACCGCCAACGCCGATCTCGAAGCCTTCTCGTATTCGGTCTCGCACGATCTGCGCGCACCGTTGCGCGCCGTCGATGGGTTTTGTCAGATGTACCTCGATGAGTTCGGCGCCGGCATACCCCCGGAGGGTCACCGCATTCTGGACAAGGTCCGGGCCGGCGCCGCCCATATGAATCAGCTCATCGAGGGTCTGTTGCGATTCGCGCGCTTCAGTCGCCAGCCGCTGCAGACACGGCCGGTGCAGATGAGCGCAGTCGTTCGCCGCGTCGTGGCGAGCTTCGAGGATCAGTTGCAGGGCCGCAGCGTGCAGGTGCAGATAGGCGAGTTGCCCGATTGCGTGGCCGACGGCCCGCTGTTCGAACAGGTCTTTACGAACCTGCTATCCAATGCGCTGAAGTTCACGGCGCGCCGCCCCCACGCACAGATCGAGATCGGCGCTTTGCGCGAGCCTGCCGAGCAGGTGTACTTTGTGAGGGACAATGGAGTGGGATTCGACATGCAGTACGCGGATCGTCTGTTTGGTGTGTTTCAACGCCTCCATTCGCAGAACGAGTTCGAGGGGACAGGGATTGGATTGTCCATCGTGCATCGGATTGTGCGTCGTCACGGGGGAAGGACCTGGGCCGAGAGCATGCCCCAGCAGGGTGCGACGTTTTACTTCAGCCTGCCGCGGACCACGGCCACAGTCGCGGGGGCGTGAGCGGGACGGTTGACGATGAGCGCCAACGCACCAGCACCCAGGGACCCGGAGCCCTTCGATCTCGATGTTCTGATGATCGAGGACTCGATGCCCGACGCCGAGCTCGCCATCTGGCGCCTCACGCAAGGCGGATTTCGCTGCCGCTACCGCATCGTGACGCGCGAGGACGAACTGCGGAGTGCGTTGCAGGAGCGCACTCCGAATTTCATTCTGTCGGATTTCAGTCTGCCGGGCTTCGACGGCATGGCCGCGTTGGCCACCGCGGCCCAGGTGGCCCCGGACGTACCCTTCATTTTCTTATCCGGCACGATTGGAGAAGAGCGCGCTATCGAGGCTCTGCGTCGCGGGGCGGTCGACTACGTGTTGAAGTCGAATCCGATGCGGCTCGTGCCCGCCGTGAAGCGCGCGCTCGCTGAGGCGGAGTTGCGCCGTGCGAGCCGGATAGCTGAGCGTCGCGCGCAACGGGTGACCGGCGCTCTGCAGATGCTGTCGGCAATCAATGCGGCTGTGCTGAGAACTCCGGATCGGAGCACATTTCTGAACGAGGCGTGTCGGCTTGCGAACGACCTCGGTGGCTACTCGGTCGCCATGATCTCAACCATCGATCCAGTGACGCGGACGGCGCGGTCCGTCGCGGCCGGTGGTGTGCCTCTCGACGCTACCCCGAAGGAGATTTTCAGGGTGGCCTCTTCAGAGGGGGAGGACACGAGTCTCACGGGTCGGGTCATGCGCACTGGTGAAGCGGTCGTGTGCGACGATCTCTCGACGACGACGCTCCCTGTTGCCGGCCGGGAGGAGCTGCTTACCTGCGGGATCCGCTCGCTGGCCTGTCTGCCGCTGCGTGTTGATCAGACAACGATCGGTGCCTTCATGGTCGGCGGAGCCGAGTCCGGCCTCATGGGTCCTGACGAGTTGCAGCTGCTCAATGAAGTCGCAGGCAGCCTGTCGTTCGCCATGCAGTACCTCGAGAAGCAGGACGCGGTCCACTTCCTGAATTTTTTCGATCCGCTGACGGGCCTCCCCAAGCGCGCGTTGTTCTCTGAGCGGCTCGGCAGGCGGCTGGTGCGGGGGACCGAGCGGCCGCCCCGGCTCGCCGTGGTGGTGTTCGATATCGATCATCTGAGTGTGACCAACGATTCCTACGGGCGTCCCACGGGCGACCGGCTGTTGCAGTCCGTTGCCGGCCGGTTGAAGACTCAATATCCGGACACGGAATGTCTGGCTCACCTGGGAGGCGGCACGTTCGTGCACGTCTTCCCGTTGGAACGTGACACTGACAGTGATATGCACGAG
Organism: Steroidobacteraceae bacterium; assembly: GCA_035566815.1. Lineage (GTDB taxonomy): Bacteria > Pseudomonadota > Gammaproteobacteria > Steroidobacterales > Steroidobacteraceae > 13-2-20CM-66-19. The sequence continues at coordinate 4,274 of DATMQL010000369.1, read as the reverse complement.
ATCCACCGGGACGTCACGCGGGTGTTCGAGCAGCCGTTCGTGGTTGACGACCGTGAGATTGCTGTGACGGTGAAGTGCGGCTTCGCTTTTTATCCGGACAACGGCCGCGAGCCGAACCAACTCGTGCAGAATGCCGAAGCCGCTTTGAAAGAGGCGAAGACCTCCGGCGAGCCCTACCTGCATCACCGCCTCGAGATGAATTCGGCGTTGGCCGCGCGAGTGAGAATGGAGCACCGGTTGCGGGCGGCGTTAGGCACCGACCAGTTCGAGCTGCACTACCAGCCCAAGATCCGGCTGCGCGATGGCAGGATCGAAAGCGCCGAGGCGCTGCTGCGCTGGCGGGATCCGGAGCGCGGCCTGATGGCGCCCGCGGGGTTTCTGCCCATCCTGGAGTCGGCGGGTTTGATGCCGGCCATCGGCGCGTGGGCCCTCAACAGGGCGGCCTCGGATTGCCGGGACTGGCGCCGGGCGGGTTTGCCTCCTGTCAGAGTGGCCGTAAATATTTCACCGAGCGAATTGCGGCGGCGTGGCTTCGAGCACGAGGTGGTGCTGGCCGTGGGCGCACTGGCTGACGGTGCCGGGTGGGGCATCGATATAGAAGTGACCGAGGGCGCGCTGCTGGGCGATTCTTCGTCATGCGTGCGGGCGTTGCGCTCGATGCGCAGTGCGGGCATCCGGATCGCCATTGACGATTTCGGTACCGGCTATTCTTCGCTGGCCCGCCTCTCCGAGTTGCCCATCGACACGCTCAAGATCGACCGGGTCTTTACCCGCCGTCTGCCCGATGACCGCAGAAGCGGTACGCTGGTGGCGACGATCATCGATCTCGCGCATGCGTTCGACATGACGACGGTGGCCGAGGGAGTCGAGACTCAGGGCCAGCTCGACTACCTTGCACGCGCCGGCTGCGATGAGTCGCAGGGATTCCTGCACAGCCGGGCCATTCCACGGCTGGAGTTCGAGCAGCTGCTGGTGCGGGTGAACGCCAACCCGATGCCGGTCGAGGGCTTCAACGCCGTGGGTCCCGCCTGACATAGCGTATACTGCGCGTCCCTGGAGGCTGACTGACTAATGCTCGCCTACTGCGGCCGCCCCTCATCGGCCGCTTTTAGCGATCCTTTCCCTTACATAGTCCCCACTATGCGCGGGAAACGATCGCGAAAAGCGGCCGGGGCGCGCAGCCTCGATGAGGGTCGCCCTCGCTACGGCGATCATTAGTCAGTCAGCCTCCCAGCCGGGGCGTAGCTCAGACTGGTAGAGCGCTACGTTTGGGACGTAGATGTCGCAGGTTCGAATCCTGTCGCCCCGACCATAAGTTTCAAAGACTTACAGTACCGCCAGGGTAGGTTGATGAAGCTCCGCATCCTGGTTCTCACCGGCCTCCTTGCCTGGCTCTTCTCGCCGTTGGTTTCGGCCGCTGGCGCCTACACCCAGGGCGCGGTGCACATGCGTGCGGGGCCGAGCAGCGAGTACCCGCTGATCACGACCGTGCCACCTAACACGTTCGTCAATCTCTACGGATGCACTGATGACTGGACCTGGTGCGACACCGACTGGGAGGGGAATCGAGGTTGGATTTACGCGGACTATCTGCTGTCCGACTATCAGAACAGGCGGGTGCCCATTCTGTCTTTCGGGGCGCAGTTGGGGCTGGGCATCGTTGCGTTCAGTGTGGGCGATTATTGGGGGCGGTATTACGCGACGCGGCCGTTTTATCGGCAACGTAACGTGTGGTTGCATAGGCCACCTCCGCCGCGGCGGCCGCCGCATTGGGGGCGACCGCCTGGGGCACCGGGCGCGGGGCCTCGACCGCCGCCGCGTCCGCGACCACCACCGCGGCCGAGGCCACAGCCAGATCGGCCTGACGCCGGATCGCGACCTCAACCCGGTCGGCCGGGCGGTGGTTCGCGACCTCAACAAGATCGACCCGACGCGGGCCGGCCTGACGGCAGCGCGCGTCCCGACCAACGTCCACCGCCCAAGTCGCGCGACGATCAACCGGCGGACCGCCCGCGCTGAGTGTGCGTCGGTTCACGGATCACGTAAGTGACCGTCCGGCCCCTGGCCGGGTGGTAAAGCGTCTTCTGTTCGTCACAATTCAGTAACAGATCGTTCACCGCCGCTCAGTACCGTTCATGAATTCATGGCCGTGACAGACTGAACGTTGCAAAAAACATCGACATTCTCCGATAGGCTCGATGAGCGTCTGTTTCGGACTCTTTACGCCAGCTCCCTCGTCTACAACACCTGCTGGGAAGATCCCGCGGTCGATAGACAGGCGTTCAACCTCACCCCGGAAGATGTTCTGCTCGTCATTACGAGCGCCGGCTGCAACGTCCTCGATTACGCGCTGCTGGCGCCAAAGCGCATCCACGCCGTCGACGCGAATCCGCGCCAGACCGCGCTGCTCGAGCTGAAAGTCGCCGGCGTTCGCGCCCTGGAGTTCGACGACTTCTTCAGCGTCTTCGGTGAAGGCTGCCATCCCGCGTTTCCGACGTTGTACAGCCGTCATCTACGTGATCAGCTCTCCGACTTCGCGCGCGGCTACTGGGACAAGCGCGTCGAATGGTTCGCGGGCAAACGGGGCAGCTTCTACTTTCATGGCCTGTCCGGTCTCGTCGCCTGCGGTTTCAAGGCCTACCTGGCCTTGCGCCCGCGGCTCGGCAGGCACGTACGCGCCCTGTTCGGCGCCAGCTCGCTCGACGAGCAACGCGCCATTTACGATGAGCGTGTTGCCTCGGAGATGTGGGGCCCGACGATGCGATGGACGCTGTCGCGTCAATTTACGCTCAGCCTGCTCGGCGTACCCCATCCCCAACGCCGCGAGATCGAGGCGCAACACGCCGGCGGTGTGGCGGGTTACGTACGTGAGTCGTTGGAGTATGTACTTCGGCAACTCCCCATCTGGAACAACTATTTCTGGCGCCTGTATCTCTACGGCCGCTACACGCGGACCTGTTGCCCCGAGTACCTGCGAGAAGACAACTTCGCGGCGCTCAAAGGCGGTCTCGTCGACAGGATCGTGCCGCACACTTCCACGGTGACCGATTTCCTGCGGGGCTCCGAGGAGCGGGTTTCGAAGTTTGTACTGTTGGATCACATGGACTGGATGGCCAGCCACTATCCGCAGGCGCTGGTCGAGGAATGGCGCGAGATTCTCGCCCACGCCGCCCCGCGTGCGCGCGTGATCTTCCGAAGCGCCCACTCCCGCCCCAAGTACCTGGATACGATCTCAGTGGAAGGAGTGCAGCTCACCGAGCATCTCTCGTTCCACGAAGACCTGGCCCGCGAGCTGTCGCGACAGGATCGGGTGCACACTTACGCTGGATTCCATATCTGCGATGTCCCCGCGTGACCTGATAGCCGATTCCCGTGTCCTTTGGCAGATGTTGCGCGGGCAGTCCCGAGTCGGAACCGCCGCCGAACGTTTGCAGGCGTTCTATGCGCCCCAGGCCACACGTTACGACGCGTTCCGCGCGCGGCTTCTTCACGGACGTGCCGAGCTCATCGACAGGCTGACGACTCCGCAAGGCGGTGTCGTCGTCGAATTGGGCGGCGGGACGGGTTCCAACATCGATCGATTCGGGCGACGGATGCAGCGGCTGGAGCGTTACACCCTCGTCGATCTGTGTCCCGCATTGTTGGAACAAGCGCGCTCCCGCGCTCGCGTGCATCGGAACGTTGAGCTCGTGGAAGGTGACGTGACGAGGTACCGACCCGCGGAGCCGGTCGATTGCGTGTTCTTATCCTACGCGCTCACCATGATCGACGACTGGCAGGCGGCGTTGAATAACGCCGTGTCGATGCTAAAGCCCGGCGGTGCGCTCGGGGTCGTGGACTTTTATATATCTGCGCGGAAGCCCCGTGCCGGATTCGCCCGGCATGCCGCGTGGGAGCGCTGGCTCTGGAGGCGCTGGTTTGCGCATGACGGTGTGAGGCTCTCCCCCGAACATCTCGAGGCGCTTACGGACGCGATGCCCGACCATGTCCGGCTTGAGCGGCAGGGGGCGCTGCCTTATCTGCCCGGTCTCAATGTCCCGTACTACCTTTTTATTGGGCGCAAAGCGGGGGGCTCTGCCGCCGCTCCGTCGTAATGCTGCACTGCGTGGGCAGCTAATGCCTTGACAATTACAGCCTAGGCAAGTATCTTGCGATCCATGCTCCCGTGGGGAGTCGTGTGGAGCGTGAGATTGGCTGACGTCTACGACATAGAAACCTACCAACCCCGTAAGGGTGTCGGGCACCTGCTGAGCCGCGTCCGTTCGGAGATGCTG
>DATMQL010000368.1:0-15255 GCA_035566815.1 Steroidobacteraceae bacterium | reverse complement strand
CTCCAGCGGCTTCATGATCTCGGGGCTCAGTGGCGGCGGCGGATAGCCTTTGCGATCCGAGGCTTTGTCCTGCACTTGGCCGTTGTCATCGATGTACCGCACTACGATGCGCTGATCCGCCACCACCCGGATGAGATCCTGCCGTACCTCCTCCGGGGAGTGGCCGGGCAGAATGCGGCAATTCACCACCGCGGCCGCACGCTGGGGCAACGCGTTGTTGGCGTGGCCACCCTCCAGGCGGGTCGCAACACACGTCGTGTGCATGATGGAGTGATCGTCCGGGTCTTTCGACAGGCGGGTGATGGCCGCGGGATCCGGGGTGGCGCGCAGAATCGCGCGCATGTCGGCCGCGCGCTGGCCGCTTTCGACCGTGGCCATCTGCTGATAATAACCGCGGGTGACCGTGTTGAGCTCGAAGGGAAACTCGTATTTCTCGAGCCGCCTCAAGCCCTCGGCGAGCGCGTAGATGGCATTGTCCGACACCGGCAATGAGCTGTGACCGCCCGGATTGGTCGTCATCAGCTGATAGTCGCCGTAGACCTTCTCCGTGCCATCGAGCTCATAGTACAGCGGCTTGCCGTGCTCGCTTACGATCGAGGAGCCATCGTGGTTGAGCACGAATTCGGCGTCGATGAGCGCACGTTGGTGTTGCAACAACCAGTCGACGCCGTTCGAGCTGCCACCCTCCTCGTCCGCGGTGAGCGCGAGGATGATGTCGCGGTTGGGGCGGAACCCCTCCTTCTTCATGCGGATGAGCGAGGTCACCATGATGGCGTCGCCGTCTTTCATGTCCTGCGTACCGCGGCCGTAGAAATAACCGTCTTTTTCGACGAACTTGAACGGATCGGTAGTCCAGTCGTCGCGCCGTGCCTCCACCACGTCGAGGTGCCCGATCAACAGGACCGGCTTATGCTGCCCCGTACCCCGCAGCCTCACCACGAGATTTTTCTTGCGGGCATTGGGCCCGAGAATGGCGATATCGCTGTCCGCGAAACCGGCGGCCCGCAGCCGCTTTGCCATGGCCTCCGAGGCCGTCGTCACGTTACCGACGGAGTCGGTGGTGTTTATCTCGATGAGCTCCTGGAAAATCGAGCGCGACAGCGCGTTGGCTGATTCTCCGCTCGCCTGCGCATGGGCGGCACTGGCACACAACAGCCCTGCCGCCACGAACCCTAACGAATGTTGATCCATTTGTTTTTAACCCCCGGTACGTCGGCCCCCGTCGGGCCGGTTTCCGTGAGGTTACGCAAGGATCGCTGCCGGCTGCAAGGCGGCGCGGCAGTCGGCGGCTGCGAATAATAGAAGCCGATCGGAAACGCGCCCTGGCTGTAGCGTTCGAGAAGCTGCGCAAAGCGTAGCCATGTTGGAAATCGCATGGAGATTCTCCCGTCACTGATTCGCGTGGGAGTACTGTGCGACTTGGGTGCGGGACGAACAAACACACCCTCTAAAGGGTGCTTTAGAAAAGCTTCACTGCCGCGAGTCGGCCCGGCGGTGCGCGGGTAAGGGGCTGGAAATTATAGGAAAGTGTGACGCCGGGCCGGCTTTGGACCGTGGCGATCGGATAATACGGAGCAACATGGAAGGCGATGTGAACTCCGTTAGGCCCAAGGGCCGCGCATGAATGCTGCCAGGCTCGAAGAGACGGCAGCCTTCCCTTTCATTGAGGTTTCAGGGACCCCGCGCAACGTCGGCCTGCAATACGGCCGCAAGGCGGCCGGCCGCATTCACCGCACCATTGACATCTACCGGCGCACCTTCGCCGAGAAGGGCGTCGACTGGACACTCGCCCGAGCGACGGCCGCGCGCTTCGCGGTGCGCATCGAGCAGACCTATCCCCGTATCGCCCAGGAGATGCGCGCCCTCGCCGAGGGTGCCGAAGTCCCCTTCGAAGACATCGTCGCCATCAATGCCCGCACCGAGCTCCTGCACGGAAGTTTCGGAAAAACGCGCGAGAGTTTTGACGACGTCGATGGCTGTACCGGCGCGGTGGCGTTGCCGCCCACGACCCGCGAAGGCCACCTGATCCACGCGCAGAACTGGGACTGGCGTGACGAGTGCGCGGAATCGTCGATGGTGGTGAAGATCGTCCCGGACGTCGGCCCGAGCATGCTGGTGTTCGCGGAAGCCGGTGTGATGGCCTCGGTCGGGCTCAACAATTCAGGCATCGCGATTAGCACCAATCATCTCGAGTGCGAGCAGGACGGGAAACGCGAAGGCTTACCCAATCCTCTCGTCCTGCGCCACGTGTTGGCGCAATGCTCGCTCGGGTCCGCCATCGAGGTCGTGCTCAAAGCGGAGCGCGGCTTCTCCAGCAACTTTCTCATCTCGCACCGGGAAGGCGAGGCGATCGATATCGAGACGACCCCGGACCAGGTGTTCTGGCTGACGCCGGAGGACGATCTGCTCGTGCACGCGAATCACTTCGTATCGACACCGGCGCGTATAGCGGTCCGCGACCTCGGCCTTCTCACGAGTGCGGACTCCCTTTATCGCGACAGCCGCGTGCGCCGCTACCTTCTCAGAGATCGCGGCCGAGTCACGCTGTCGACGATTCAGGCCGCCTTCCAGGATCGCTTCGGTGCTCCGCGTGGCGTATGTCGCGCACCCATCCCCGGCAAAACGTCCTCGACAGTGGCGACGATCATCATGGACACGACCTCACAGATCATGTGGGTCGCGCCGCGTCCTTACGGCCCGCACAAGTTCACAGAGTATCGGCTTCCGTAGGCACCCGCCGGCCTGTACGCTGCGGCAAACGCCGCCTAAGCCGTGCTGATGCATCCTTCGACTTACTATCACGCTACTGCAACTGAGCCATTTCCGCGCGCGCCACAACTGACGGAGCGGATCACGGCCGACGTCTGCGTGGTCGGTGGTGGCTATACGGGACTCTCGGCGGCACTCCATCTTGCGCGCCGCGGCGCTTCGGTAGTGCTTCTCGAAGAGTCCCGCATCGGCGACGGCGCGTCCGGTCGCAATGGCGGACAGGTTCACAACGGTTTCCGGCACGAGCCCCCCTGGTTTGAATCCCGGCTCGGGACGGACTTCGCGCGGCAGATCTGGTCGCTCGGGATCGAGGCGCGTGAGCACCTCGACTGGCTGATCCGCACTTACAACATCGATGCGCAGTACCTCCCGGGGCTTCTGCACCTGTGCCACAAGCGAAGTTACGTCGAGGAAACGCGCGCCCACGTGGACGACATCATGAGCCGCTATCCCGATTCGGGGCTGCGGTTCGTCGACCAGGACGAAGCGCGCAATCTCGTCAACAGCGATGGCTATTATGGCGGCTACCTGGACAGCCAGTCGGGCCACCTGCACGCGCTCAACCTCGCGTTGGGAATCGCTCGCGCCGCCGGGCAACACGGCGCGCGACTTTACGAGCAGAGTGCAGTGACACGTATTACGCGCGTGTCCTCGCCGACGTCAGGTTGGGAAGTTGAGACCGCTACGGGCTCTGTCAGGGCGCAGAACGTGATTCTCGCCGGCAACGGCTACCTGCGCAACCTGCAGCCGACCGTCGAAGCCCGTGTCATGCCAATCAACAATTTCGTGGTAGCCACGGAACCGCTGGGGAGAGTGGCCGCGGAGCAGTTGATCCGCGACCGGCTGGCCATCTCCGACACCCGCTTTGTCGTGTACTATTTCCGCATCACCCCCGACGATCGCCTGTTGTTCGGTGGCGGCGAAACGTACTCCTACCAATACCCGAAAGACATCGCAGGCATGGTTCGCGGGCACCTGTTGCGTGTTTTCCCGCAACTCAACAACACTCGCATCGAGTATGCGTGGGGTGGAACGCTCGCCGTCACGACCTCCCGCCTGCCATTCGTGCGCGAGATCGAGCCCGGCCTTTTCAACGCCAGCGGTTTCTCCGGCCAGGGAATCGTCGTCGCACCCTTTGCGGGTAAGGCTCTCGCGGATGCGATCGGCGGCGATCGCCGCGCCTGCAACCTTCTCGAGCAATTTCCTGTGCGGCGCTTTCCAGGTGGACGCTATCTGCGCTGGCCGGTCCTGGTCGCCGCGATGTCCTGGTTTGCTTTACGCGACCACCTCTGAGACCGGCGAACTCGCCCCCGTGTGAAAGCGTTTGCGATACTCGCTCGGAGCGACCTTGAACTGCCGCAGAAAGCAGCGGCGTAGCAGCTCCGCGCTGGAAAACCCACAGCGGCTCGCGATCTGATCCACGCTGTCATCCGTCGAGGCCAACTGCGTGCGGGCGGCTTCCACCCGCACCTGCTCCACGTAACGAGCCGGAGTGTTGCCGAGCTCTCGGGCAAATACGCGTGCGAAGTTCCGAGCACTCATGGCGACGCGTGCCGCGAGTGTCTCCACACTGAGATCCTTCGCCAGATTCTCGGCGATCCACGCTTGTAACGCCTGCAGGCTCTTGCGCTCGGCCGCCTGCGCCGCCATCGCGACACTGAATTGCGCCTGGCTTCCCGGCCGTCGCAGGAAAACAACCATGTAGCGCGCGACATCGAGCGCCAGCGCGCTGCCATAGTCCTCCTCGATGAGCGCCAGTGCGAGATCCATACCCGCGGAAATCCCGGCGGAGGTATAGACGCTCCCATCCTTCACAAAGATGGGATTCGGGTCCCACGACACTCCGGGGTGCTGGCGCGCGAAACTCTCTACAAACTTCCAGTGTGTGGTGGCGCGCTTGCCCGCCAGCACACCCGCATCCGCGAGCAGATACGCGCCCGTGCAGATCGAGCAGATCCGGCGCGCCTGTTTTGACATCTTGCGCAACCAGGCCAACAGCGCTGGATCACGCGGTCCGCGGGTACCCGCCCCACCCGCAATGAGCAGCGTGTCGATCTTCCCGCGCAGCTCCGAGTAGTGTTTGTGCGCGAGGATTTTGACGCCACTGTTGGTCACCAGCGCGAGGTCGGCGGAATTCGTCACCAACTCGCTCTCGTAACCGCGGCGGCCGGAGGACTCCTGCACCATCCGGCTGGCGATCCCGAATGCCTCCAGCGGACCGATGACGTCCACCCCCGAGGCCGGAGGCACCGATAGCATGACGATCTTTTTCATGCGGCCAGCCTACCGCATTTGGCGGGAATCGTGGGGTGCTTGTCATTCAGGCCAAGCTCAGCCGCCCGTAGAATTCAGCCCATGAAGAAGCCGCACTACGCCTGGATCGTCCTGGCCATCACCTTTGTGGTCCTGCTCATCTCCGCCGCGACCCGCGCCACCCCGGGTGTGCTGATGGTGCCGCTCGAGCAGGAGTTTGGCTGGTCCCGCGCGACCATCTCCATCGCGATTTCCATCAACCTGCTGCTCTACGGGCTCACTGGGCCGTTCGCCGCGGGCCTGGTGAACCGTTACGGCCCGCGGCGCGTCATGGCCGTAGCCGCCTTCCTGATGGGTCTGGGCACGCTAGCCACGATCACGATGAAGCACCCCTGGCAGCTCATTGCGCTCTGGGGGGTTGTCGTCGGCACGGGCACGGGAATCATTGCCATCGTCCTCGGCGCCACGGTCGTGCAGCGGTGGTTCTACCTTCACCGCGGGCTGGCGTTGGGGCTTCTCACGGCCAGCTCGGCAACCGGTCAGCTCATCTTTCTGCCGGTGCTGGCGCAACTCGTCGTCAGCTCCGGGTGGCGTTGGGCAGTGATTGCCGTTGCGGCCGTGGCGCTGCTCATTGCACCGATTACCTTCCTCGTCATGCGAGACCGGCCGCAGGAGAAGGGGCTCACACCGCTCGGGCTCCCCGACACGGAGACGATACCGGCCCCGGCGACTGGCAATCCCTTCGTCGCGGCGGTTGGGGCGTTACGCATGGCGAGCCGCAGCAGGGAGTTCTGGATCCTCGCCGGCAGCTTTTTCATCTGCGGAGCGAGCACCAACGGCCTCATCGGCACGCACCTCATTCCAGCCTGCATGGATCACGGCATTCCCGAGGTGCAGGCGGCCGGCCTGCTGGCGATGATGGGCATCTTCGACCTGGTCGGTACGACGGGCTCGGGCTGGCTCTCCGACCGATACGACAGCCGCATCCTGCTGATGACCTATTACGGCCTGCGGGGACTGGCCCTGCTCTACCTCCCCTATGGCTTCATTTCCGAGAGCCACGGACTATCCCTCTTTGCCGTGTTCTATGGCCTCGACTGGATTGCGACCGTGCCGCCGACGGTCGCCCTGACCCGCCAGGCCTTCGGGGCCGAAAAGGCGGGCCTGGTCTTCGGGTGGATCATGGCGGCACACCAGGTCGGCGCGGCCGTGGCTGCCTCCTTTGCCGGCCTTATTCGCACCACTGAGGGCAATTACGATCATGCCTTCATTTTCGCGGGCGTTCTTTGCGTGATCTCTGCAGTAGGCGTCCTATTTGCCGGAAAACGACCGGCTGCGCCTGCCCTGAGTCCCCAGCCCGGTTAACCCAGCCCTGCCAGCAACGTTTTAGGGGGTACGGGACGGGTATAATCCGTACCGGGAGCAGCGCCTTAGCCTGGAACAGGCGGGACGTTCGCGCATTGACCCAACAGCGAGTCAAGTCGCTGAAGCTGGAGGAATTTAACTTGAGCCGCAACAAGTCCGCGCCGCGTCCGGCGCATGCCCCGTTTAAACGTACCCTGACCCTCGCACTGCTGGGTCCCCTTGCGATGGTTTCACTGGCCCAGGCGGCCGTTATCGACATCGAAGTTGCCCCACCCGCCCCGCGGGTCGTCGTCGCCCCGGCCCCGCGCCACGGATACATCTGGGCCCCGGGTTACTGGGCCTATCGCGGCCACCATCACGTCTGGGTCGATGGGCGCTACATCAGAGAGCGTCCCGGCCAGCACTGGGTTGAAGACCGCTGGGTTCCACATGAGGGCCGCTACCGGTACGAGCCGGGCCACTGGGAACGTTAAGTCCAGTTAGCGACTGACGCGAAAACGCCGTCCTCGAGAGGGGACGGCGTTTTTCATTGGGGGATTGAAAGACCGGTCAGTGGATCAGGCGCGAGCACAGATCCAGCAACGCACTCGGCAACAGCCCAAGGATGAGCACCGCGGCCGCGTTGGCCGCCAGTACCAGGCGTACGCCCGTCGACCGCACGATCGCCGGGGCGTCCCCGGTAGGCGGATCGAAATACATCAACTTGATCACGCGGAGGTAATAGAACACCCCGACTACCGACATGGCGGCCGAGATCACCACCAACCAGAAATGCTGCGTCTCCCACAGTGCCTGGAAAATCCGCAGCTTCGCCCAGAAACCCACGAACGGCGGCACGCCCGCGGTCGAGAACATGAGCACCATCATGGCCAGGGCCAGCAACGGGTCGCGTTGATAAAGCCCCTTGAAGTCATCGAGCTTGTCGGCCTCGTAGCCCGTGCGGCTCAAGAGAAGAACGACACCGAAGGAGCCGAGAACGACCAGCACATAGATGAGCGTGTAGTACAACGCAGCGGTATAACCGCTCGGCGTCCCCGCAACGAACCCGAGGAGGATGAATCCCACATTCGAGATCGTCGAGTAAGCCAACAGTCGCTTGATGTTCGTCTGTACGAGCGCGACGGTGTTGCCCACGATGAGACTGAGAATCGCCAGCACGCTCAGCATCTGCGACCACTCGGTCGAGGCTCCGCCGAGCCCGTGCGCCAGCAAGCGCAGGGTCAACGCGAAGTAAGCGATCTTCGGCGCCGTGCCAATGAACAGCGTCACGCTCGTCGGTGAGCCCTGGTAAACATCGGGCAGCCACATGTGAAATGGCACCGCGCCGAGTTTGAAGGCCACCGCGACGACGATGAACACCAGCCCGAGGATCACGCCGAGGTTGGCAGGCGAATGCACCTTCACGGCGATCTGCTCGAGATCCAGCGTCCCGGTGAGGCCGTAAATCAGGGACATACCGTACAACAGTGCGCCGGAGGCGATGGCACCCAGCACGAAGTACTTGATCGCCGATTCGGCGGCGATGCCGGAATCACGGTCGAAAGCCACCATCGCGTAAACCGACAGAGCGAGCAACTCGACGCCGATGTACACCGTCAGCAGGCTGTTCGCCGAGACGAGCACGAAGATGCCCAGCAATGCGGTCAGCGTGAGCACGTAATACTCGCCGTGCAGGATCTTCCGGTTCTCGAGATAGGTGCGCGAGTACAGCAATACCACGGCAACGACCAGGAAGCCGGCGAGCTTCAACACATAACCGAGCTCATCGGCGACATACATGCCGTCGAAGAGAACCGCGTGATGTGTGATGTGTCCGTAAGCAACCGTCAGTGCGGCACCTACGGCAAGCGCGAAGAGCGTCACCGTGGAAGTCAGTCCGGGGCGCTTCTCCCCCGCGAAGACATCCACCAGCAAGACCACGCAGATCGCCGCGACGAGATACATCTCCGCGATGGCGGGCTGAACGCTGGACCAGGTCATGATCGTATCGGTCATGGGCATTAGCGTCTTTAGAGCGGAATCTTGGTGGCGATCGCTTGATCGACCAGGTGGTGAATCGTCGGCTGCATGATCTTCAACAGCGGCGCCGGCCAGATGCCAACCAGCAGGACGGCGATCGCCAGCGTGGCCAGGATGAGGAACTCGCGACCGTTGAGGTCCTGCAGGGCCGCCACGCGATCGTTGCCGACAGGCCCATAGATCACTCGTTTGACGAGCCACAACGAGTAGACGGCGCTCAACACCAGCGTCGTGGCTGCGAGCAGCGAATACCAGAAGCTCGCCTTGAAGGCGGCAATGATCACGAGATACTCACCGACGAAACCCGATGTGCCGGGCAACCCGGTATTGGCGAGTGCGAACATCACCATGAATGCCGCGAAAATCGGCATGGTGTTGATCACACCGCCGTAGTCCGCGATCTGCCGCGTATGCATGCGGTCATACAACACACCTACACACAGGAACAGCGCGCCGGAGACGAGGCCGTGCGACACCATCTGCACCATGGCGCCATCGAGGCCCATGCCGGCACCCTGCACGCTACCGGTGGCCCTGACGATGTCGTACACGAGGAAAGACCCGAGCGTCACGAAGCCCATGTGAGTAATGGATGAATAAGCGATGAGCTTTTTCATGTCCTGTTGCACGATCGCTACGAAGCCGATGTAGACCACCGCGATGAGAGACAGCGAGATGAGCAGCATATCGAGCTCGCGACTCGCATCCGGTGCGATCGGCAAGCTGAAGCGCAGGAAGCCGTAGCCACCCATTTTCAACATGATGGCCGCCAGGACGACCGAGCCGCCCGTCGGCGCCTCCACGTGCGCATCCGGCAACCACGTGTGCACGGGCCACATCGGCACTTTCACCGCGAAGGCCGCCAGGAAGGCAACGAAGATCCAACGCTGCTCCACCAAGGTGAGCGGCAGCCGCTGGAAGCTGGCGATCGAATAGTCGCCCGCCTTCACATACATGTAGATGAGCGCCGCCAGCATGAAGACGGAGCCGAGGAAGGTGTACAGAAAGAACTTCAGGGTCGCGTAGACGCGGCGCGGGCCACCCCAGATACCGATGATGAGAAACATCGGGATCAGCATCGCTTCCCAGAAGAAGTAGAACAGCAGTGCATCGGTGGCCGAGAACACCCCGATCATCAGTCCTTCCATGATGAGGAAGGCGGCGAAGTACTGCGCGGCACGCACTTCGATGACGCTCCACCCGGCGATCACCACAAAGATGGTGATAAACGCGGTGAGCACCACGAGCGGCAGCGAGATGCCATCCAACCCGAGCGCGTAGTTCGCGTGGAAGCGCGCAATCCACGGCACGTTCTCGGCGAACTGGAAGTTGGCCGTGCCGGTATCGAAATTCGCGATGAGCGGCAGCGACAGGATCAGCGTCAGGATCGACGCGACGAGCGCTATCCAGCGCCCTGCGGCGATGTTGCGCTCGCCGAGTAGCAATACCAGCACACCCGCACCGATGGGCAGCCAGATCAGGACCGACAGTAAATCATGCATGTTCAGGCCTCCGGCCGACTTTCCTGCGGGTCGAAGCGACCCGCAACATTTAGCGGCGCTGCGCGCCGGTCGGAGAACCTCGTTTCACACGAATTATTCATTTTCTGATTGCTACTCGTCTTAGACGTGCTCGAGGTACCAGCCCAGCAGGACTGCCAGGCCGATCACCATCCAGAACGCGTACGAATAAAGATAGCCGTTCTGCACACGCCGGATAACGCTGCCGAACCACCTGACCGTGTGCGCCGAGCCGTTGACCAACCCTCCGTCGATCAGCACCTCGTCGCCTCCCTTCCACAGACCATAACCGATCCACCGCGTGAGCCGCGCGACGATCACCTGGTTGAACCAGTCGAAGTAGTACTTCTCGATGAAAAGTGTCCGCAGCCAGCTGAAGTTGCGCGCGGCAGTGTTGGCCCACGAGGGCTTCTTCAGGAAGAACAGCCAGGCGAAGAAAACACCCGCCGCGGCCAACCAGAACGGCGGCGAGACGAAGCCATGCAGCGCGAAGGCCAGCGGGCCGTGGAACTCGCGGCCGATCTCGCCGATTACGTTGTTCTGCTCGAGAACCTGGATGGCATCTCCGAAGTAGTTACCGAACAGCACCGACGACACGGTGAAAAAGCCGATCACCACGGACGGGATCGCCAGGGCGATCAGCGGAATCGTGACGACAGCCGGGCTCTCGTGCGGGTCACCGCCATGGCCATGATCGTCGTGGCCGTGAGTATCATGTCCATGGGCATCGTCATGCGTATGACCTGCCGCGGCAGCCGCGTGCGCGGCGCCGTGGCCGTCCGCATGTTCGCCATGCTTGTGCCGGAACCGCTCCGGCCCATGGAACGTCATGAAAATCATGCGGAACGTATAGAGCGCCGTAACGAACACGCCACCCAACACGCACCAATACGCGTACGTCGCGCCCCACCGATGCGATTCACCCACCGCCTCGATGATCGCATCCTTCGAATAGAACCCCGCGAAGAACGGCGTCCCGATCAGCGCCAGCGCACCGATCCAGCTCGTAATCGCCGTGATGGGCATGTACTTCGCGAGGCCGCCCATCTTCCGCATGTCCTGCTCATGGTGCATGGCGATGATCACGGAGCCCGCCGCCAGGAACAGCAGCGCCTTGAAGAACGCGTGCGTCATGAGGTGGAAGATCGCCCCGCTGTAAGCCGACACGCCCAGCGCCACGGTCATGTACCCGAGCTGCGAAAGAGTCGAGTACGCGACGACCCGCTTGATGTCGTTGTTCACGACACCGAGCAGTCCCATGAAGAACGCCGTCGTCGCCCCGACGACGAGCACGAACGACAACGCGGTCTCCGAATGCTCAAACAGCGGCGACATGCGCGCCACCATGAAAATACCCGCGGTGACCATCGTCGCCGCGTGGATGAGCGCCGAGATCGGGGTTGGGCCTTCCATTGAATCCGGTAGCCAGACGTGCAGCGGAACCTGCGCCGACTTGGCCATGGCACCAATGAAGAGGCAGATGCAGATCAGCGTGAGCGCCGCCACCCCGGAGTGAGAAGTCATCGGCAGTATCGCCTCTGCCATCTTGGGGGCCGCCGCGAAGGCGTCGGTGTAGCTCATCGAGTTCGTGTAATAGGCGATGCCGGCTATGCCGAGAATGAACCCGAAATCACCGATGCGATTGACGACAAACGCCTTGAGGCTCGCGAAAATCGCGGTGGGCCGCGTATACCAGAACCCGATCAGCAGGTAGGACACAACGCCCACCCCTTCCCAGCCGAAGAACAACTGCATGAAGTTGTTCGCCATCACCAGCATGAGCATCGAGAAGGTGAACAGCGAGATGTAGGCGAAAAAGCGCTGGTAGCCCGGATCATCGGCCATGTAGCCGATCGTGTAGATGTGCACGCACAACGACACGAACGTCACGACCACCATCATGAGCGCCGTGAGGCGGTCGATGAGGAAGCCCACGTCCATGTGCATGCCGTCGCTGATGAGCCAGCTGTAAACGGGTGCGTTGTAGGTAGGCACACCGTCCCAGTAGATCTGCTTCAGCACATAGATCGAGAGAGCACAGGAGATCGCCACACCGGCGATCGTCACCGTGTGTGAGCCGACACGTCCGATGACACGGCCGAACACACCCGCCAGGACGGCGGCGATCAGCGGCACTATCGGAATGAGGAGCAGCAGGGTCGGATTCATAGTTTCAGCTCAGCCCCGCAGCGTATTCAGGTCTTCGACGTTGATGCTACGTCGCTCGCGGAACAGGACCACGAGGATCGCCAAGCCGATGGCCGACTCGGCGGCGGCTACCGTGAGCACAAAGAACACGAACACCTGTCCGTGGATGTCGCCCAGGTAACGCGAGAAGGCGATGAAATTGAAGTTCGCGGCGAGCAGCAGCAGCTCGATGCACATCAGCAGCAGGATGACGTTCTTTCGGTTCAGGAAAATCCCCGCCACCGACAGCGAGAACAGGATTCCGGACAGCGTCAGCAACTGGCCGAGCGTAATCATGAGCGCTTCTCCGCATCCATTTTCACGACACGGATACGGTCGGAAGCCCGTACCGCAACCTGCTTCGAGATGTCCTGCACCTTGTGCCCGGGACGCTTGCGCATGGTCAGGGCAATGGCGGCCACGATTGCAACCAGCAGCAGGATGGCCGCGAGCTCGAACGGATAGACGTACTTCGTATAGAGGACCTGGCCCAGCTCGAGTGTGTTGCTGTAGTCGGCCGCCGTGTCTGTCGGGCCCTTCGTGACATCCATGCCCAGGCCGCCGCGCGCCCAGACCACACCCACGATCTCGAAAATAACCGCCAGCGCGGTGAGCCATCCCAGCCACGCGAACCGCGTGAAGCCATGCCGAAGCTCATCGAGGTTGATATCGAGCATCATCACGACGAACAGGAACAACACCATCACCGCGCCCACGTAAACGAGCACGAGCACGATCGCGAGGAATTCCGCTTCGATCAGGAGCCAGATCGCCGCCGCAGTGACGAAACACAGCACCAGCGACAACGCGGAATACACCGGGTTGCGCGCCACGATGACACCCAGCGCCGCGGCGACCAGGATGGTCCCGAAGATGTAGAACAAAATCTCCACTAACACTTGACTAGGCCTCCGGCCGACTTTCCTACGGGTCGAAGCGACCAACCTGAGGGCCTTTCGGCCACCTCTGCCGCTTGTGAGCGCGTAACACGCGCGCCACAAGCCTGAACCTCGCACTCAGCGGCGCTGCGCGCCGGTAGGAAGGGCCCCTTCTGGAGTTTCATGTTTCTTGTTCTTACCGGTATGGCGCGTCGGCGGCTTTGTCGGCCGCGATCATTGCTTCGTAACGCTCGCCCACCGCGAGCAGTTTGTCCTTGCTCATGATGTTCTCGCCGCGGTGCTCCATGTGGTACTCGTGGATGCGGGTGAGAACGATCGCATCCACCGGGCAGGCTTCCTCGCAGAAACCACAGTAGATGCACTTGAACAGGTCGATGTCGTAACGCGTCGTCCGGCGCGTGCCATCCGGCGCTACGTCGGAATCGATCGTGATGCACACGGCCGGGCACACCGCCTCGCAAAGCTTGCAGGCGATGCAACGCTCTTCCCCATTCGCATAGCGACGCTGGGCGTGCAATCCGCGGAAGCGCGGCGACTGGGGGGTCTTCTCTTCGGGATAGTTGAGCGTGTACTTGCGCGTAAAAAAGGTACGGGCCGTAACGCTCATGCCTTTCAGCAGCTCGGGCAGCAGGAATGTCTTGAACGGATTGATAGCCATTGCCTCGCCTCTTCAGTGCGCCCAGGGGCCGATCTTGAATGCGGACATCACCATCTCGACGGCGATCCACACGAGCGTCACCGGAATGAGGGCCTTCCAACCGAGCCGCATGATCTGGTCAAAGCGGTAGCGCGGAAACGTAGCCCGGAACCACAGGAACAGGAACAGGAAGGCGCTGATCTTGATGCCCAGCCACAGGAAGCTCGGAGCGCCCAGGAAGGTCGCGCCGATGAGCGGATATCCCTGGAACGGCGAGAGCCAGCCGCCAAAGAAAAACACCGCGGTCAACGCCGAGATGAGAATCATGTTGGCGTATTCGGCGAGGAAGAACAGTGCGAACGCCATTCCGGAATACTCGACGTGGAAGCCCGCGACAATCTCCGATTCGCCTTCCGCCACGTCGAACGGCGCGCGGTTGGTCTCCGCCACACCGGAAATGAAATACACCACGAACAGCGGGAACAACCAAAACCAGTTCCACGCGCCGATACCGCCTACCTGCGTATCGATGATGGTGCCGAGATTCATGCTACGCGTCGCCATGAGAACGCCCACGAGCGCGAAGCCCATCGCGATCTCATAAGCGACCATCTGCGCGGCAGAGCGCATGGCACCGAGGAAGGCGTACTTCGAGTTCGTCGCCCAGCCGGCGATGATGACGCCGTAGACACCCATCGAGCTGAGCGACAGCAGGTACAGCAGCCCGGCATTGGCCTTCGAGACCACGACCTCCGGCGATAACGGGATCACCGCCCAGGCCGCGAACGCCGGGATCAGGGTGATCATGGGCGCGAGATGGAACAGGAACTTGTTCGCCCTGGCCGGAATGACCACTTCTTTCAACAGCAGCTTGAACACATCCGCGAATGGCTGCGCCAGGCCCGGGAAGAGTCCGAAGAAGGCCACGCGATTCGGTCCGCGGCGCAACTGCATCCAGCCGATGACCTTGCGCTCGATGAGCGTGAGGAACGCCACCGACAGAATCAGCACCACCGTGATCACCAGAGTCCAGACGGTGGAGCGGCCGTAGTCAGGCAGCGAGTACCATAGGTCTGAAAGAGTTTGAAACACTCGATCTCGTCCTTCTCGTCAGTACGTTGCCGCGGGCGTACGGCCTTCGCGGGTCTTCTGCAGTGAGGGGGCGCGGCGGACCAGCGCGTCGATCTGGTACATAGGAAGATCGAGCAATGAGCCCGCTCCGCCGTTCGTACCGCGCGCGACCTGGTGAGTGCCTTTGTAAGGCGCGGCCGCCACCGGAATATCCGCTATCGGCGAAACAGCGCCGCCATTCACGGCAGCAGACGCGCCGCAGGCCTTGCGCAACTCGTCACGCACATCCTCGGAAGTCTGGTATTCGAAGCCGGTGAGATTCAACAGGTTGCCCAGCACCCGCAACACCTTCCAACCGGGACGCGCCTCGCCGACCGGAAGTGCCGCACCGGCCTGGCTCTGCCACAAGCCTTCCATGTTGACGTAAGTCCCGGAAGTCTCGGCGAATGTGCCGATGGGCAGAATGACGTGCGCCACCTTGCGCAGAGAGTCATTCACAAACGGAGTCAGCGCAACAACGAACTCCGCCTTCGCA
>DATMQL010000367.1:0-3603 GCA_035566815.1 Steroidobacteraceae bacterium | reverse complement strand
CCACACGACGCGCCGTCTTCGAGCGCCTCTGCCGCCGGGAGATGAGCGTCACCGAGCTCAAGGCAGGTTTCCCAATTTCGCAACCTGCGATTTCCCAGCACCTGGCCGCACTGCGCGGCGCCGGGCTGGTGTGCGAGCGTCGCGAGGGGCGATTTGCCTATTACCGCGCCCAGCCGCAGGCGCTCGGGCCGCTCGTCGATTGGGTGGACCGCTACCGGTTGTTCTGGCCGGAGCGGCTCGAGAAACTGAAAAACGTGCTGAAGGATATGGAGCCATGACCGACTCGCCTGCTGCCGTAGTGACCGAATGCGATCTGCCGGATGCCCCGAAGAAGGTCTGGAAGGCACTGACCGTTCCGGAGTTGCTCGCCGCGTGGCTTCCGGACGCGGTGGACTACGAGGTTCTGGCCGCGGACCCCGATCGGATGTTGCGTTATCGCTGGCGCGGCAGCGAGTTTGACTCGGTGGTCACTTTCGAGCTCACCGCCACTTCCACGGGTGGTACCCATCTGCGTGTGGATCATCGTGTCCTGGCCGATGTGTTGCCTTTCAGGAGCCGCACAGAGCCCGTTGCCTGTGGAGGAGGTACGCACACAATGCTGCTTCGCCGGGCAGCATGATGAATCTCAATCTCGTGCCGATGGTGATCGAGCAGTCCGCACGCGGGGAGCGCTCGTTCGACATCTTTTCGCGCCTGTTGCGCGACCGGATCATCTTTGTGAACGGGCAGATTGACGACAGTATCGCGGCGCTGGTGTGCGCGCAGCTGCTGTTCCTCGAGGCGGAAAATCCAGGCAAGGATGTCGCCTTGTACATCAATTCGCCCGGCGGCATGGTGACCAGCGGACTGGCGATCTACGACACGATGCAATGGGTGAAGTGTGCCGTGACGACGGTATGCATCGGGACCGCGTACTCGATGGGCTCGTTTCTGCTCATGGCGGGTGCCGCGGGCCGGCGCATCGCCTTGCCTAACGCCAGCATCCTGGTGCACCAGCCCTCAGGAGGCTTTCAGGGCAAGGTGTCTGACATCGAGCGGCACGCGCAGGACATCATCAAGACGAAACGGCGTCTGAACGAGATCTACGCCCGGCACTGCGGGCGCACGTACGACGAAGTCGAGCGCACACTCGATCGCGACTATTTCATGAGCGCGGAAGAGGCGCGGGAATGGGGACTTGTAGATCATGTCTACAAGTCCCGCGATTGTTTGAAGGTGGCTTGAAGTTGCGCCCGCTCAGTTCCAACAAACTGCGGGGGTGGCCGAGGCCGTGCCCGTGACCGCTTGGCCACCGGTGCTGTCGAGCGTGTAGTTGCCGCACTGGGTGTCCTTCGCCTGGGTTTTGATCGCTGTCGCTGTCGCCGAGAAGACAACTCCAGTACCTTTGTCTGTGGCGCAGGCAAGAGCCGTGCAGACATTGATATTGATCTGGTAGTAGCCGCTGCCTACCGTCACGGGGAAGTTGCCGGAGTAGCCCAGGTTGGCCGGCACACTCGTGTACGTGTTATAGGTACTGTTGTATCGTTCCTCGCGCGCCGCAAGATCGAGCAGGGCTGTCTTGGCGTCGGTACGGCGCGATTTGCGGATCTGCGCCTGGTAGGAGGGGATCGCGATCGTGGCCAGGATAGTTGCGATGACGATGACTATCAGCAGCTCGACCAGGGTAAAACCGGCCGATGCGGAAATCCGGGGCTTGCGGAGTGTTTTCATGGCTGTGTCCTGTTAGCGTCTCTCAATCCAGTTGAGGCGCGCGCCCGTAGCCAGGACGCTGCGATTAACCTTCTGGGTGGTAGCTCCGCCGCCGCTGGTCTGGGTAAGGAGGTACGCGGAGTTGCTGTCGGCTTTCTGTCCGGAGCTGATTGTCTGGGGGATACCCACGCCGTTGAGCTGTACCGCATCCGCAGTCTGGGCGCCGGAGTTGCCAATCACGTTAAAGAAGCCGCCGCTCGACGACCCGCCCCCTGCTCCGGTATCGGGCCACAAGGCGAAAGTGAATCCCGTCGAATTGCCGGCGGCATTACAGCTCAGAGGCGAGTCGACCGACGGAATGAACGTGTTGACGACGAGCTTTCCGTCGGTGGTAAGAGTGGGATCGAAGATGACCTGCTCGTTCGTCGTCGGCAGCTGGATGTACCATCCCATGCTGTTGCCGCTGCACCCGGTAGCAGCGCCCTTCCAGCAGACCGCGTTCTGACTGACGGTCCGGTACGCCGGGTTCGAACCCGATCCGGGGAACGTCGAGACGGTCTGCTGCTGCAGGTTGGTGGAGAGCGAGATCGTCTGCGGAGGGGCGAGACCTATTGCCTGCTGGCTTGATAGGCCGTTCCAGCCGGTGCCCTTCTTCGGGTCGCCCATGTCCCAGTCCCAGATGCCAAACAGGTACTGCGAGCCGCTCGCGTACTGAGTCGCGCCGACGGTGGTCTGCGCAATCGCTCGGCCGGTTCCGAAATTGACGACCACCCGCTCCGGATCGTGCGTGAGCGTAATTCCCGTCAGATTCTGGGTCGTGGTGAGCCACCTGAACGTGCTGACTGTCAATTTCGTCGTGATCGGCTGCCCGGCGTTGAACAGCGGCGACGAGGCGGATACGGCCCATTGGGTGGGGTCCGAGCTCGTTACGTCGAAGCGCCAGATGTTGCCGAGCAGGTCGCCCGCGTAGAGGTAATCAACGATGTGATCGAGATCGAGATCGGCGGATGCGACGCTCGCGATGCCGTTTGCGGGAGGAGTCTTCCCCGTCGGAGCGGGGGTCGACAGGAAGTAGAAAGTAGGACTCCCGCTCTTGGGATCGATCAGCATGACGAAGACCCCGGCGGTCGTATTGTTGTTGCTGCCATACCCGTTCCCGAAAACGACTCCCCACGATCCGTTGTGAAAGCGGCGGATGAGGGGTGTGCCATAGGTGTTGCCGAGATAATTGGCGCAATTGGCGAAGCCCGGGCACACGATGTTGCTGGGCGACCACTCCCCGATCACGATCTTCGAGGCATTGCTCTCGGTGAAAGTCGGACTGGTCTTGTCGGCGGCATTTATCGCACTCGAAGGATTCGTGATGTCGAGGGCATAGATGACGGCGCCTCCGGGGCCGAGCCCGCCGACGAGCCACGTATGCCAGGCGCCATTGTAGAAGAGGTCGCCGCTTCCCGGTGCGGCATCGACGAACCAGTTGTGCGCATAGTTTGTATTGGAAAAATCGAGCGTGTTATCGACCGAAGCCGATGTTGTCGGCGTACTGCAGTTGGAGTTCGCCGGAAGCACGCCATGGATGTTCTGCGCCACTGATTCCGTCGTGCCCGCCGTACAGGCGGATGCGGCGCTCTGCAGTATGGCGCCCGGCATGTAGGCCAGGACCTCTTGGCCATCATTGTAGGTGGTCTGGAGGGTGCCGGTGCTATCCGTGGTCCCGGCGCGAAAACCGTGCAGGAATCCATCGTTGGCTCCCGCGTAGACCACATTGAGCCGTCCCTGCTCGGCGGCCTGGAACGAGGCGTAGCTCTGTATGCTGGCGCTGGCCTCCGGCGCCGTCTTGCTGGGATAGAGCAGATCCGTCCAGCTAACGGTGCTGTCGTAGGTCTGCGCGGGCCCGACCCAAAGTGGACTCGA
>DATMQL010000366.1:0-22246 GCA_035566815.1 Steroidobacteraceae bacterium | reverse complement strand
TCCCGGCCCCGAGGTCACGATGCAGACGCCCACGCGGCCGGTCGACCGGGCGTAACCGGCGGCCATGAAGGCGGCGCTTTGCTCGTTCGAGGGCACGATCAAGGGAATCGGCGGCTCGCCGGCCAGGCTGTGCTGCTCGTTATAGAGAAACACGGCGTCGTACGTCGGCAGGATCGCCCCGCCGCTGTAACCGAAAATCGCGGTAACCCCTTCATCCGCCAGTACCTGCATGATCATCCGGGCGCCGCTCATCTTCTGGCCGGCAAGCGGATGCCCGAAGGGGCGGGGCTGAATTACCGTGTCACTCATGACGCGCTCTTTAACTAAGGGCTCTAAAAGGCCAGGGGAACGACTGAGCCTAGCAGCTTGCCGGTTGGGCGCAAAGCAGGGCACACTGAAACTCACTCTCGATAATTTCCGTGGAATCATATGTGCGAAATTGCTCGCTGTACCGTCCCTGGAGCCGCAACCCGGCCGGCCATTGCGCTACGCAATCCATGCTTCGCGCAAGCCCTGGGTGACCATCCATGGTCACCCGCTCGCCGCATGCGGCGAGCCCATGGCCGGCGTTCGGCGCGTGAATAACGCGCCTCACCCAATGCGCCATATCATTGCCGTCCTGCTGCAGAACGAAGCCGGGGCGCTCGCCCGGGTGGCAGGCCTCTTCTCCACCCGCGGCTACAACATCGAATCCCTGTCCGTCGCCGCGACCGACGACCCGACCGTATCGCGCCTCACCCTGGTCACGAAGGGTTCGGACGCTGTCATTCAGCAGATCGCCAATCAGCTCAACAAGCTCGTCGACGTGGTGAATGTCGAGGACATGACACTCGGCGAGCATCTCGAGCGCGAGCTCGTTCTGCTCAAGCTGAAGGTCCGGCCTGAGCGAACCGACACTGTGCGGGGTCACGTCGTGCGACTCGGAGGCCGCGTTCTCGATCCGGCGCCGGACGGCTTCATCGTGGAGCTCACCGGAAGCGAAGCGGAGGTCAACACCTTCGTGAACGAACTCGCGCGCGATGCGGAGCTGCTCGAGGTAGTTCGCAGCGGTGCGCTCGGCATTGCAAGAAACGCCCGTCCCCTGCGCGTCGTACGTTGATCCAGTGCGCGAGTGACGCCATCTGGCGACGCTCCCTTGTAACAATTCCTACATTGCCGCGGGCTCCATACAGCCCGTAAGATTCCACTCGGGTGGATGAAACGACCGTAGTGTCACGCACGACACTCACGGGGGTTGAGCAATTGCCGAGCTTACCGTTCGGCGCCTGTCGATCGATATAACTCCGTTGAGGACCGCTCCCAACTCGAGGCGTAGTCCGTCGACGAGAGCGAGCGGCCCCCATGAGAACACCATGGATTTATTCAAGAGCCCGCCAGCGTCCCGCAAATCACCCCGCCGTCCCAAAACCCCAGTGCCCAGCACCCGTGCGGCAACCCCACGGAACAAGCGGGAACACCCTGGCGAGGCGCTGAATGGCGAAACGAGCGCGATCCTCGCCGCCTTGATCGCGCTTAAGCGTGGCAATAGCGACGTGCGTCTGCCCGAGGAATGGCCGGGCCAGGCTGGCCGTATCGCCGAGGCATTCAATGAAGTCGTTGAGCTCAACGTGCGCACCGCGCGCGAGCTCGAGCGCCTCAACCAGGTTGTCGGACGTGAAGGAAAGCTGCGCCACCGGGCCTCTCTCGGCAACGTCAGCGGGTTCTGGTCCGACTCCATCATGAATATCAACGCGCTCATCGACGACCTCGTCCATCCGACGACCGAAGTCGCGCGCGTGATCGGTGCATTCGCGCAGGGTGACCTCACGAAGACGATGGCACTCGAAATCGAGAGCCGTGACCTGCAAGGCGAGTTTCTGCGCACCGCCAAAACCATCAACAAGATGATCGAGCAGCTCAGCTCGTTTGCAACCGAAGTAACACGCGTGGCTCGTGAAGTCGGCACCGAGGGCATCCTCGGCGGCCAGGCACGTGTGGAAGGCGTGTCAGGTACCTGGAAAGACCTCACCGAGAGTGTCAATTTCATGGCCGGCAATCTCACCGGCCAGGTTCGCAACATCGCGGAGGTCACGAAGGCGGTGGCCGCCGGCGACCTTTCGAAAAAAGTCACGGTCGACGTCAAGGGAGAGATTCTCGAGCTCAAGAACACCGTCAACACGATGGTCGATCAGCTTCGATCGTTCGCTTCGGAAGTCACTCGTGTGGCACGCGAGGTGGGTACGGAGGGCATCCTCGGCGGTCAGGCGGATGTGAAAGGCGTGTCGGGCACATGGAAGGACCTCACCGAAAGTGTCAATTTCATGGCGGGCAACCTGACCGGCCAGGTTCGTAACATCGCGGAGGTCACGACCGCCGTGGCGGCGGGCGACCTCTCGAAAAAGATCACTGTCGACGTCAAGGGCGAGATCGAAGAGCTCAAGGACACCATTAACACCATGGTGGACCAGCTCCGCTCGTTCGCCGCGGAAGTCACTCGCGTCGCGCGCGAGGTGGGCACGGAGGGCAGCCTCGGCGGCCAGGCGCAAGTGGAAGGCGTGTCGGGCACCTGGAAGGACCTGACAGACAACGTCAATCTCATGGCGAGCAACCTGACGAGCCAGGTGCGCGGCATTGCCAAAGTCGTGACTGCCGTTGCCAACGGCGACCTGAATCTGAAACTCAAAGTTGACGCCAAGGGCGAGATCGCCGAGCTCGCCGAGACGATCAACAGCATGACCGAAACATTGGCGACGTTCGCTGACCAGGTCACCAGCGTGGCGCGCGAGGTCGGTGTCGAAGGCAAGCTCGGCGGCCAGGCGAAGGTGCCGGGCGCGTCGGGAACGTGGAAGGGGTTGACGGAAAACGTCAACCAGCTCGCCGCGAATCTGACCACCCAGGTACGCGCCATTGCCGAAGTCGCGATGGCTGTCACCAAGGGCGATCTGACACGGTCGATCACCGTGCAGGCCGAAGGCGAGGTCGCGGCCCTGAAAGACACCATCAACGAGATGATCCGCAACCTGAAGGACACCACGCAACAGAACACGGAGCAGGACTGGCGTAAAACCAACCTCGCCAAGTTCAGCCGCATGCTCCAGGGCCAGAAGGATCTGGTCGCCGTGGGCCAGGCGATCCTGTCCGAGCTGGCGCCCGTGGTGGGTGCGCAGCAGGCCGAATTCTATATATTGGACGGCAGCGGTGCAGGGCAGAGATTGCGGCTGTTTGCGAGCTATGCGTCCGGGGGACAGGGAGCCCACGGCAAGGAGCTCGAACTCGGCGAGGGACTGGTCGGCCAATGCGCCGTGGACAAGCAGAAGATCCTGTTACACGGAGTGCCGGCGGACTCGATCCGGATTTCCTCGGGGCTGGCCGTGGGGTCCCCACAGGACATCCTCGTGCTGCCCGTCATCTTCGAGGGCCAGGTCAAGGGCGTCCTGGAGCTCGCCTCGCTCGAGCGCTTCAACTCCACTCACCAGGCACTGCTCGATCAGCTCACCGAGAGCATCGGCGTGGTGATCAACACGATCGAAGCCAACATGCGCACGGAGAACCTGCTGCAGCAGTCGCAGTCTCTCGCGCAGGAGCTGCAGCAGACGAACCAGGAGTTGCAGGAGAAAGCACAGCTCCTCGCCCACCAGAACCACGAGGTGGAGCGCAAGAACAGCGAGGTCGAGCAGGCCCGCCAGGCGCTCGAGGAGAAGGCCAAGCAGCTGGCGCTCACTTCGAAGTACAAGTCCGAGTTTCTCGCGAATATGTCGCATGAGCTGCGCACACCGCTCAACAGCCTCCTCATTCTCTCCGACCAGCTCTCGCACAATACCGACGGCAACCTCACGTCGCGGCAGGTGGAATTCGCCCGAACGATACATTCAGCGGGCAATGACCTCCTCATGCTGATCAACGACATTCTCGACCTGTCGAAGATCGAATCCGGGACCGTGGTCGTCGATGTCGGGGAGTTGCATTTCGACGAGCTGCAGCACTACGTGGAGCGCAATTTCCGGCACGTGGCCGAGGCGAAAAACGTCGGCTTCGTGGTACTCCTGGGCGAGCAGTTGCCGCGGTCGGTGGTGACCGACGCCAAGCGGCTGCAGCAGATTTTGAAAAACCTCCTCTCCAATGCCTTCAAGTTCACTCACCGCGGCCAGGTCACTCTCACCATCGATCATGCCGACGGCGGCTGGGGGCCGGAGAACGAGGAGCTGGAGCGGGCACACGAGGTGCTGGCGTTCTCGGTAAACGACAGCGGCATCGGCATTTCCGCGGAAAAGCAGCAGATCATTTTCGAGGCGTTTCAACAGGCGGACGGCAGCACGAGCCGCAAGTACGGGGGCACGGGACTCGGGCTGGCCATCAGCCGCGAATTGTCGAAACTGCTGGGCGGGGAGATCCGGCTGGTCAGCGCACCCGGGAAGGGCAGTATTTTCACGCTCTACATTCCGCAGACTTACATTGGCTCCCGGTCCACCCGGCCGCGCACGGCCGCCGAGATGGCTCTGCACAAGCCGCCGAACGTGCAGCTCAACGAGCTGTTCCTCGAGGGTGGGGGATTCCCATTCCCCCTGCCCGGTATACCGGCACTGGTGGCCGAAGAGCGTGAGCAGGAGACTTTCACGCTCAACGAGGCGCAGGACGATCGCGACTCGATCCAGCCGGACGACCGGGTTCTGCTCATCGTCGAGAACGATCTGGCGTTCGCGCGGCTGCTGCTCGAGGGAGCGCGTGAGAAGGGGTTCAAGGGACTGGTCACTACCCTCGCTTCCGGCGCGCTGGCCCTGACCCGGGACTTCGAGCCGGACGCCGTGACGCTCGACCTGTTTTTGCCGGACATGAATGGCTGGCGGGTGCTCAATCGGCTCAAGAACCATTTGTCGACCCGCCACATCCCGGTGTGCGTAATCTCCACCGACGAAGCACGAGCCCAGGCGCTCGAAGCCGGGGCGGCGGGGTTCATCGCGAAGCCGCTGCAGTCGAAGGAGACGCTCGACCGGGCCCTGGGAGAGTTGCACCGCTTCGTGACGCAGCCGGAGCGGCACCTGTTGATTCTCATGTCGGAGTCGCCGGAGCGGGATGAGGTCGTGGAGCTCCTCTCGGGTAGCGATGTGCGCATATTCCCGATCGCTAATGCAGCTCTCGCCACCGCTATCCTACGGGAGCAGCCCATCAACTGCCTCGTGGTCGGACCGGGCGCTCCCGTTCTTGACCCTGACGTCTTCGAGTCGCTGCTGGTCGATGAAAGCACGGGGTTGGGGCAACCTGCCGTCATCTTTTTCGGCGCGGATCGCTCGGAAACGGGTTACGAGGAATTCCGGCGCCGCTTCAAAGAACGGCTCACATTGCGAGAGGCACCCTCACGCGAGCGCCTCCTGGAGCAGACCGCATTTTTCCTGCATCGCAACCTCGACTCCCTCAGCGAGAGGGCGCGCCAGGAGCTGGAATCGCTGCGCGAGTCGCAGCATGTGCTCGCGGACCGCAAGGTCCTCATCGTCGACGATGACATGCGCAACATTTTTGCGCTCGCCACTGTCCTAGACGAGCAGGGTATGACGGTGATCTCCGCGGATAATGGCCGCGAGGCTATCCAACACGTGCTGCAGGACCCGTCCATCGACGTCGTCCTGATGGATATCATGATGCCGGAGTTGGATGGAATCGCTACGATCCAGGAGATCCGCAAGATTCCGGAGCGACACGAGCTGCCTATCATTGCGGTCACGGCCAAGGCCATGAAGGGCGACCGCGAGAAATGCATAGCGGCCGGTGCGTGGGATTACCTGTCGAAGCCGGTCAATACCCAGGATCTGCTCGCGGCGCTACGCGCTTGGTTGAAGGACTGAACGTGTCACATTCGGGCGCGCGTATTCTCATCGTCGATGACTTGCCTGAGAAGCTCCTCGTTTATCGCACGTTGCTCGAGGACCTCGATGCGCAGATCGTCGAGGCCCATTCGGGGACCGAGGCACTGAAGCGGATTCTCGAAGGTGAGTTCGCGGTCATCCTCCTCGATGTCAACATGCCGGATATCGACGGGCTCGAGACGGCCACCCTCGTCCGGCGACACAAGAATGGGCGCCACACGCCAATCATTTTCATCACCGCCTACGCCGACGAAATGCAGACCGCCCGGGGCTACGAGCTCGGCGCGGTCGACTACATTCTCTCGCCCGTCATCGCGCCGGTGATCCGCACGAAGGTGCGGGTGTTTGTTGATCTGTACGAGGCTCGCGCCGCACTGGCCCTGTCGAACCAGGAGCTCGAGACGCGCGTAGCCGAGCGGACGGGTGAATTACAAAAAAGCAACGAGCGTCTGCAAGCGGAGATCGCCGAGCGTTTGCGCGCGGAGGCCGAGCGTGAGGCGTTGCTGGCACGCGAGAAAGTGCTGCGCACGGAAGCGGAAGAGTTGAGTCGCTTGAAAGACGAGTTTCTGGCGACCATGTCACACGAGTTGCGGACCCCGCTGAATGCCATTTTTGGCTGGATCACGCTGTTGCGAACCCGGCGCCTGGATGAAGCCACGCAGGAGCGTGCGCTGGAGACTATCGAGCGCAATGCCCGCGCGCAGAAGCGACTCATCGAAGACCTGCTCGACGTGTCGCGCATCGTGACCGGGAAAGTGGCGCTCGAGCTCGTGACCGTCGATCCCCGACGCGTCGTGGAGGCGGCCCTCGAAACGATGCATCCGGCCGCCCAGGCGAAAGGCCTCAAGATCGTGCCGCTGCTCGACATTGGGGCCGGTACGGTGCGCGGTGACTTTGCCCGGCTGCAACAGATCGTGTGCAACCTGCTATCCAACGCCATCAAGTTCACCGATGCCGGCGGACATGTTGAAGTTTGCCTGGCGCGCAGAAACGGCGAGGTCGAAATCAGCATCGCCGACAGCGGCCAGGGCATCAAACCCGAGTTCCTGCCGCTGGTGTTCGATCGGTTCCGCCAGGAAGACGGCTCGATCAGCCGCAGGCACGGCGGCCTCGGGTTGGGCCTGGCGATCGTGCGTCACCTGGTCGAGTTGCATGCCGGCAGCGTGGACGCTCAGAGCGCCGGAGAGGGCAAGGGCGCGCGGTTCATCGTGCGTCTGCCGGTGCGCGAGGCGAATCTGTTACCTCGGGTGACGGAAGCGCCCACCAACGGCATCGTAACGGCCGGGATGTTGATGGGAGTGCGGCTGCTCGTGGTGGACGACGATCCGGGAGCGAGAGAGCTGATCAGCGGCATGCTGGAGGGTTTCGGCGCGCAGGTCAGTGTGGCTGAGAGCGGACAGGCAGCGCTTTCACTGCTGTTTGCGCAGCGGCCTGACGTGTTGATTGCGGATCTGGGGATGCCCGGCATGGACGGGTACGCGCTGATCGAGCAGGTGCGGGCGCTGGATCCCGACTTCGGTGGCTTGACGCCGGCAGTGGCGGTGACCGCTTACGCGTCGCCGCAGGATCGGCTGCGCGCTTTGCAGGCGGGGTATCAGAATCACGTGGCCAAACCGGTCGAGGCCGAGGAGTTGGCCATCGTCATTGCCAGTCTGGCGGGACGGCCGGCGCAGGATAAAAGAGCCTAGCGGCGCACTGCTACCCGCCGCGCCCGAGCGAGCGCGCCTGCCGGCTCAGATCGGGTTATCCGGGACCAACACCGTCGAGCCGGTGGTGCGTCGGCCTTCCATGTCACGATGTGCCTCTGCGGCGTCCGTCAAAGGGTAGGTCTGCCCGATGAGGACGCGAATCGATTTGTTCTTCACCGCCGCAAAAAGCTCACGTGCCGCGCTGTCGAGTGCTTCTCTCGTGGCAATGTAGTGGAACAGTGTGGGCCGTGTCAGGAACAAGGAACCCCGTTTACTCAACTCGAGCGGGCTGATCGCAGGCGGGGGGCCGGAGGCATTTCCGTAAGTCACCATCGTGCCCAGCGGGCGCAACGAGTCGAGCGACTCGATGAAGGTGTCTTTGCCGACGGAGTCATAAACGACCGCCACACCCTGTCCCTTGGTGAACTTCTTCACGTTGGGAACGATCTCGTCGCGACCGGAAATCAGCACGAGCTTGCAACCGTACTTGCGCGCGAGCTCCGCCTTCGCTTCGCTGCCGACCACGCCGATCACCTTCGCACCGAGCGCCTTCGCCCACTGACAGAGTATGAGACCGACTCCGCCGGCGGCGGCATGAACCAGGATGGTATCGCCCTTGGCCACGCGGTAAGTCCGTCGCAATAGATAGTGCGCCGTCAGCCCCTTCAACATCAGGGCGGCCGCCTGCTCGTCCGAAATGCCCTTCGGGACTTTGACGAGCCGGTCGGCGGTAATGTTACGCACCTCACTGTAGGCGCCAGGTTTGGAGTACACGTACGCAACACGATCGCCGACGCGGAAGCCACGAACTTTGCGCCCGATGGCGGTAATGACACCCGCCGCCTCACGACCCAAGCCGCTGGGCAGCTCGTGGGGATACAGACCGGTCCGGTCGTAGACGTCGATGAAGTTCACACCGATGGCGGTGTGGCGCACCTGGGCTTCGTCGGCCGAGGGTTTACCCGGGTCGAAGTCCTCGAAACGCAGGACCTCCGGACCGCCGTGCTCGTGGAAACGAATGGCTTTTGGCATCCACGTAGGATACCGCACGCCCGTGGCCGGGTGCCCGGTGCCCCACCGGCCCTACGTGGGTTTGCGGTGGCGCAAGTTACCTTAACGCCCCGCACCCCTTTCTTCTTATTCGACACCAGCGGGGGTCGCTCCCCGATCTTCCCCTATTCCTTATCCAGTTAACTCGTACTTCAGCCCATCACAGGGCAGCGTCGTCGGTCTCGCCGGTCCGGATCCGAATGACGCGCTCGATCTCGGTGATGAAGATCTTGCCGTCGCCGACCTTCCCCGTTTTGGCGGACTTCATGATGGCTTCGATGACCTGGTCGACCAGGTCGCTGCGGACCGCTACCTCGATGCGCGTCTTGGGCACGAAGTCGACCACGTATTCGGCACCGCGGTACAGCTCGGTATGGCCGCGCTGGCGCCCAAAACCCTTCACCTCGGTAACGGTCATGCCCGACACGCCGATATCGGACAGCGCGGCACGCACGTCGTCGAGCTTGAACGGTTTAATGATCGCGGTGACCAGTTTCATTTGCGAACTCTCCGTCGGATTGCCAATGCGTTATTTATAGAAAGTGTTTCGAGCGGCCGGCGTACCAGGATTTCGCGGCAGGAGAGAATTTGCAGCTTTCGTGCCACGGTCGGAATCAGGTGTAACTGGCTGAGTTGCGGCCCGCCTTTGCACGCTCAGAAGAGACTCTGCACCATTCTGGCGCGGCCATTTGTGACACTTGCTCGTCGCTGGTGCGATGAAAGTCCCCTCTCATAGGCTATCCTTCGCGCCGATGTTCGACCAAATTGTCATCATCGGTGCCGGTCAGGCCGCCGTCCAGGCGATCGATACACTACGCCGCAAAGGGTTCACGGGGAAGCTGGCCGTCGTCGGGGACGAGCCTTGGTTGCCCTACCAGCGTCCACCCCTGTCAAAAAAATATCTCGCCGGTACGCTCGAGCGCGACCGGTTGATGATCAGGCCGGCACAGTTCTACGCGGATCATACCGTGCAGACGCACCTCGGCCGCCGCGTCGAAGAAATCGCGAGAAGCGAGCAAAGGCTTCGGCTCGACGATGGCTCGATTCTCGCTTATGACGCGCTCCTGCTCGCCACGGGCAGCCGGCCGCGCAAGCTGGTCGCGCCCGGCGCCGACCTGGGTGGCGTCCATTTTCTGCGAACCATGACGGATGTGGAACGCATCCGGGCGGACTTCGGACCGGGCCGCCGTCTCGTCATTATCGGCGGCGGTTACATCGGCCTCGAGGTTGCGGCGACCGCGCGCGAGCTCGGTCTCGACGTCACCGTGCTCGAGATGGCGGACCGGGTCATGAACCGGGTCACCTGCTCCGAGATCTCCTCGTTCTACGAGAAGGAGCATGCACGGCACGGAGTGCGGATCATTTGTAATTCAAAAGTGCGCGCGCTCGCCGGCGATCCTGAATCACGTCGCGTCCGGGCGGTCCTGACAGAAGACGGCGCCGAACATCCTGCCGACGTAGTGATCGTCGGTGTCGGCGTGTTGCCTGCGGATGAGTTGGCTGTTGCGGCGGGCATCGAGTGCTCGAACGGCATCAGCGTGGATGACCACTGTCGCACGTCGGATCCGCATATCTATGCCGCGGGCGACTGCACGCATCACCCAAATCTACATTACCGCCGTCACCTGCGGCTCGAGTCGGTCGATAACGCCTTCGAGCAGGCAACCACTGCCGCGCTCAACCTTCTCGGCACACCCACCGTGCACGACAAGGTCCCCTGGTTCTGGTCCGATCAGTACGACCTGAAGATGATCATCGTTGGGATCTGCCACGCTCACGACACTGTTGTGACCCGCGGCAATCCGTCTTCGCGGAGCTTCAGCACCTGTTATCTGCGCGGCGGCGAGATGATCGCTATCGATAGTGTGAACAGCCCGAAGGATCAGATGGCGGCACGCAAGATCATCGCCGCTCGCGGGCGACCGAACCTGGACAAGCTTGCGGACGCGAGTATTCCCCTCAAAGACACAGTCTGAGAACCCGCTGCCCCAGGAGCCTAGGCAAACACCACCAACAAATCCTTAGCATCCACCTGCGCCCCCGGCTTCGCGACCACCTCTGCCACCTCACCGTCCATCTCCGCGCGGACGGCCGTCTCCATCTTCATAGCCTCGAGCGTTACCAACACTTCCCCGCGCGTGACCTTGCGCCCCACCGCAGTGGCGACAGTGGCAACCGTGCCGGGCATGGGTGCGCCGAGGTGTTTGGGATTGCCGGGTTCCACTTTTCGCTGCGGCGGACGCTGCGCTACCTGCTTGCGATCCTGAACGCGGACCGGTCGCGGCTCGCCGTTGAGTTCGAAGTAAACCGTGCGTGTGCCGTCGTCATTGGGCTCGCCCGAGGTGACGTAACGGACGATGAGGGTCTTGCCACGCTCGATGTCGACCGTAACTTCCTCACCGGGCTCCATGCCGTAGAAAAAGACCGGCGTCGGTAAAATGCCCACATCGCCGTACTGCAGACGGTCGGTTACGTATTCCGTCCAGACCTTCGGATACATGAGATAGGAGGCCAGATCGTCATCCGTTACCGGCCTGGGAAGCCTCGTTTGTATCTTCGCCCGCTCCGCCGCCAGATCGGTTGGCGGCAGCAACGCACCGGGGCGCTGTGTCAGCGGCTTTTCACCCTTTAGCACCTTATGCTGCAGGGCCTCGGGAAAACCTCCGTACGGCTGCCCGAGATCCCCTCGAAAAAGCTGCACGACCGACTCAGGGAATGCAACGTCCGTTTCCGGATCGAGCACTTTCTCCTTTGT
Organism: Steroidobacteraceae bacterium; assembly: GCA_035566815.1. Lineage (GTDB taxonomy): Bacteria > Pseudomonadota > Gammaproteobacteria > Steroidobacterales > Steroidobacteraceae > 13-2-20CM-66-19. The sequence goes on along the minus strand of DATMQL010000366.1, from coordinate 10,916 downwards.
CAGGCCGCTCGTGACCATCATCAACGCCATATCCCCAACGACTTTGGACGTTGGGGTCACTTTCACGATGTCGCCAAACATGGCGTTGACATCCGCGTAGGCCTGCGCAACCTCCGGCCAACGAGGTGCGTCGATACCGAGCGAGCGAGCCTGCTCCCGCAGGTTCGTGTACTGTCCGCCCGGCATACCGTGCACATACACCTCGGACGCACCCGCCCGGATGTCACTCTCGAAAGCCGCGTACAACTTCCGCACCTGTTCCCAGTAGGCGGAAAGCATGCGGATGTGATTCGGATCGATGCCCGGATCCCGCGGCCCGAAACGTAACGCTTCGACAATCGACCCCATATTCGGCTGCGACGTCAGGCCACTCAACGCATCGACGGCACAGTCCACGGCATCGGCTCCCGCCTCGACCGCCGCAAGCACGCTCGCCGCCGCGATTCCGCTGGTGTCGTGCGTGTGGAAGTGTACCGGCAGACCAATTTCATCCTTCAGCGCCTTCACCAACGTGTAGGCGGCGCTGGGCCTGCACAAACCGCCCATATCCTTGAGACCCAACACATGCGTACCCGCGGCCTTCAGCTCGCGCGCGAGCTTCAGGTAGTAGTCCAGCGTGTACTTCCTCTCGTGCGGATCGCTCAGATTTCCGGTGTAGCAGATCGCCGCCTCGCACAGCTTTCCCGCCTCGAGTACCGCGTCGATCGACACTCGCATGTTTTCGACCCAGTTCAGCGAGTCGAAGATGCGGAATACATCGATGCCCCGCTCGGCCGCCCGTGCCACGAAGAACCGCACGACATTGTCAGGATAGTTGGCATAACCGACCGCGTTCGCGGACCGCAGCAACATCTGCAGGAGCAGGTTGGGCATGCGCTCACGAAACTGGTCCAGCCGTTTCCAGGGATCTTCCTTTAGAAAACGCATGGCGACGTCGAACGTCGCGCCGCCCCAGCACTCCATCGAGAACAACTGCGGCATCAGGCTCGAGTAATACGGCGCGATCGCAGTCATGTCGATCGTGCGCATCCGGGTGGCGAGCAGCGACTGATGCGCGTCGCGCATGGTCGTATCCGTAATGAGAACGCGCTGCTGCTCGAGCATCCACTGCGCGAACCGCTCCGGTCCGAGCTCTTCCAACTTCTGCCTGGTGCCGGGCGGCGGCGCCTCCAGGATGACGTGCGGCAGCTTGGGACGATCGAACTTTTCGGGCCGGACGCGATTCTTGGTCTCCACGTTGCCATTGACAATGGTCTCACCCACGTACGTCAGGATGCGCGTTGCGCGATCCTGCTTACGCGGCCAACGAAACAATTCGGGAGTCTCGTCGATGAAGCGAGTCGTGTACTCACCGCGAGCGAAACGCGGGTTGGTAATAACCTGATCGAGAAAGCGGAGGTTCGTCACCACACCCCGTATCCGGAACTCCCACAACGCACGATGCATGCGTGCGATCGCCTCCTCCGGCGTGGGCGCCCAGGATGTCACCTTCACCAGCAGCGAGTCGTAGGAGCGCGTAATGATCGCGCCCCCATACGCCGTACCCGCATCCAGCCGGATACCGAATCCCGCCGGGCTGCGGTAGGCGGAGATCTTCCCGTAATCCGGAATGAAGTTGTTTTCCGGATCCTCGGTTGTCACCCGGCACTGCAGAGCATGGGCGCTGATCCGGATGTCCTGCTGCGCCGGGACGCCGCTATCCGGTGTGCCGATGCGCGCTCCGCCGGCGATGCGGATCTGTGCCTTGACGATATCGATGCCGGTCGCGCATTCCGTAACGGTGTGCTCGACCTGGATCCGGGGATTCACCTCGATGAAATAGAACCTGCCCGTGTCGGCGTCCTGCAGGAACTCCACTGTTCCGGCATTCAGATACATCGAGGCGCGCCCGATCGACAGCGCGGCGCTACATAATTCAGCACGTTGCTCGTCGGAAAGAAAAACCGCCGGCGCGCGCTCCACCACCTTCTGATTACGACGCTGCACCGTGCAGTCACGCTCGAACAGGTGCACCAGCTCGCCGTGACTGTCGCCGAGTATCTGCACCTCGATGTGTCGCGCGCGTCGCACGAGCTTTTCGAGATAGACCTCGTCATTTCCAAACGCGGCTTTGGCCTCCCGTCGGGCCACGGGAAGCACTTCGGCCAACTGTTGATCGCTCTCGACCACGCGCATGCCGCGGCCACCGCCCCCCCAGCTTGCCTTGAGCATGACGGGATAACCGATGCCGCCCGCGAGCCGCGCGCACTCCTGAATGTCCAGAGGCAACGGCGGCGTCGCGGGCATGGTCGGCACTCCGGCCGAGGCCGCGAGATTGCGTGCCGCCACCTTGTTGCCGAGAGTCCGCATCGTGTCCGGGGTCGGACCGATGAAGACGATGCCAGCGGCCGCGCACGCCTGCGCAAACTCGGGGTTTTCGGACAGGAACCCATACCCCGGATGGATCGCATCCACACGGGCTTCCCGCGCGATTCTCAGGATGTCATCGATGAAGAGGTATGCGTCGACAGGCCCCTTATCACGGCCGACGAGATAGGCTTCGTCCGATTTGGTCCTATGTAACGAGAAGCGATCTTCCTGCGAATAGATCGCGACGGTACGCAGGCCGAGCTCCGAGGCGGCTCTCATGACCCGGATGGCGATCTCGCCACGGTTGGCGACCAGAATACTGCGTATCCGCTGCGGCATAACCACTTCCACTCTAGTATTGGTATTCGCGACGCGAGGTCGGTTTCATCATAGCTGGTGTGACGACGGCACGAGAAATGCTCGTCACCCTGCCCCGCATTCCCAGGAGATTTCCAAATGACCGTGGCGTCCGATTCCCAACCACCCGAGCAGCGGCAGAGGCGTTGGCGTCTGATGGTCATCGACGATAACAAGGACGCGGCCGAGAGCATGTCCATGCTGTTCGAGCTATGGGGCCACGAAGTGATCTGCGCTTATGACGGACGGACGGCGCTGGAGACGGCCGCGAAATATCGGCCGCACGCGGTGTTTCTGGACATCGGCCTGCCGGGGATGGACGGTTACGAGCTTGCCGAGCGCCTGCGAGAGCTGCCCGAATCTGCCCACACCGTTCTGGTCGCGATCACGGGCTATGGGCAGGACGAGGATCGCCGTCGCTCACGCGAGGCGGGGATCGATCACCACCTGGTGAAGCCGGTGGCACCGGAAACCTTGCAGAAGCTGCTCGACTCGCTGGCAGGCCAGGAGCCTGTCTGAGCAATGCTCGTCTACTGCGGCCGTCTACTGCGCGCCGCACCCCCAGATCGGCATCTTTCTGCGATCGTTTCCCTTACATATGCGTTGGCTATGCGCGGGAAACGATCGCAGAAAGCTGCTCGATCTGGGTCGCCCTCGCTACGGCGATCATTACTCAGACAGGCTCCGAGCCCGCCACGTATTCACGGGGCCTGAAGGCACTCGGGGGTTGGGATTCCCAACGCGCCCAGACACGACGCAGGTGTTGCGCCGAACGAAAGCCGGCCTTCGCGGCCACCCGCTCGAGATCGAGTTTGCTCTGGGTAATGAGCTCCTTGGCAAAAGCGAAGCGAATGAGTTGCACGTAGTCGAGCGGGGAACACTGTGCATGATCAGCGAACAGCCGCGCCAGGTTGCGGGCGCTGGTGCATGCGACACTGGAAAGTTGATTCGAGGTCCATGCGGCTGTCGGATTACGTACGACGGCGTCCTGCACACGATGTACCGCCGGATGAAGGTGGTTGCGATGAGCAACCCAGGGTGACAGAGCCGGATCGCTCCCCGAGCGGCGCAAATAGACCACCAGGTCACGGGCAACGTCCGCGGCGACCCTGGGCCCGAGTTGTTGTCCGATCACGTACAGAGCGAGATCCAGGCCGGCGGTCACACCCGCGCTGGTGAATATCGGGCCGTCCTCCACGAAAATCCGATTATCCAACACGCGCGCCCGCGGCTCGACTGCACGCAGAGCGTCGATGTGCGCAAAATGCGTAGTACAGTCGCGATCCGCCAGAAGCCCCGCTTTGGCGGCCAGGACGCTGCCGCTGCAAACACACAACAGCAGCGTGTTGTTTGTCACACCGGACGCCAACCAGTCGGTCAGCAACCGCGTCTCCGGCGCATCGAGCGGCATCGATTCGCCAGCGACTCCGGTCAGGACGACAATCGCTCCGTCGGGTAACTGCGCAGGCAGGGGCTCGAGATTGCCGAGCTCCAACCCGATCGCGGCAGCCACGCTCTGTTTCGGGGCGACGAAGCGCAGCCGATAGCTGTTTGCCACCTTCGTGTTGGCATTCCGAAACGCGTCCGCGGGGCCGGCGACGTCGAGTAGAACGACCCGCGGCAACAGTGCAAATACGACTTCTCTCACCGGCACCTCGTTAGGCACTTCCTAGAGCGTCCGCAGCCGTTACGACCCGTGCGAACCGACCTTCCAGAACGAGCTCGGTACGCTCCCGAATCTCAGCGGGTGAGAACGCGCGACCGGATCGGGACTGCATTGGGAACGTGAGCGTTGCGTCGGTAACGTAGCGCACTTTGAACCCGAGATCCGAAGCATGCCGGGTCGTAGTCTCACAGCACTGTTCGGTTCGAATACCCGTGACGAGCAGCTCTTCGACGCCACGATGCCGCAACCAGTCCTCGAGCGTCACACCGTCAGCCGTCTGCCCGAACATCGCTGAATGCACGTGCTTGTGGAAAACAGCATCCGCGCGCAGAACGAGTTCCGGCATAGGCCTCACCAGTCCGGAGCTTCGTGAGAACGGATCGGAGGCGTCGTCAGTGACGTCCTCATGAAACACCTGCGCGATCGGTATGCCGCGGGCGTTCGCCTGGTCGATTAGCGACTGCACGTTCTTCAGGAACGCGGGCAGATCATCGCCTCGCCAGTACGGCCGTTTGCGAAAGGACTCCTGTACGTCGATGACAATCAGTGCCTGCTTCATGGGGTGCCTCAGTTGACGATTCGGAAGCATCATCGGCCACGCGCAAGCCTGTCGCCACCGGGTTTTGGGACAGGGGGCGGTCAAAAACGGACATTGAGTGGGGGAGCGGTTGCGAGGAGTGGTCAGGCGTTGCGGGGCGAGCCGGCGAAGGGGCGGTCAGGGCGCGCTAGCTACGCAGCGCGGGTGAGACTCGGCGGGCGAGTCAGCTGGCGGGCCGCACGGATGGTCGGCAGGAGGCGCCTTCTGGGGCGCCGGCATCGCACCGGCGTTGCCGGCTCAAATCCGAGCGGACTCAAAGGCCGCAAGGGAGCTCGGTCAAGCCGGTGCGACGCGAATGTTGTGCTACCGCGCGCTCCGCGAATCAGTTCGGAGCACAACACCGGTCTCGGCGTGGGATAGAGAATGACAAACGTTGCCTGACTCGTGCCTGAACACGCGCGAGAAATTACGTGTCGCCCCGACGCCTGATACCGACGGACGCGCGGTTCTCAACCACCGCGCAATCCGCACGCACGCTTGCGATCACAAGATCCGCGGTCACCGAACGCCATTCGAAGGCGGCGGCATTTCGGGCACCTCCAGGAGTTCCGACTCTCCATCGCCCGCGACCTCCAGAAATTCCTTCGTCTTTTGAATCGCATCTTCCCGCGACGTCGCGCGAATCAACGCGAACCCCGCCGCACCCATCAATGTCGAGTCCGAGAATGGCCCGCGGGTTACGGTAACCTCCCCCTTCACGAGCCGGACCTTCGCCCCGCCCGGACCGCTCTTACCCAGCGGCCCTGTGTAGACCAAGGAGTCTTCCCTCATGGACTTCTCAATGAGCGCGCCCATCTTCGCCATGTGCTCCGGCGAAGGCGGACCGGACGGCTTCGCTGCAGGGGTATAAAGAGAAAGGAAAAGCATGACTCGATCTCCTTGGGGGGTGACGACACTGCAGATTCGACCCAAGGACGCCCGACCGGGCGCCGCGCCGACACGGGTAGACTCAATTTTGAGCCATGGCGGAGCCGCCAGTCGTCCGACGCGTAACGGCTCACATCGAGTTGCGCGCAGTGACTCGGGCCGGTGGGTCGGTCCCCTCTTTGGAGAACTACGATGCGTGAGCTACTGGTGATTCTCGTCGTCGTACTCGTCGTGGTGGGAATCCGGCTCTACAGTCGCCGTCAAGGCTGACGCTGGGCATTTGCAGCCGCCCGTGTCGCATGCGCGTTGCGCTGCGTCATCTGACGACAACAACAGCCCTGGCCGCGACCGACCCTCTTATTTGAGCCGCGAGCCCGAGTTCTCAGGCAGCTCCCCGCCAGCCTGAACTCCAGGCTAGCCCGAGCTCTCAGCCAGCTCCCCGCGAGCCTGAACTCCCAGCCCGATCGCCCGGCCCGAACTCTCAGCGCGAAGCTCCAGTCTGAACTTCAAGGCCGGACTCTCAGCCCGAACCCCCAGCCCGAGCTTCCCGCCCGAACCCGCGCGCCCGCCCGGGTGCCGGCAACCTCGCGCCGTCCTAAGGCGCGCGCAATGCCGCGGCGCGCACTTCTCCAGCAAGTAACTGCAGGCCATGCATCCGCGCATTCTCCAGCGCCACGACCTCGCCCGAGGCCGCCGCCAACAGCATTTCGCGCCACACTTTTACCTTGTTCGCCCATCGCGGGCGCATCCATTCCGGGTGACGCTCGGCGAGCTCGTGGATCTGCGGCAACGTGCACGCGCCGATGACATAGCTGCAATTGGTCGGCATGCCCAACAGAAGCTGTGCCGCTGTGTGTTTCGACTGCGCGAGATGCCACGCGTAGAGAAACACCTGCCGTGCGACCGCCGATGCGCGAGGCACGGTAAAGAAAGACCCGTAGCTCGCGGGCGCCCCATCAGTCACATGCCGTCCCTCCAGCCACCGCCAGCGGCCCGGATCGGAGAATCCTGCATCGACCAGTAAGTAAGGACATGAGGCGGCACGCCGTCGGGCCGCTGCGTCCAGCGTGCGCCAGATCTCCCCAATCTGGCGCAGAAGTAGATTTCCCTGCGCCGGCTGCGCGAGCGCCTGGTCGGCCAACAGCTCCAGACATTGCCCATTCAACTGCACCAGTGAATCGAGTGCCTCGGAACGCATCGAGGCAGCCGCCAGAGCGGCAAACTCCCCGACAATTTCTTCTTCGGTTTCGCGTTGCAACAACATAACCCCTGCTCCCCTTCCCTCGTACCAGTGCGATCCTAACGAAGTGCGTTCGCAAAGGGTCCCCCGCATTTGGGGATTTTTTACCAAATTTTGGCTCGTTGTTTTTTTGGGAAAATTTTCCCAAAAATGCATGGCCCGCAAATAGCCCCCTGCAAAAGAACATTGAGGCTGCACGTCCCAGTCTGCGGAATGTCCGTGGCGCGACGAGGCCCTGAGGCAAGTTCACGACTAAAATCCGCGCCGTGGTCCCACGCCTATCCCTCATCCATTCCGCGGCGCAACAACCCGACCCTGACGTGACCTGGCATGACATGGCATGGCGCAACGAAGTGCATTCGCGCGCCGTCCCCTGCATTTGGATAGTTTTCACCAAATTTTGCCCGGTTGTGTTTTGGGAAAATTTTCCCAAAAATGCACGGCCCTAAAACGAACAAGGAAGAAGACCATGCGCATCTCGGAGGATCGTTACAGTCGCGAACGTCTGTGCCTACAACTCGCATTGCGCTTTCTGGAGCATGAAGCGCGCACTCAGACCATTCGCACCTGGACCGGTCTGTCTGACGACAGGATCCGCAAACTCTATCGTTCTTACATGACTCGCGCGCGCCGTTACGTGCCGCGCCATCGAGGCAAGTCGCCCCACCAGGTCGCCTACTTCGCACGCTCCATTCGGGTGCAACAGGAGACGGTTTGGCTTGCGAGTCTGTTATCGCTGCTTGGAGTAATTCCGCCGGAGCCGTGCACCGATGGGGCTCATGCGCTGCCCAGCGTGGCGCGCGGGGAGTTGCTGTGCCAGGCGTTCGAAACCTATCGCGAGATGATTCCCTCGTCGCAGATCTCGTTCGAGCACGCAGTGTTTCTCGCAACGACACTGTCTCGTGGCGAGCAACTACGGCTCGGGGGCTGCACCGACTGCGGCAGCCTGGTGGTCACCGAGCGATTCCCGATCCGCGACAAGCGCTGCCACCATTGCGCGAACTCCGCAGCGTGACGCCCGCGCCATTCATGAAGAAATCCAAAAATTTGCTGCGCTTTGCAACAGACACGCAGCGAATCTCGTTCCACCTGTTGCGTCAGAATCCCTGCCAAGGTTCCACGAATTCTGGCGCCCGTTGTCGAAACCTTTGGCCGCAGAACGTCATCTCTATGGAGTCACGAACCAGGCGAAACAGGAGCGCTCATGAAGAAATTCCTTGGGGTTTACATAGGTATGGCAGACGCCCGGGAGAAGTCCGGGTGGAACAAGCTGGAGCCCGCGGAGCTGGAAAAGCGCCAGGGCGCCGGCATCAAGGCCTGGAAGGATTGGATGGCGAAGCACCAGGCGGCGGTGGTCGAGTCCGGCGGCCCGCTTGGCAAGACCAAGCGCATCGGACCCCGGGGCATCTCGGATATGCGCAACAACCTGGTGGGCTACGTGGTCGTACAGGCCGAATCACACCAGGCCGCGGCGGAGATGTTCCAGAAGCACCCGCACTTCACCCTCTTCCCCGGCGACTCGGTGGAGGTCATGGAGTGCCTGCCGGTGCCCGGACAGGGATAACACCAACACGGTGGGGGAAGCGGCGTGAGCGTCGTTGGTGGCCCCGGTCCAGCGCCGCTCATCGCCCCACTCGGTCGCTTACTTCGCGCGCTCGCTCCGAGTGCAGCGGGCGACAGTGTGGCTTGCGAGCTTGTTGCCCGAGGGGACGGCCGGCACAATATGAGGCGGCGCACCACCACGGAACCGCCACATCCAAAGCATGCTTTGGTTATGATGCACGGTCATGAACTACAAGACGCGGGTCCTCAAACGCTATCCCCGTGCGAAGCTGGTGAAGTCCTCCAGCGAGCCGCCCTTGTATTCGGTGAGCGACGGCGAGATCGTTCTGTGCGAGTCCGCGAAGTCGCCGACCGACGCGTGGCGCCGGTCCGCGCTATTCCTCGACCGCCCCTACAGCGACGCCGAGACGCGCTGGCGGCGCAACGACGAGACTTCCTGAGTCGATCGGCTCCCGCGTTTCGACCCCGATAAGTCGCCCCCAACCGACCCCGGCGTCCTAAGACCCCGCGAGCCTCGCCAACCCGGCGCCTCCTGCTGCTCAAACCCGATCTCTCCAATCGCCACCCACCCCCAGCCGTCTACTGCGCGCGCTTCGCGCGCTCGTAGCCGGACCAGGGTGCGGCCTCGCGGCCCCACCCGTGCGACGCACGCGTCGCACCCCCGTCGACGAACAAGCCTCTAAACTCTCCCGCAACGTCCTTTGGTTAAGATGCGCTCATGGACCAGGCACGCCCGAATTTCTTCTCCGGACCCTATATCGACCGACGTGAGGAAGCCCGCGAGGAGCCGGGCTGGCTGGAGGCGGCGCTTGCGGATCCCGCGACGCTCTACCTTCTCGCGAAAGGCACCACGCAACTGGTGCAAACGAAGCCGGAGCCGCGCATTGAATTCGTTACCCGCGAGAACCCCGTCGTCCGGGAAGCGGATCCGCGGCAGTTCATATTGCTCGGATGGTTTCGCGGCAGGCGCTGCGTCCTGATCGAGCTCGAGCCCGGGCGTTCTGTGAGCGTGCCCCCGAATGCGAGCTTCGAGGAGCTGCGACCTCTTTCGCCGCTACTGCGTGGCGATGAGCCGGGTCTGCTCGCGTATGCCCGCGCCTTGTCGATCTGGCGCTCCCGTCAGAAATTCTGCGGTGTGTGCGCCTTCCCGACTATCCCACGGAAGGCCGGCCACGTGCTCCACTGCACGAATCCGGCCTGCGGCCATGAATTCTTTCCCCGCATCGACCCCGCCATTATCGTGCTGGTGACCGATGGCGAGCGGGCGCTGCTCGGGCGACAGGCGAGCTGGCCGCCGGGCCGTTACTCCACCATCGCGGGATTTGTGGAGCAGGGCGAGAGCCTCGAAGACGCCGTCGTCCGCGAGGTGATGGAGGAGACTGCGATCGAGGTCACCAGTGTCAGGTATGACTCCTCGCAACCCTGGCCCTTCCCTTCGTCGCTGATGCTCGGGTTCCAGGCGACCGCAGCACCTGGGGGCGTCGTACGGGTGAGCGGCGAACTGGAAGCCGCTGCCTGGTTCACGCGCGAGCAGATCACTTCAGGCCAAACTCTCGTCCCACCGTCGCACGCCATCTCCTATCGGCTCATTTCGGCCTGGCTCGAAGGCAACGAATGACAGCGGCAGGCGCATCTCCCCGGCGTTTCTCAAGCGACACTTAACATGTGCCTCCTGGTCCTCGCCTGGCAGGCGCATCCCCGCTACCGCCTGATCGTGGCCGCCAATCGTGACGAGTTTCACGAGCGGCCCACCGCGCCACTGGCGAAATGGCCCGCGCCGGAAAACATTCTCGCCGGCCGGGACCTACGCGCCAATGGAACGTGGCTCGGCCTGGATCGCCGCCGTCATTTTGGTGTCATCACAAACTTCCGCGAGTTGCAGCGACCCCGGCCGGAAGCCCCGTCACGCGGCGCCCTCATTCCCCGTTACCTGGAAGGTGACGCGAGTGCGGCAGCCTATCTCAGCCGGCTCGCGCCCGAAGCGTCGCGCTATTCGGGTTTCAATCTGCTGCTGACCGACGGCGATTCGCTCTGGTACGCATCGAACCGCGCCGAGCGCTTCGCGCGCCCGTTGCCACCGGGCGTGTACGGACTTTCCAACCAGTTTCTGGACACTCCGTGGCCCAAGCTCCGACGGGTACGACGGCGATTCGACGCCTGGTTGAGCGACCCGGCCAACGCCTCGGCGTCGGAGTTGTTCGCCCTGCTGGATGATCGGGCGACCGCGACGGCGGACGAGGAGCTCCCGCAGACCGGGATCCCGCCGGAGTGGGAGC
>DATMQL010000365.1:0-10205 GCA_035566815.1 Steroidobacteraceae bacterium | reverse complement strand
CGTTTGCTCCGGCGCCTCGACCCGCATGTTCACGCGAAGACCCCCTCTTCCGCTCCCGGATTTGCGGGTTCGAGGATGCCACCAGATCCCAACGGTGCTGCTTGGTGCGCAGCGCCTCGGCCCAGCCCAGAAACTCCAGCGGCGACGGCAGGTTCGACAGCGTGCCGTAGCTGAATATCTTCTGCTGGCGCAGCTCGTCGTCGATGATCATGACGAAGCGACGCTCCGACTGCTCGATTTCCTGGCGCAATACTGGTGTTTGCAGGTCGACGGGACCGAAGTGCTGTTGAGACGGATCCTCGAGGAGCACTGTGCGGCTGTCGCCGCTGACTTGAGTAATCCAACTCCGCTCCGCATCCGACGTCGGCGAGCCCAACGCGATGGGCCTGATGCCACGTTCCGCGAAGGCTCGCTGCGCAACGACGAGCCAGCGATCCATCTCGAGATCGTAGCGAACGAAATCGTCCGGGTGAGAAAAGAGGATGGCCCAATCGCCGCGCAGCCAGGCCCGCAGCGATGGGGAGGTGAGAGTCTGTTGCAGGTCGGTGGAATACGTTGCACCAGATTGCGTGGCTGCGGACCGTGCGCGCGACGCAAGTAATAATGTGGCCACTCGAGCTCTCCTTTTGCGGGATCTTCCGGGGTGGTTTTGTGTGGGACAGCTTGCCGCCCGCCGGGTAGAAAAGTCAGTCGAGCGCCGGTTATGTCTCGATAACAGAGGTTCGGCGTGAGCTTACGCGGGGCGTGATTTCGCGACAGGGTGCGGATGTCACTCACTTGTCACCGCGGCGGGCTGTTTGTTATCGATTCGAAACGGTTTTCCGCTTTCGCCACGTCCCGGGGCTGCGCTACGGTGGGTCCCCGTAGAGGTTCACACCTTAGCGTTCAGGAGCAGCAAAATGTCGATTGTGAAACCCACTTTTTATTTCGGCGCCGGCAACGTAGCGAACGGAGGGCCGTCCGGCCCGTCCCTGCGCAGAGAATCGCGCATTCGCAAGGGCTGGACCGTTTTCGATGTCTGGCAGGACCGTGTTCGGCGCGCTGCCGAAGCCGCGCGACTGGCTCATGTCCAAACGCAGGCCGCAGAACCGTCCCGGTCCTGAGGCCCTCGTCGAGTCGTCTCGGAGGGGCCTATGAAGGATTCCACTTGGTTCGACACCGTCACCTTGCTGTTGATCGCGTTGATGTCCATTGCCGCGGGCGTGCCTGGGCAGGTGGGTTGATGGGGTGCGCCAAGGGCGAGTGATTTCCGCAGGGTGGTGAATCCCGCCGGAAACCCCGTTCCACCCTGGGGCAGTGGTTGCGCGGGCGATGGCGGCAGTCGATCATGGGGCAGCGAACGCCGTTCAAGGGGATACTGCCATGGCCGAATTCATCATCCGCCCGCATGGGCGTCTGCACGACTGGGTTGCGGACGAGCAGGGGTATTTCCGGGAAGAGGGCTTGAGTTATCGGCTCGTCGGGGACGAGGAGCGCGAGAATCGGCCGAAGGACGTCGACCCGACGACCGGCGCGCTGCGCGAGGTCCGCTCCGGTGCATATGAAATGTATCAGCAAGGCAGCGGCGCGAAAGGCGACAAACATTCCGACATCAGCTGCGCCTGCCACTGGACGGTGAATGAAGCCGTCGCCAAGAACGTCGGACGGATGTGGGGCAACGCTTATTCGGTGATGCCCGCCGCCATCATGGTCCGAGATGACTCGCCGATCCGCAAGCCGGCCGATCTGGCCGGCGTGGAAATCGGGGTGGGCTACCGCTCCGGGAGTCACTACACCACGATCCAGGCGCTCGAGCCCTTTCTGGGCCGCGACGACATCAAACTGAAGTTCGGCGGCATGCCATGGGCGCGTGTCGATGCCGCGCTGGATGGCGACGTTCAGGCGACGACTGTCTGGGGGCCGGCGCTGTATGTTTGCGAGCAGCTCGGGATGCGCAAGATCGTGGATGCCTCGTTCATGGGCGCATTCATGATTCCGCCTCTCACGCCTGTCGAGGATATCGAGCGTTACTTTCGCGCCCTGAAACGCGCGCAGCTCGACATCGATCTTGCGCCGGAGCAGTACAAGCCTCTGTTCGCGAAGGAGTTACCGCCGCGTTACCGGGACCGCGTCGATGTGCGCCTGTTCGGACCTGGCGAGCGCGTAGTATTTCTGCCGTACTCGCGTGAGAGTTTCGAGTCGACACAACGTTGGATTCACGAGCGCGATATTTTCGAAAGCGCGGGTGCCAGCGATTATCGAGCCGCCGTCATCATGTCCGAGGGTACGGGTTAGTCGGCGCGCGTTTCGGGGCGGATCCGCATCGCGCGTTGGATTTCAAATCGAGGCGTCGATGTCGACGGGCTTTCCCGAGCGTGCGCTGCGCAACAGTGCTTCCAGAGTCAACATGATGTCGAGCGACTCCTCCGGTGTTGCTCCGGTCCACTGTTCGCGACCCTGACGTACGAGGCGCTCGAAAGACTCCGCTTCGCCGAGAAAGCCATTCGTGGTAGGGACTTCCAGGATCTCCACGGTGGCGTCCCACCCCTTGCCACGCTGCAGGTGGAGGATCGGCGGCGCGGTCGGCGATGGGTTGTTGTAGAAGGTCGTTCGCAGGATGCCTTCGGTTCCGGCTATGAGAGCCTGCCGGTGCACGGCGGTATCGAAGCTACAACTGACCTGGGCCAGGAGGCCGCTCGGGAATTCAATCGTCGCGACCAGCGTACGATCCACGCCGCTGTCGGTCCACTTCGCCAAAGCGCTGACTCGCGATGGGCCCTCCTTCGCCACCATCCGCGCCAGGCTGACGGGATAGGAGCCGACGTCCATCAAGGCGCCACCGGCAAGCGAGGGATCCAAGCGGATGTTCGGTCCGTCTTTCAGGGTGAAACCAAAGCTCGCCTGTATGAGTTGCACGCGACCCACCGCACCCCCGTCCAATAGCTCACGCAGCTTCAATGTCTGCGGTTGCGCGCGATAGGGGTAGCCCTCGACGAGATGGACGCTGTTGGATTTCGCCGCTTCAAACATGGCACGCGCCTCGGAGGCGGATGCGGCCAATGGCTTCTCGCATAGGACATGCTTACCGGCCTCGACGGCGCGAATCGACCATTCGGCGTGCAGGCTGTTGGGTAGCGGATTGTAGATAGCATCGATCCCGGGATCGGCCAGCAACGCCTCGTACGAATCGTGAATTCCGGGAACCCCCACTTCGGCGGCAAAGCGTTTTGCCTTGGCGGCATCGCGGCTCGCGACCGCTACCACCCTGACCGTCGATGACGGCTGCACGCCTTTGACGAAAGCGCGCGCAATGTTCGCGGTGCTGAGAATTCCGACCCGTAGTGGCGGCGGCGAAGAGGGTGTCATGAGGTGTCACTCCCGGGAATTGCGCTGGGGTCCTCGAGCTTCAGTCTTCTATCTTCTCATGGGTCGCGATGACGCCGCGACGCCAGTAGCCGGCGGCCTTCACCCATTGTTTGTTGGCAGAACGCTCGGTCAGCAGATACTGACGCACGGCGCGCGCAACCTGGGCCTCGGCTGCCACCCAGGCGAAATATTCCCCGGCGGGGAAATTGACGGATCGCAGGCGCTGCAGGAGTAGGGAGGGATTCCCGGCCGGCTCGCCATTACGGTGCACCCAGATGACTTCGAAGGGCGCCGCGCTTGCGAATTTCTGCTCCTCGGCGGGTCCATCGACTTCAGCCACGACGAGTGCGCGCGTGTCGTCAGGGAGCTCTTCCAGGCGCCGCCCGATGGCGGGCAGTGCAGTCTCATCGCCTACGAGGAGGTGCCAATCGAACTGTGTTGGAATGATGAACGAGCCGCGCGGTCCGCCGACTCCCAGCGGCTGTCCGGGCGTTACCTGGGCCGCCCATGTTGTGGCCGGACCGGCTTCGTGGATCACGAAATCGAGATGCAGGACGCCGGCAGCCGCATCATGGTGACGCGGCGTGTAGTCTCGTAACGCCGGCCTCGGCGCGCCTTCGGGATACACGGGTCCGTCGGGGCCCATCGTCGGCATTACGAGCTCACCGCTTCCCGAAGGAGGGAAGAATACCTTCACGTGGTCGTCAAATCCCATCGAGAGGAAACCGGCCAGCTCATCGCCTCCCACCTTGACTCGAATCATTTTCGGTGTCAGGTGTTGAACTTCGCGAACGGTCAGGCGGCGCAGCCGGGTCTGGTGGCGCACCCGGCGGACTTCGGGACGATCTGTCACGGCTTACGCTCCTGGGGTCGCTGGTCGGGATCCTTGTCGGTTCCTTGCGCGGTCGCTTGGGCTGCCCGGTCGGGATCCTGCTCGGCGGATCTGCCACTGGAGATGGCCTCCACAGCCTGATCGATGATCTTGCGCACGCGGATGGCTTCCGGCTCGGTCCACTCGCCGGGGCGTAACAACAGCGCGTGCTTCAATGTATGCATCGCCTGGTGTACGGATTCGGGCCACGCTCGGCCAGACATGTGACGCGCAGCCAGCCCCATGCGGGCGACGACCCCGTCCAGAGTAGCCCGGTTCGCGTCGAGAAAGGCACGGCCCTGGTCGGTGATTTCAAACAGCTTGCGCGCGCCGTCCGATGCCGAGGCGCGGACCTGCTCCAACTCCTCGAGCAGGGTGAGGGTGGGATAGATGGAGCCGGGACTGGGAGAGTAGGCGCCGCCGAATTTCTGCTCGATCTCTTTTATGAGCTCGTAGCCGTGACGGGGTTTCTCGGCGATGAGGGCCAGAAGCATCAGGCGCAGGTCGCCGGGCCCGAAGATCCGGCCACCGCCACCGCCGCGCCCGAAGCCGCCGCGTCCACGGGACCACTCGCCGTGTGAATCGTCCGGGCCCTGTCCGTGGCCGTGGCCATGGTGGCCGCCGCGGCCTCCGCGCCGCATCGAAACTTCGCCATGCCCGATTCGGTGGGCAAAGCGGTGAAAAAGCCTTTTGGGAAACATTCTGGAACTCGCGTTTCGATGAAGAACGCATGAAACGATATATCGTTTGAGAGTATCGTTCAATATAAATCGAGCGATAGTTCAAGATAGCTGCGGGGCGGTCATCGGTGGCTCGCAGGTTGGGCGGGGCTGGGAGTTTGGAGGCCATGGGCCGGGGCGGTGCGGGCCGGGGTGGGGCCGAGATGGGCGGCTCGGGTCGGCACATTGAGGGGCCGCGCCTGGCGCAGCGCTGCCGCAGGGTTCTGGGGCAGCGCCTGAGCCGTGGGCTCCTCAGTCTACGGGTGCAAATCTCTCAACCGCCCGCCCAGCGCCGCGGCGGCGCAGGCGATGAAGGCTCCGATCACCATCGACAGCGCGGTGAAGATCGAGGCCGCTGCGCTCGCCTTGCGCGCGGTATCGGCTGCCTGGCGTGCCTTCGTCTCGTCGGCTTGCACTTGCGCGATCGTGTCGTCAACTCGCTTCTGTGCATCGGTGTCAGAAACTCCGGTTCGCGCCGCGACCAACTGTGCGAGATAGGCGCGGTCCGCGGTGGAGACATCACCTGATGCGAGGCTCCGCGCCAGGATGCGCGTCGCCTCGGGGCGCGCGTCGGCGCTCGAGTTTCCAGAGGTAGCATTCGGTTGAGCGGGCCTGAACAACGTGTCGATGTTGTAAGCGCTAATGGAGCCCATAGGAGACAGCGTCCCTGCAGGCGCTCCCGAGGAGTTGGCGCCCCCGGCTGCCGAGCCGCCGCCGGCACCCGGGTTGGTCGCTCCCGAGTCAGTGGCTGAGCCCGCTGCGGCTGCTCCGCCGCCCGCTGCGGCCCCAGTGGCCACCATGGCCGCGCCGTGCGCGCCGGCGCTAACCAACGAGGCCGTTGCCGACGCCAGCAGTGTCGCGACGAGCACAGTGGAAAGCGCCCACATGATGAACCCGTGCGCAGTATCCCTGAAGAACACCTCGTGAGTGTGTGTCCCCACCCACTTCGTGCGCAGTCGGCCGGTGACGTAGCCGCCGAGCCCCGAAGCCAGCCACTGCACGACGATGAGTCCGATCGCGGTCATCACCGAAAACGTTGTCAACGAGGCGCCGCTGTTAGGCCACGGCGATACCGAAGCGAGGCCCAGGCCCGAGGCCAGGGCCAACAGAATCAGCGAGACCGCGGCCGCTACGACAGCGCCGGCGATGATCGCCGCCCATGACACGGCGGACTTGGATGCTGCAACGGTTGGAGCATCACTGGCGGCGTAAGTCGCCAGGTGCTCTGTAGCAAGTCTATCCATAACGATGACTCCGAGAGCCGCGGCTCAGTGCCAGATGAGGGCCAGGAGGATGATGACCGGGATCGGCACACCCAACATCCACAACAATATCCCACGACCCATGACGTCCCCCTCTCACCGTTTGGGTGAGTTGTATCCGCGCATGACTCCATAACGTCGCGCCGAAGCGAATGTTCCGACGCGAATTTCTGTTCCGGCCGCAGATCTCATAGAATCGGGGCCTCGACTGAATGAGTTCCATGGTTAACGAGTCAGACCCTCGCGGCACTGCCGCGCCTCCCCCGGCCGATCCTCAATCAGCCCTTCCGCCCACCCGGGACGTCGTCCGCAATGCGGGGCGCGCGGTCCTGTCGGTCCACCACTGGCGGGCTCGATTAACATTGTGGAGCGCAGCGGTAGCAGTAGGCGTCGTTGCGGTAGCGTTTGCGCGCCTTGCCGATGTGGCCCAGCTAGGACTGCGCCGACTCCTGGTCATCTCGCCGTGGTGGCCCTGGCTCCTCGCCCCGCTTGGTTTCTTCTGCATCGCTTGGCTGACGCGGCGCTACTTTCGCGGTGCGGAAGGTAGTGGCATTCCCCAGACCATTTTCGCCTTGAAGCCGGACTCCGGGGAGACCGGATTGCACCTCCTCAAGCCTCATGTCGTGGTGGGTCGAATGATCCTCGCGTGCGTCGGATTGTTTTGCGGCGGCTCCATAGGGCGAGAAGGCCCGACAGTGCATGTGGGTGCCGCAATGGCGCATGCGTTTGGACGTTGGATGCCACATGGAGGGACCAGTGCACAACGCCGCGCTCTGATTCTTGCGGGCGGTGCCGCGGGCGTGGCGGCGGCATTCAACACTCCACTCGCCGGCATCGTGTTCGCGATCGAGGAGTTGTCGCGATCGTTCGAAGAACGCGCCAGCGGAGCGACCCTGACGGCCGTCGTACTTTCCGGCGTGGTCGCGATTGCGATCGTTGGCGATTACACCTACTTCGGACAGCCGGTCGTCAGCACGGCGGCGCAGTCGGTGTCTTTCAGCACATTTCTAGTGGCCCTTGCGGGCGGGCTCGCCGGAGGGTTGTTCAGTCGGCTTACGCTCGTTGGAGTGAGCGGCCTCCCCAGGCTCCTGGGTAAGCTGCGGGAGCGGCGGCCGGCGTTGTTCGCGGGTCTCTGCGGGCTGGTGATAGCGTTGATCGGCGCCGCGTCGGGGGGATTGACCTATGGAACGGGTTACGCCGAGGCGCGTTCGATTCTCGAGGATCATGTTCACCTTCCCTGGTTCTATGCGCCGACTCGCGCATTGGCGACGCTCGCTGCGAGCTTGAGTGGCGTTCCCGCCGGCCTGCTGGCGCCGTCACTGTCGGTGGGGGCCGGACTAGGGCAACTCGTAGCAGATTTGAGCGGGCAGATCACAGCTGTTCCATTCGCGATTCTTGGCATGTGTGGGTATCTCGCGGGGGTGACGCAGGCTCCACTCACATCCCTGGTCATCGTGATGGAAATGACTACACAGCATGCTATGGTGTTACCGTTGATGATCACGGCCGCGGTCGCGACGACGATTTCAAAACTTCTCTCACCCCCGTTGTATCAAACCCTGGCGGATCGCTACGCCGGTTGAGCAGGCTCAGCATGAAAACAATAGTTGCCTTGGCTGTCGCGGTTCTGTTTCTTCCCTGGGCGGCTCTTGCACAGGCCCCTCCGGGCGTGGCGCGTGGGGTGATTGTCGCGATCGACGGCGATACGCTGACGTTGAAGCTCGCCGATGGCTCGAGTGAGAAAATCGCGTTGGGTAAGGATTGGAAGGTCTCGGTTCTGAAGCCCGTGAGCGTGGATACGATCCAGGCGGGAAGTTTCATCGGCACAGCGGAGATGCCACAGAAGGACGGCACCGGGCGATCCCTGGAGGTGCACGTGTTTCCGCCGGGCGTGAAGGCTGGCGAGGGACACTACGACTGGGATCTGAAAAAAGGTTCGAAAATGACCAACGGGACGGTGGGAAAAGTGACCGGCTCGGGCAAAGGACGGCGGTTGCAGGTGAGTTATCCCAATGGGGAGCGACAGATCACCGTGCCGCCGAATGTGCCGGTGGTGCAGATCACGCCGGGGGAGCGCGTGCTCGCCAAGCCCGGAACGCCCGCGTTCCTGATCGTGCTCAAAGATTCGAGCGGAGGATTGAGCTCCAACGGCATCGCGGTGGGTGAGAATGGCGCCGTACCGCCGATGTAGCGAGTGCCATGACCCCACCGGATCGCAACCTTGGCCAGGGCAGAGTCGCCGTCTATCGGCATCCGCTGCTGGTGCGCATTACCCACTGGCTCAACGCCCTGTGCCTGCTCGTCCTGGTATTGAGCGGGCTGCAGATTCTCAACGCACATCCGGCGTTGTATTGGGGTAACGACTCGACGTTCAGCAACCCGTTCGTTGCCTTTGGCTCGGGGCAGGGGCCGGCCTTTCCCTCCTGGGCGACTCTTCCCGGGTGGCAGGATCTGGCCGGCGGGCGGCGCTGGCATTTCTTCTTTGCCTGGTTGTTTGTTCTCAACGGGCTGCTATACGTCATCTATGCGCTGACGAGCCGTCGGGTAAACAACGTGCTTGCACCCACGAAAGACCAGCTGCGCCACATTGGCGGCTCCATTCGTGAGCATCTGCGGCTACGCTTCCCACATGGCGAAGAGGCCCGCAACTACAACGTTTTGCAGAAGCTCAGCTACCTCGCCGTGCTGTTCGGTCTTCTGCCTCTCATGGTCGCCACGGGTCTCACCATGTCGCCCGGCATGGATGCGCGGTTGCATTTCCTGGTCGAGGTGTTTGGCGGCCGTCAGTCAGCGCGTACCCTACATTTCTTGACGGCGTCGACCCTGGTGCTGTTCTTCGTCATTCATATCATCGCCGTGGTGGCGGCCGGTCCGCTGACCGAGTTGCGCTCCATGGTGACTGGTTGGTTCGTGATCAGAACTCAGAAGGGGCAGTCGTGATGGACACTGCACGCGTCGGACGACGTCGTTGGCTGCAGCGTGCCCTTGGCGCGGCGAGTGGCCTCGCGTTATCAGCTTGCAACAAGCTCGCGCAGTCGCAAGGAGTCAACTCCACTCTGGAGAGTGCCGAGGGACTGACACGCGGTGTGCAACGCCTGCTACTTGGTCGTCACGCACTGGCTCCCGAATATTCCGCAGGTGATATTTCGACCGCGTTTCGGGCTAACGGCACCATCGATCCCGGTACTGACGAATACAACCAACACGTACAGACGGGTTTCGCCGATTGGCGTCTCAAAGTGAGCGGACTGGTCGAGAATCCTCTGGAGCTGTCGCTGGTGGATCTGCGCCGGATAGCGTCGCGCACCCAGATCACGCGCCACGATTGCGTGGAAGGTTGGAGTTGTATCGCCAAGTGGAGCGGCGCACGGTTGAGCGCGGTCCTGCAACAGGCGCGCCTGAAATCAAACGCCCGTTACATTGCGTTTTATTGCGCCGATTCACTGGAGTTGACCCTGGATGGCTCGGGACAATACTACGAGACCATCGATCTCATCGACGCGATGCATCCCCAGACCCTGCTCGCGTATGACATGAACGATCGGCCGCTGACCGTACGCCACGGCGCGCCGCTGCGACTGCGAGTCGAGCGCCAGCTGGGCTACAAGATGGCGAAGTACGTCATGCGCATCGAGGCGATCGAAAGCTTCCGGGATATCGCACGCGGGAAAGGCGGGTACTGGGAGGATCGCGGTTACGAGTGGTACGCCGGTATCTGACAAGTTCCGGCGGTGGTTCGTCCTAGCGGGTAGCAGCGGATTCAGCGAGAATCCGATGACGTGCGCAGTGTGACCTGGAGCGTTCATGCGAATTCTCGTCGTCGGAGCCGGAGCGATCGGGGGCTATTTCGGTGCGCGCCTTGCCGCCGCCGGTCGGGACGTCACGTTCCTGGTCCGCCCGAGGCGGGCAGAGCAGCTCGCGAGCGGTCTTGTCGTCCGCAGCCCCAAGGGCGATGTGAAGATTGCGGCTCCGAAGATCGTTACCGAGGCGACGCTGCCCCCGCTGGGG
>DATMQL010000364.1:0-6474 GCA_035566815.1 Steroidobacteraceae bacterium | reverse complement strand
GAAAACATCCTCGGCGGCACGCTCGACAGCGGTGAGCGCATCGAAGTGGTGAGTTGCGAGGCTTCAGGCGGCGAGGGAGCCAATCGCTGGTACACCCTGATAGCCCGAGGCGCGAGCGGCAAAGAAATTCGCCAACTATTCGAGCGTCAGGGCGCGCTCCTGAGCCGCGTGCAACGCACACACCTCGGCCCAATCACGATGGAACGCGGTCTAGGCCGCGGGCAATTTCGCGAGCTCACGCCCGAGGAATTGCAGGGTCTGCTGGCGCCCCCGGCCGAGGGCTAAACGAGCAGCCTCGGAAGCGTCGGACTGGATGACCCGCCGAGCCGCAGTTCCGGAGTACCGTGTCGGGTGATCCGCGGAGCCTCAGTTGCGCCAACGATCCTTCTGACGCCTTACTTCGTCGACTGACAGTCGAACTGCTGTCCGGTTACGCCCCGAGTCGCGGGGCCCAACAGCGCGATGTAAGGGCCCGTGACCGTCTCGGGCGACGGCAAGGTGTTGATATCTTCGGCGGGGTAGGCGGTCCGGCGCATCATCGTGCGCACCTTGCCGGGATTGAGGGTGTTCACGCGGATGGCGGTGATCCCCTCCAATTCCGACGACAAAACCTGAGAAATCCCTTCGAGTGCGAATTTGGACGCTGCGTAAGCACCCCAGTAGGCGCGTGCGCGTCGACCAACGCCGCTTGCCGTGAATATTACTGAGGCGTCGGCCGATCTCTTGAGCGCCGGCAGCAGCACCTGAGTCAGAGCAAAAGCGGCGGTCACGTTCACGTGCATGACACGGCACCAGGTTGGTACGTCGTAGTGCTCGATCGGCGACAGCGCCCCAAGGAGGCCAGCATTGTGAAGAAGCCCGTCCAAACGTCCGTAGCGCTCCATCACCGCGTCGGCGAGTTGGTCGTAGTCTTTGGCGATGGCCTTTTCGAGGTCGAGCAATGCGATGATCGGCTCCGGCCCACCGGCCGTTTCGATCTCCGTATGGACGGTTTCGAGCTTGCGGGAATTGCGCCCGATCAGAATCACGTTCGCACCATAGCGTGCGCAAGCGAGCGCAACGGCGTGTCCGATACCACTGCTCGCACCCGTTATGGCAATGACGCGGCCCGCGAGCTCATCAGGAGCGGCGACGTGGTTCTGCAGTTCGAGAGAATTCAAAGTATCCATCCCATCCCGTTGATCGCATCAACTCAATCTAAGGTTTCCGGCGGCGGCCCGATGCGCGGCGCGCCAAGCCAGCCACCCGTCCGCGAAGGCATGATACCGGCGCGGCGAAATTGTGTTGGGCAATGCGCGTTGCGCCCGTGCCGACTGCTTCCACGTCAGCGCCACCCAGACCAGAAGCCCGCGAAACTCCCGTTGCTGCTCCCGTCCAAGCGCGGCGAGACATTCACCAAGAGTCGCGCGCAAAGCCTCATGACGCTCGCGCACGAGCGTCACCAACGGCGCCGGCCAAGGTGGCTTCGCAAGACTTTTCACCTCGACCCCCGCACGCTCCAGTTCGTCCAAGGGAACACGCAGCCGTCCAACATGAGCCTCGCGCGCCAAATCCGCTAGCAATTCAGTCTCGCGCACGGCCGCGCCCAGGACTCGCCAACGCGAGCCATCGCCGGGCACTTCGCCCGCCGCACCCTGTCCCGCGGCCGTCTCAAACATCGCGGCCGCCCATCGATCGCAGTACGCAGTCAGTTCTTTGCGAGTCTCGAACGTCGCCCCGGCGAGATCCCAGACGGCTGTGTCAACAAAGCCGGATATGCCCGCGAGAGGCGAGGGCTGCCCCCCCGGCACCGTCCCATACGCTTTGACGAGTTCCCGAGTCAGCGGATGGACGGGCCGCCCCTGCGCACACCGTTCACACTCCTCACGCCACCACTGAAGCCGCGCGTGCGCGACATGATGGTCGATGCCCGGACGCAGACTCCCCGCGATTTCGCTCTCGATTTCGCACAGCTTCGCGAACACCGGCTGTTGAGGCACGGGTGAGTAAAGCCACGCCAGATACCGCGAGGCCGAAAGCATGTGTGACGCGCCATCGGTCCGTGCGGGTAGCACGCGAGGCTCATCGTCGTGCCGCGCGGGGCCAGCGGCGGGCAACTCCCCGTCACGCATTTGGCGCATCACCAGCGCTAGCCTTCCCCGGCAAAACCGCATCCGGTCCCACCGGCACATTGACAGTACGGGCGAGATGGTCGATTTGCTCCACTTCGGCCAATGGAGCGTCGGGCGTTACGCCCAACTCCGGAAAGCGCCGCGCCTGCGGCATGACCTGTCGCTCGAGTGAGCCCACAGCTGAGTTATACGCTTCTACCGCAGCTCCCAGCCGCGCCCCCACACGCCCGAGATGGGCGGTGAAGTTCCCAAGCCTCCGATACAACTCCTGACCCAGCTCTCGAATCACCGCGGCGTTCTCGGCCACCGCCGCCTGCCGCCAACCGTACGCCACGGTTTTCAGAAGCGCGATGAGCGTCGAAGGCGTCGCGAGAATCACATTTTGCTTCAATGCCGTCTCGAGCAGGTCCGGCCGCTCCGCCAAAGCCGCGCTCAGGAACTGGTCTCCGGGGAGAAACAACACCACGAACTCAGGACTATGCTCGAACTGCGTCCAATAGCTCTTGCTGGAGAGCTGCCGCACGCGTGTCTCCACCTGTTGCCCGTGACGCCTCATTGCAATCTGGCGCGCATCCTCAGTGACGGCCTCGAGCGCCTCCAGGTAGGCGTCGAGCGGCGCCTTTACGTCCACGACGAGATTGCGCGACTCGGGCATATGCACCACGAGATCGGGCCGTAACGCGCCGTCTTCGCCCGCAACCTGCAGCTGTTCCGTGAAGTCGCAGTGCTCCGCCATCCCAGCAAGCTCCACGAGCCTCCGTAGCGTCAGCTCACCCCAGCGTCCTCGCACCTCAGGACGGCGTAAGGCGGTGACGAGGTTGCGTGTCTCCCTCTGCAACTGCGTCTGCCCATTCGCGAGGGTTTCAATCTGCGTCCGCAGTGACGAAAACGCGTCGCGACGCTCCCTCTCCAGGGCCTCCACCTGTGCCTCGGTTTTCTGTAGCGCTGCCCGGATGGGCTCGACGAGTTGCGCTATCGCCGTTTCGCGCTCTTTGAGCGTGTTCTTCGCAATCTCCTGGTCACGCCCCATGGCCTCGCGCGCCAGTTGCAGGAAAGACTCGCTATTGGAGCGCAGAGTCGCTCCGGCCAGCGAATCGAATGCTTCCCGAAGTCGAGCCTCCGACTGTTCCAACAACGAGATGCGGTCGGCCTCCTGCCGCGTCGTGGATTCCAGCCGGACACGCGCCGCCTCCAGCTCGATACGCACGGCCTCGATCTGTCGTGCCGCGCGGAGCTGCGCGACGAGAAATCCCAACACCGCGCCGGCCAATAGCGCCGCCAGCGCGATGATGATGAACAGGAATGGGTTCAAAAGTGTATTCACCGTTCCAGGTGCGCAACGTAGTTCACGTCGACGTTACGACTCAGGGTGCAATGTTCCGTGAAAGGATTTAGCTCGATGCCAGCGAGCTCTCGCAGCGAAAGTCCGGCGGAGCGCGCCCACCGGGCAAGCTCAGCCGGGCGGATGAGCTTCTCGTACTCGTGAGTGCCGCGCGGAATGAGCTTCATCACGTATTCGGCACCCACAATGGCGAGGAGAAACGATTTGAGGTTCCGGTTGAGTGTGGAGATGAAGACCGCGCCGCCAGGGCGCACCAGCGTCGTAAGGGTCGCGACCATTTGCGCGGGATCGGGCACGTGCTCGAGCATCTCCATGCAGGTGACGACATCGAAACTTCCAGGTTCGGCGGCCGCGACGGCCTCCGCCGCGACCATGCGATAGTCGATCTCGAGTTTCTGTTCCATCGCGTGCAGACGAGCCACCTCGATCATCCCCGGCGCGAGGTCTATTGCGGTCACTTTCGCTCCGGCGCGGGCGAGAGCCTCCGCCAGCAATCCTCCACCACAACCGACGTCGAGCACCCGTGCGCCCGAGAGGGTGGCGCGCTCCGCGACGAAGCGGGCTCGAACGGGATTTAACAGATGAAGGGGACGAAACTCACCGCGCACGTCCCAGAAACGACTGGCCAGCGCGTCAAATTTCCCAAGCTCGCTGCTGTCGGAATTGCCCGAAGAAGCTTCCGGCCCTCCGGACGGGGCGGGTCGAGCCGCACGCGCCCCCGCATCCACTTTTGACACCGAGCTCATGACACACCTCCCGTTGGTATCCGATCCGCCCAGCGCCGCGTGAGCGCCAGCAGCTCCTGCTCGTCGAATGTAAGTAAATGCCCGTCACTGACCGCCGCGCGTCCCGAGGTCCAGACATCCGTCACCTGCTCACGCGTCGCGCTGAAAACAATCGCGTCCACCGGCCGCCGCGCGGTGGGCTGACAGGCGAGGGCGGAGAGATCGATGCAGGTGAGGTCCGCAAATTTGCCGACCTCGATGGACCCCACGAGCGCATTCATCCCGAGCGCAGTGGCCCCGCCAAGAGTCGCCATATGCAACGCGCGCTGCGCCGACGCCGCAAAAAGCGCCGCCACCCGCACCTCCGCCAGCACATCCATCGCTCCGACGCTCACCGCGCTATCCGTCCCGATCCCAACCGGGACCCCCAGCGCATCGAGTCGCGCGGCCGGACAAAAACCGCCGCCGAGTCTAAGGTGCGACTGCTGGCAGGCCACTACACAAATGCCCGTGTCCGCGGCGATCTTCAGCTCTTCCTCATCGATGCCACCCAGGTGGATGGCGGTAAAACCAGGCCCC
Organism: Steroidobacteraceae bacterium; assembly: GCA_035566815.1. Lineage (GTDB taxonomy): Bacteria > Pseudomonadota > Gammaproteobacteria > Steroidobacterales > Steroidobacteraceae > 13-2-20CM-66-19. The sequence goes on along the minus strand of DATMQL010000364.1, from coordinate 1,717 downwards.
AGCAACCCCAACTCCTGCAATCTCACCAGCGGACTGCGGCCGCCGGTGTGATTCACATGCACTTCCCCGGGCGCGAGGTACATGGCGACGCGAGCGTCGAGCTCGTCAGCAACACGGCGCACGCGCGCGAGAGTCTGGTCGCCTGCGCCGAAAGCATTATGCGGCGCGAAATACAGCGACACCCACGGATTGGACTGGTACTCGTCCCAGAGCTGTTCGGCCTTCGCCAGGTGTCCCGTCGCGCTCTCCGCCCAGGCGGTCGGACCGTCCGTCACAGGAAGCCCGATCGCCGCACGCATGCGGGCGCCCGATGCGGCTCGAGCCGCCTCCTCGGGGAACAGGTACATGTCCGCGAACGCTGTGATACCGGCCCGCAGCATTTCCGCAATCGCCAGCTGCGTACCGTCCCGCACGAAGTCGGGGCTCATACAGCTGCGAGCAGCCGGCAATACTGTTTCCCGCATCCACTGCTGCCGCGGACCGTACACGGGGAGGCCGCGGAGAAGCGTGGTCGCCGCGCGGGTATGGGCGTTGACAAAACCCGGCAGCAGCGCGTGATCGCCACGAACCACGCGCTCGCGCGGCTCGAAAAGGGCGTTCACTTCCGCAGTCGGAGCAATGGCGACAATTCTCCCGGCGCTCACGGCAACCGCGTGATCGGTGAGAACGGTGTTGACAGGCGCGATCGGCAGCACCCAGCGGGCTTCGATCACCAGATCGACGGATTCTTTTGGTGGCATCTGCGCGGAAAGCGCTTGAAAAATCAGGCCGCAGTATATCGGGGTGCGCGCTGCGCCGCCTCCACGTCGGCGCGCCCAAGCTTCCCGCCGCGCGTAACGGCAACGGGTAAAAAGAACCTCTTCCGTGTTAAGATTCGCCTTTCAAGTCGACCGGATTGCGTACTACTGAATGACCGATATTGCACGTGAAATTCTGCCCGTCAGCCTCGAAGACGAGATGCGGCAGTCCTACCTCGACTATGCCATGAGCGTGATCGTCGGGCGCGCACTGCCCGACGTCCGGGACGGTTTGAAGCCTGTTCATCGCCGCGTGCTGTTCGCCATGCGCGAGCTCGGCAATGACTACAATAAGGCCTATAAAAAGTCCGCCCGTATCGTGGGCGACGTCATCGGTAAGTACCACCCGCACGGTGACACGGCGGTGTACGACACGATGGTGCGTATGGCGCAGACCTTCTCGATGCGCTACCTGCTCATCGACGGCCAGGGAAATTTCGGGTCGGTGGATGGCGACATGCCGGCCGCCATGCGTTACACCGAAGTCCGCATGTCACGCATGGCGCACGAGCTGCTGGCGGACATCGAGAAAGAAACCGTCGATTTCAACGCGAACTACGATGAGTCGGAGCACGAGCCTTCGGTGCTGCCCGCACGCATCCCGAACCTGCTCGTCAATGGGCAGACGGGTATCGCGGTCGGCATGGCGACCAACATCCCGCCCCACAATCTCACCGAGATCGTGAACGCCTGCCTGGCGCTGCTGGACGATCCGGCGCTGCCGCTGGCGGCCCTGATGCAACATGTGCCGGGGCCCGATTTCCCGACTGGCGGCATCATCAATGGCGCGCAGGAAATTGCGACGGCCTACCGCACCGGGCGCGGCCGGCTGTCGGTGCGCGCGAAGATCGAAATCGAGGACGTTGGCAAGGCTGACCGGCAGGCCATCATCGTCACGGAGCTCCCGTACCAGGTCAATA
>DATMQL010000363.1:0-6357 GCA_035566815.1 Steroidobacteraceae bacterium | reverse complement strand
CGCGACCGCCCACCGCAGACTGCGCCCCTGATGCAACCTCATGCTCGTAAACCCGCGGAAAACCACAAGACTACCAGCGGCCGACTATTGCCGCCTGCGCCGCCCCCGCGGCGGCAAGGAATTGCCGCCCCGGCGTCCGCTCGGCGCGGTTACCCCGAAATCTGTGCGATGACATCTGCAAATTGGGCGGTCGTTCAAGTTTTCGGCGGCGCAGTCGTTATGAAATGTCAACATGTCCCGTTTGACACAACATATGCCGGCTGTCGCCGGCTACCGCGAGCGGCTTGCCACGCTACAGGGCGCGTGGGACAGCCTTGCGTTGCTGTCCCATCTGAGCGAAGACGGGACCAATCTCACCGGCACCCGACAGGCTTTCGAGGCGCTGGCGGGCGATCTGGTCACCCACCTCGCCGCGGAAACACATAAGAAAGCGCTCCTGGCCGCGCGCGCCCGCGCACAGGTGGTCATCGATATCCTGGTTCGGAATCTCTTCGAGCGGACGGCCGACATCGGGTTTCTAGCGGCGGACGCCAGCATCCGCCGCTTCGTGGAGGAGGAACGCTCCGTCACGGCAGCGACCCGTTCTCTGCAACGCCGACTCGGAGAGTACGTTGCTAAGTACTCCGTCTATCACAACGTCATAGTGATCTCGGCCGAAGGCGAAGTGCTCACCCAGCTCGAGAACGGCAGCGCACCCCCCAAAACGTTGGACCCGCTGGTGGCGAGTACGCTCGCAAGCGATCGGACCTACGTAGAGACCTGCCGGCGGAGCGACCTCGTCCCCGAGGCGCGCCGTGCTCTCATCTATTCCTACCGTATCGCCACGGAGCGCCAGGCGGCCTGTGTCCTGTGCCTGTGTTTCCGGCTGGAGGATGAGTGCGACGGAATATTCGCAAAGCTGCGTTCCCCAACCGATTGGACCGTGCTCTCCCTGTTGGATGCCAATGACGAAGTCATTGCGACCAGCGATCCCTACCAGGTGCCGGTCGGCGCAAGGGTGTCGCCGGGGAATGGTGAGACGGGCGATATCGTTCGTTTTGCCGGACGGGAGTTTCTGGCAGTGACCCGCACCGCGCAGCCTTACCAGGGCTACGCCGGTCCGAAGTGGCGTGGGCACGTGATGGTGCCACTGGACCGCGCGTTTGAGACGGATGAGCGCACCGCGGGTTTGGGTTGCACTTCGGAAGTCCTGACGGACCTGCGCGCGAGCGCTGCCACGTTCTCCACGGCTCTCAGGGAGATTCCCCGCCAGGCCGACGCGGTTCAGCGCGATCTCAATCGTTCCGTCTGGAACGGCAGCGTCCGCTTGTCTTTGGCCGACGCAGGCAACGGAGCCTTCGCCAAGGCCCTGTTGCGTGAGATCAGCAACATGGGCCGCAAGACGAAGGACGTCTTCGAGCACTCCATCGAGGAATTGCACGAAACCATCGTGTCCTCCGTTCTCCACGATAGTCAATTCATGGCGTCACTCGCCAGCGAGCTGATGGCGAGAAGTCTCTACGAGCGAGCCAACGATTGCCGTTGGTGGGCTCTGGATGCCACGCTCATCGGCCGCCTCACCGCCGCGGAGGGTTGTGACGACGAGGCAGCAACTAGCGTTCTGCGCCGGATCAACGGCCTGTACACGGCGTACCATTGCATACTCCTTCTGGACGCCGAACGGTGCGTCATCGCGACATCACGCACCGAATACGAGCACCTGCTGGGCACCTCCATCGATGCGCCATGGGCAGCGCGGACGCTCTCCCTCCACGGAGCGCAGGATTACAGCGTCTCCGGATTCGAGCCCAGTGCGTTTTACGACGGTCGACCGACCTGGATTTTTGCGGCCGCCGTGCGCGCTCCCCAGGGAGGCGTCGTCGGCGCGGTCGCCGTCATATTCGATACGGCGCCGCAGCTCACCGCGATGTTGCAAGACTCGCTGCCGCGGGACGAGCAAGGCAACGCATTACCCGGTTGCATTGCAATGTTCCTCGATCGCGAGCTGCGGGTCATCGCCAGCAACACCGCGGTCGATGCGGATACGCTGGGCCTGCAGTGGATCCGGGAAGCCGCCCGGTCCGGCGCGGCCCGCGTGTCGAGGGTGGGGGATGCCTACCACGCCATCGGTACGAAGCGCGATACGGGGTACCGCGAATATCCCGGAGTGGATGGACACGCGGTGGTGCTCATCCCAATAGGTAAAGTGGAGCAGCAACGCAGAGTGGCTCGAGGCGAGTTGCCACAGCGCGCCTCCACGCGGTCGGAAAGCGGCAAACAGGACATCCTCGAGTTCGCAACCTTCGCCGCGGGCGATAGCTGGTACGCATTACCCACCGCGAATGTCATCGAGGCAGTCGATCCGCGTGCACTTCAGACACTACCGACGGCCGAGCAGTGGTGCGCGGGCTTTCTGATGTTCGCGGGTGAGCCTATCGCGGTGGCGGATCTGACCCGGGTGCTCGGCGGCCGCGTGCTTGAAAAGGACAGAATCGTCGTGGTCATCCGTGTGCCCGGCCGGGTGCAACCGCTCGGTCTGCTCGTCGAGGTGTTGGGAGACGTTTCCGAGGTTCCGACCGACCGACTGCTGCCGATCGACGGCTCGAGCGATCAGCTGGCCACCTTGGCCATCGAGCCGGCGGATCCTAACGCGCCGCTGGTGATGATCCTCAGTCCTGAGCGCCTGTCGACACTGTTTTTCGGCGCATCACAACCCGACACTGCAGTTCTGACAGCCTGACATCCCCGCCGGGCGACGAATATGTCGCATGGTAGCGACGTTGCTCCAGCATTGCGCTGCACAACCCCGCTGCATGCAGACTAATGTGTTCTATCCGCGTTGCATGTGTATCGCCCGCGCCGCATCGGGATTATTCTCCCCATCAAGGTCGCATGTCGGTCAAGGGGAGTGACACAACGCATGAGCTCCACTCTGAAGGTCATGTCGGCACTTATCACGGATGTCGAGCTCAAGTTGCCTGAAGACTCCATGCGGCACCGCCCCGAGGAAAAAGCAGTCGCTCGTGGTGAAATGGCGCGCCGCTTCCGCGAGTTCGACTGGTCGGCAACGCCTATCGGTCCGGTGGAGTTCTGGCCTGAGAGTTGGCGTCATGCCGTGCAGATCATTCTCGATTCGAGCTTCCCGACGGCCATAGGCCTCGGCAAAGAGCTGATCTACTTCTACAACGACGCGTTCATTCCGCTCGCCGGCGCCTCCCGACACCCGGCCGCGCTCGGACTGCCAGTGCCCGTCGCCTGGAAGGAAATCTGGAACGAGATCCTGTTACCCCGCTTCACCCACACCCTCACCACAGGCGAGCCGACGGGCGAAGCCGATCTGCTGTTCCCCCTCGAGCGCAGCGGCTACCTGGAAGAAACCTACCTCACCTTCTCGTTCGCCGCCCTTCGCGACGACAAAAACCAGCCGAACGGCATTTTCTGTACGGCCATCGAGAACACGGCGCGCGTCATCGCCGAGCGGCAGATCAACTGCCTGCGGGCACTGGCCGCGCGCAGCTCGTTGGCCGAGACGCCGGAGGCCGCGTGTCAGTCTGCCGTCGCGACCCTGGAGGGCAACCCTCGCGATCTGCCGTTCGCCCTGCTCTATCTATTGGATAAAGACGGAAAAAAAGCGCACGTCGCCGGAACCGCGGGACTCATGTCGCTCCCGCGCGGTGTTACGGAGACGATCGACTTCGCTGAAACGCCGTTGTGTGCGATTGCGCGAGTCGCAGCATCACGAGCCGCGGTGCTACTGGACGATATTCAGCCCATTATCCAAGGTCTGGTTCGCACGCCGGAAGTGACGCCCCAGCAAGCGTTGGCGCTTCCAGTGTTGAACCCCGGCAGCGAGCATCTTGCCGCGGTCCTGATTGCCGGCGTAAACCCGATGCGACCCCTCGATGAGTCGCGCGCGTTTCATGAGCTCATCGCCAACCACCTGGAGACGGCGATCTCGAGCGCCCGCGCCAAACAACATGTCCGCGACCGGGCCCAGGCGCTCGCCGAGCTCGATCGCGCCAAGACGGTGTTCTTCAGCAACATCAGTCACGAGCTGCGGACGCCGCTTACCCTGTTGCTCGCACCTCTCGACGACCTGCTCGCACGGACGACGCTCGAGAATGCTGACAGAGGCCTTCTCGAGATCGCCAGACGTGGTGGCGCCCGCTTGTTGAAGCTCGTCAACTCGCTCCTGGAGTTTTCTCGTATCGAAGCAGGACGCATCGAGGCCAGCTACGAGGCGACGGATCTGGCCGGCCTCACGATGGACCTCGCGAGCGTCTTTCGCTCTGCGTTCGAGCGCGCGGGCGTGGAGCTGACGCTCGAATGCCCAAAACTGCCCGACGACGTTTACGTCGATCGGGACATGTGGGAAAAGATCGTTCTCAACCTGGTTTCCAACGCCTTCAAATTCACGTTCAAGGGGGAGGTACGGATCTCCCAGCAGGCGCTCGACGACCACATTGAGCTACGGGTGAGTGATACCGGTTGTGGTGTGGCTGCGGAAGACCTGCCACGCTTGTTCGAGCGCTTCTTTCGTGGCCGCACGACCCAGGCGCGCACTCACGAGGGCTCGGGCATCGGACTTTCCCTGGTGCACGAGTTGGTGAAGCTTCACGGCGGCACCATCGAGGCCCATAGCGAAGTCGGCGTCGGAACCGCCATTACGCTGCGCATTCCACGCGGCTCTGCTCATTTGCCGACGGAACGCATCGGCCGCATGCGAACGCTCGAACGCGCTCGCATTGGTGCTTTTCCCTTCGTCGAGGAGGCGCTGGGCTGGCTGCCCGACAGTGGCGGCGCGGCGTTCCATGAGTCCCCGCCGGGCGAGGCACCCTCCAGCAGCGAGAGTGAAGTACCTCGAGCGGACGAGGCGGCGCGGGCACGCATTCTGATCGTCGACGACAACGCCGACATGCGCGGCTATCTGCGCCACCTCCTCGGCAACCGGTGGCAGGTTGATACCGCTTCGGATGGGGCGGTAGCCATGGAGCATATCCGGCATAGGCTTCCGGATCTCGTCATCGCCGATGTCATGATGCCCGTCATGGACGGCTTTGGGCTCCTGAGTGCGATTCGTACCAACACAGCGTCCGAGAAGCTACCCGTCATGTTGCTTTCGGCGCGTGCTGGTGAGGAAGCGTCGTCTGAAGGACTGCGTGCCGGAGCGGACGACTACGTCATCAAGCCTTTCTCGGCCCGGGAACTGTTGGCTCGTGTGGAATCCCGGCTCGCCCAGGCGCGCCTGCACGCTGCCGAACGGCGCGCACGTGAAACGGCGGAACAGGCGAACCGTGCCCGGGACGTTTTCTTTACGATGCTGTCGCATGAGCTGCGTACGCCGTTGATGGCGGTGCTGGCTTGGACCGCTCTTCTCAAGGACAACCGACTCGACCCCCGTGAAGCGGTCCACGCGCTGGAGCTCATCGATCGTAACGCACGGGTGCAACGTCGACTCGTCGACGACCTCCTGGACATCTCGAGCATCGTCACCGGCCACCTGCGGATCGACCCGAAACCTGTTGCCTCACTGGCGCAAACGATAGGAATCGTAGTCGATTCATTCAGGCCTGCCGCCATTGCCAAGAACCTCACTGTGGAGACCGCGTTGGAATCCGGCGCCGGCACCGTCAACGGTGATTCGGAAAGGTTGCAACAGGTCGTGTGGAACCTGCTGTCGAACGCGATCCGCTTCACCCCGCCCGGGGGCCGGATCCAGCTTCGCTATGGGCGCCACGGCGAAAACGTGGAACTGCTCGTCCGCGACTCGGGGCAGGGAATCGCGCCGGAAGGATTGCCTCACCTCTTCGAGCGCTACTGGCAGGGAGCCACCGGGGAGCGCCGCTCGCAAGGACTGGGGCTCGGTCTCGCCATCGCCCACCGGATCGTAGAGCTGCATGGCGGGAAGATCGCCGCGGCGAGCGAGGGGGAAGGCCGCGGAGCGACGTTTACCGTGACTTTGCCGCTCCACAGGCCCGATTCTCAAAGCCTGCCGGCCGGCGACGGCATTGAAACCGCGGCCCTCGACGCCACTGCCGCCGTCAACTCACGCATGCTCGATGCAGCGACCTCGGAGCTGGAAGTGGCTTCGAGTACCGCCCATCTGCATGAGCTCCCGATGAAGAGCGACGAGAGTGGCGTCCCGCATGCATTGCGCATCCTCCTCGTCGAAGACCACGAGGGTGTTGCGAAAGCCTGCCGCCGCCTGTTGACGAGTCACGGCCACTTTGTCGTCTGTGTCCCCAGCCTCGCCGCGGCGACGGCGGTGGGCGAGCGCGCGACGTTCGATCTTGCCATTTGCGATTTGAGTCTGCCCGACGGGAGCGGTATCGAGTTACTGCCCCGGATGCGCTCACGCTTCGCGCGGCTTGGCAGCAA
>DATMQL010000362.1:0-3074 GCA_035566815.1 Steroidobacteraceae bacterium | reverse complement strand
CCGTGAATGCAAAACAGCACCGCGCGCTTGTCCTGGCGGCCGGTCCCCGGCGTCCAGATGTTGAGGTGGAGACAGTCCTCGCCCATCCCGCCCGGTGCGACATTCAAGTCGAACTGGATGAGTCGCGCATACTCGTGACTGACATCGTAGGGAACTTGCGGCGATACCGGGCCGTAGCCGAAACAGTCGCGCACGCCGGTCCAGGGTGGCGGCCGCTGCGGCCTCTGAAAGCGGTTCGTGCCGGCGGTCGAGGCGCCGTACGGTACGCCCTTGAACTGCAGGACGCCTGAGCTGATCAGGCCTCGGACCTGGCCGCAAGCGGTCTCGACAGTACAGAATTCCATACGCTCAATTGAACTTGTAGTTCATCGACAGACCCACCGTGCGCGGTTGTGTAAGGACCACGGGAACCGGCGACGTGGGATTGTACTCGTCGGCCAGAACGGAAGCCGAGACCTCGCCTGCTCGATCGAAGATATTGCGCAGGAACAGCCGGTATTCCAGGTGATAGGGCGCAAGGACCGTCAGGTTGAAGTCCGTGATGTTGTACGAGCTCAAACGGTACTGCGGACTGATGCGCGTACCGAAGCCGGCGTTGCGCTCTCCGATCCAGCGGTCGGTGACATTGACCGAGCCGGTGTACCCGCCGACGAGGTCGAGGTTGTAGGTGCCGAGCAGCGCGAAGTTGAAACGCGGTGACAGCGGCAGGCGGACACCGGGCGACTCCACACCGATCACCGGCGCCGTAGAGGAAAGGCGCGCATTCGTGTACGCAGCCGAGCCGCCGAGCGTCAGCGCCGGCAGTACGCGATAGTTGAATGAGAGCTCGGCGCCCGTGACTCGCGCGGTACCGGCATTCTCGAGCTGGTTCACACCGCCGTTGTTTACCGTAACCTGGATATCCTTCCACAGGATGTCGTACACATCGAAGTCCAGCGTCGCCCGCTTGTCGAGCAGCGCCGATTTCTCGCCGAGCTCGTAACTCCAGAGCCGGTCCGGTGCGAACGTGGGGTTGCCCAGGCCGGGCGACAGCACGAAGTTGGGGCCGCCGGGCCGGAAACCGCTGGCCGCGCGGGCGTAGACCATTACATCATCGGTGATGTGGAATTTGGGATTGATCAGGTACGTCGTCACGCTCTGATCGGAGGTCGCCACGGGCGGCGTCAGGACCGCGGCCGAGCCAGTGGCGAGCAAGCCGCTCACAGTTTCGTCGTACGCCTGTTTTTGCCGGCTATAGCGCACGCCCAGTCCCAATTCGAACTGCCTGGTGAAAAAGACCGTACCGTCCGCGTACGCCGCATACTCGCGGTAGGTGCTGGGCAAGAAGCTCGTGAAGGGCGACAGCCCGAAAAACGTTCCACCCGGATTCGCGTTATCGAAAAGATCGACGATCTCGCTGGTCTTCTCGTTGCTCAGAAACGCACCCAGCAGCCATTGGAAATACCGGCTCTCATGGGAGGCGAGGCGCAGCTCCTGGCTGAACTTCTTGGTCGTCGTGTTGACGTAGAGGCTCCACGGATCTTTGCCCGCGCCCAACACTCCCAGGGCGGCGTCATAGATCAGGCTGTTGTCCGTGTAGCTCGTGCCGTTGTTGATCTGGTAGCCCGTGATCGAGCTGATCCTGGCCCAGGGCGTGTCGTAACTGATGTTGGCCGAATACAGGGTCAAACTGTAATCGGAGGGCTGAAATGTCGGGTAGGCCTGCTCGTAGAGACCGTAGGTCGGCTGCCGGGTCACCGGATCGCGAAAGGCGACATTCGCACTTTCGCTCGGAATGTGTTGAGTGGAGGCACGCAGCTGGATCTCGAGTTGCTCGATCGGCTGCAGCAACACCGCGAGCCGGCCGCCTTCCGAGCGGGCCCAGCCTTGATTGTCGCGGCCGTAGATGGGGTCCTTGGCATAGCCCGAATCATAGACCTGGTAGCCGTCGAGGCGGACCGCGGCAATATCGGCGAGCGGCAGGTTGAGCATGCCGGTATACGCATGATCGATGTGGCCATGCTGCGTGGAGGAGACCTGCACGCCCACATCGAGTCCGAAGGCCTTCAAGTCCGGTGCATTGGTGATGTACTTGATGGTGCCACCGAGCGAGGTCGCGCCGTACAGAGTACCTTGCGGACCGTTCAGCACTTCCACGCGATCGAGGTCGAACGTATTGATGTTCAAACTCTGATAGCCGACCCCGTTGGAGGTGCTGGCGCCGATCGGGATGTCATCGAGATAGACGCCCGTGGCGCTACTCAACTGCGAGCCGGTGGTGATGCCGCGAAGCACGAGCAGGTTCGTGCTCGGCCCCGTTGAGGAGAAGCTCAACCCCGGCACGAAGCCGGCAAAGTCGTTCAAATCGCGGGCGTTGATCTGGTCCAGGGTGCCGGAGGTCAACGCGGTAACCTGGCCGGGCACGTTCTGGATGGACTCGGATCGACGGTTCGCCGTGACGATGACCTCCGCGAGTTCCACGCTCGACCCGTAACTTTCGGGCGAAGGCGCCGGCGGGGCGCTTTGTGCCGCCGCCAGGGAAACGCAGAATGACGTTACAACGCCCGCGAGCCACGCGCGGGTGCAGTGAGATGACCCCATTTCGACCCCCTCAATCCCGACCGCCTATGCCGAAGCCGACACGATCCGGCCCCCCTTTCGAATTCAGCGCACGTTGAAATTATGCCAGGCCCTGGACCTTGTCAAGGAAGGAGCGATTCTTCCAACCGGACCACAGGGCGTCCCTGCGACGGCCCATCATCGTGGCAACGGCACTCCCTTTTGGGGAAATGAGGCTTCTTTAGCAGGATTTATGTAACCCCTCGATCGGGCGCGCTGCACCGGGGGTGTCGAATACCTGCGGCTACCACTCCAACCCGGTTTCGCCACAGGCGCGAGCGCCTGCGAATTATTCAACGGGCGTTAAAGTCGATCCGGGGAATGAAGAGCCTTCACCCTCCAGATGAGAGTGTCACAATACCCACCGCGCTCCGCCGCGGCTGGGTCGCAGCCGCGCGGGGCTGGATGGGGTCGTGCCTATCAATCAAAATGCGGAAGCGTGCCGTGACCAAACTCGACCACAAAGTGCCCGCGAA
>DATMQL010000361.1:0-4609 GCA_035566815.1 Steroidobacteraceae bacterium | reverse complement strand
TTTGCCGGATGATTATTTCACGCCATGAGGGTCAACTTTCGGCGTCGGCCGATAACAAAGACGGCGCGTTGTTTCAATTTAGTCTACCAATCAAAGCGGCAGTGGGCTCTTCGACAGCGTCGCTTTGAGCGTTGTTGCGCTCGGCGCTCCATGCCCGCAGGGCGAGGTCAGGCCTGGGCGCGAGCCTATGTCGCCTAATGGCACAGCGCGTCACTTCGCTGCGATGCAATGGCATGTCGGCTTTCGGGGCAAAGCGGACTTCTCCCGAGCCATCTGCCCGATCGCATTTTTGAGGGTTGCTGTTGCGGGTTCCGCGCGCCACGCACCTCCAAGTAGGTTGGCGGCCTGTGAGCGCCGCAATCTCCGCTAGGCTTTTACTGTCCCGGAAGCTGATGTAAAAGCGAACGATTAAAACCGGGCGCCCTCGCCACTCGCCCGAATAAGTTTCGGAGGAAACATGCGCAAACTCGTTCTCGCGGCGATCGCAGCCGCTGGCTTTACGCCCATGGGCCCGGGGCTATTCGGCTTCGCGCTTTACGGCACCGCCATGGCCCAAGCGCCGATCATCATCAAGTTCAGCCATGTGGTGTCGCCAGACGCCCCCAAGGGCAAGGCTGCCATTGTGTTTAAAGATCTCGCCGAGAAGTACACCGGCGGCAAGGTGAAGGTGGAGGTCTATCCCAACTCCTCGCTCTACAAGGACAAAGAGGAATTGGAGGCGTTGCAACTCGGCGCGGTGCAGATCCTGGCGCCGTCGATCTCCAAGTTCGGCCCGCTCGGTGTCAAGGAATTCGACGTCTTCGATCTGCCGTTTCTCATGAGCGACGACGCGCGCGCCCGCCAGATGATGGCCAGCCCGATGATGGCCGACCTCAACAAGAAGCTCGAAGCCAAGGCCGTGTTACCGCTTGCCTATTGGGACAACGGCGCGCACGTCTACACTTCCAACAAGCCGCTCATCCGGCCTGAGGATTTTCGCGGGCTCAAGATGCGCATCCAGGGATCGAAGGTGCTCGATGCGGTGGCGCGCGAACTCGGTGCCATTCCACAGATCATGGCGTTCTCGGAGCTCTATCAGGCGCTGCAGACCGGCGTCGTCGACGGCGAGGACAACGTGCCGTCCAACATCCTGACGCAGAGATTCTACGAAGTGCAGAAATACCTGACCGTCTCCTATCATGGGCGGCTCACCTATGCGCTCGTCACCAACAAGAAGTTCTGGGATGCCCTGCCGGCGGACGTTCGCACGCCGCTGGCGCGGGCCGTGAAAGAGTCGACCGATTTCTTCAACGCGACCGCCGAGAAGGACAACGCCGACGCGCTGGAGAAGATCAAAGCCTCGGGCAAGATCCAGGTCCACGTGCTTACCGACGCCGAGAAGAAGGCGTGGGTTGCTAAACTCATGCCGGTGCACAAGGAAATGCAGAGCCGCTTCGGCAAGGACTTCATCGACAAGATCTACCAAGCCTCGGGCTTCGTGCCGCCGCAGTCCTGAGCAGACCTCCTTCCTGCGCGCAGGAGCCCATGAAGAAATAGACAAATTCCGCGCGGTTCTGGTTTGTCCGCGTTGCGATGCGCAATCGTACCGGTCTGCGGGGGATTTCTTCACAGCCTCGCAAGCGGCGGAAGCGGACCGCCCGCGACTTTGCCCTAGGGCCCCGACAGAGCGAAACTGATCAGGACCGATTGGACACACCGTGCTCGACCGCATTCTCGATCGGCTCGAAGAGTGGATTATCGTCGTTCTGATGGGCGCCGCCACCATTGTGACCTTTGTGGCCGTGGTCCATCGCTACGGCGCCAGCACTTCGGTGGTTCTCAGTAACTGGGCCACGGCGCACGGCCTGACCTGGCTAAGCCTCGGCTGCGATTGGACCTACGTTTCGCTCACCTCGATCAATCTCTCCTGGGCCCAGGAGCTTGCCACCTACATGCTCGTGTGGATGGCGAAGTTTGGCGCCGCGCTCGGGGTGCGCACCGGAATCCATGTCGGCGTGGATGTCTTCGTCAAGCAGCTCACACCGGCCACGCGCAAGCCGGTGATCGTGTTCGCGCTTCTGTGCGGCGCCCTATTCACCGGCGTCATCGGCACGCTCGGCGCCGTTTATGTCTACGAGCTCGATGCCGACCAGGTGTCGCAGGAGCTCGAATGGCCGAGCTGGATGATCTATCTCTGCATTCCGTTGGGTTCCTACCTCATGTGCTTCCGGTTTCTGCAGGTGATGTGGCGCTTCCTGCGCACCGGCATCGTCCCGCATCAAGCGCATGGCATCGAATACGAGGCCCCACGTGAAGTGGCGGCGCCCATCGCCGAGCCGGTGCGGTGAGCACGCTTTCCCATATCTCCAAAATGTCCGGCATGCGGCCGCACAGCGCCCTCGTCATGGCGGTGCTAATCATCGTGATCCCGGTGGTGCTCGCCGTCATCTGTCTCGCCGCCCGGCTCGACATCATCGAGCTGTCGCAGTCGGTGCGCGCGGCGCTCCTGTTTGCCCTGTTACTCGCCCTGATGGCGACCGGCATGCCGATCGCGATCGCGCTCGGCCTCTCCGTGCTTACCTATCTGTTCATCCTCAGCAGTGTCGATCCCAAGATGGTCGGGCTCAAACTGTTCACTAGCATCGACCGCTTCGAGATCATGGCGATCCCGTTCTTCATCCTGGCCGGCAACTTCCTTACCTCCGGAGGCGTCGCCGCCCGCATGATCGCGTTCGCCACCTCGATGATCGGGCATTGGTACGGTGGCCTCGGGCTCGCGGGCGTCGTCGCCTGCGCGCTATTTGCCGCTATCTCCGGATCTTCGGTCGCCACCGTCGTCGGCATCGGCTCCATCATCCTGCCGGCCATCGTGCAGAACGGTTATCCGCCGCGTTTCGGCGCCGGTGTGATCGCGACCTCGGGCGCGCTCGGCATCCTGTTTCCGCCCTCGATCAATCTCGTCATCTTCGCGGTCGCGACCAGCGGCATGCAGCCCAAGGGGCCGACCGGCGCCATTGTCGATTCGGCCTCGGTCGGTCAATTGTTTATTGCTGGGCTCGTGCCCGGCCTGATGCTCGCCACCATGCTCGGCGCCATGACCTGGTATCGCGCCTGGCGCAACGATTACCCGCGCATGAAGCGGGCAAGCTGGGGTGAGTGCCTGCGCGCCTTCCGCGACGGTTTTTGGGGGCTGTTCCTAATCGTGCTGGTGCTCGGTGGCATCTATTCCGGACTGTTCACCCCGACCGAGGCGGCCGCCATGGCGGCGGTATATGCGTTCTTCATCGCTGTATTCGTCTACAAGGAGCTCAAGCTCGCCGACGTGCCGGCCGTGCTGCTCAAGGCGGCATCCATGAGCGCGATGATCCTCTACATCATCACCAATGCGGCGGTGTTCTCCTGGCTGCTGACCTCCGAGCAGATCCCCCAGTCCATGGCCGAATGGATGACGGCGCAGGGCTTCGGCACGGTGGCGTTCCTGCTCGTCACTAACATCGTGCTGCTGGCGGCCGGCAACTTCATGGACCCGGCGGCAATCGTGCTCATCATGGCGCCGATCCTCTTCCCTATGGCGGCGAGGCTGGGCGTGCACCCGGTCCACCTCGGCATCCTAATGGCGGTCAATATGGAGGTCGGGCTGTGCCATCCGCCGGTGGGGCTGAATCTCTACGTTGCCTCCGGCATCACCAAGATGGGTATCACCGAACTCACCGTGGCGGTGCTGCCGTGGCTAGGCACCATGCTGGTGTTCCTGGTGATGGTGACGTACATCCCGGAGATCTCGCTGTGGCTGCCTGGTGTGCTTGGAATGCTGAATTAGGGCCTCTGGTGGCACTGAACGAACATATCGAGGCAAGCTCGCGATGTTCGCTTTGAGGGGGATTCTGTTGCAAAAGTTGGTCGTGTCGCACGGCTGGGGCCATTCTTTGAGTTTTTGATCGTTGGCTTTGCTTTCCCTTCCGGGAAAACTGACAAACCACCCCCATCCACACTCACGCCGCGCATGTTGCTGGCGTTGGCGGCGCACGACAGAGGAATTTGGCCAACCGCCTCAAGTTCTGTGCCGTTGCGGTCAGCAGCACCTCGTCCTTGGCGCCACTCAAGCCTCGTAGTCGGAGTCGATCGAGTTTGAAGATACGCTTCATGTGTGCGAACCGCATCTCGACCTTCTTGCGCTCCCGGCATGATTGTTCGAAAGCCTCGGTTTTGCCTAGTGCGCGCGCCACATCGCGAGCGTCCTCATGAAGATCGCGGGGAATCTGCCGCGCAGGCGTGTGCGGGCAGCACTGCATTTTGAACGCGCAGGCATCGCAATCGAGCTTTGAGGCACGATAGCGAAGGGTACTGCCGTCGATGACTGTTCCGGTGGTGTGCAGCAGCTTTCCATTCGGGCAGATGTAGATGTTGTGCGATCGGTCGAAAACGAAGTCGGCCCGGCTGAAGGTGCCATCGGAGCGTGCCGACTTGTCCCAGACCGGGATGTGCGGCGCGATCTGACGGTCCACCAACCACTTGAGCAGCCTGACCGCGCCATAGACAGTGTCGCCGGCGAGCCTCTGGGGCTGCAGACCGAAGCGGCGGCGGACGCGCTCCACCATGGTCTGGGTGACGGCAATCTCCGCTATGCGGT
>DATMQL010000360.1:0-7636 GCA_035566815.1 Steroidobacteraceae bacterium | reverse complement strand
CCTGCTCGATCCCGGTTTCAGTTTCTGGCTGACGGGGGCGGTATTCGCCTTTACGCTGGCCCAGAGTTCGCAGATGGGGAGCGGGGACGAGCGTCGCTGGATGCTCGTGGCATGGGTGGCCGCGGCGCTGGCGATTCTGAGTAAGGGCATCGTGGTCGGTGTCCTCGCGGGAGGAAGTCTCGTCTTGTACTCGTTGATAGAGCGCGATGTGCGCCCCTGGAAGCGGTTGCACGCTGTCGTTGGCGTGCCCCTGTTTCTGTTAGTGGCGGCACCGTGGTTCATTGCCGTGTCGATGCGGAATTCCGACTTTCCCGAGTTCTTTTTCATTCATGAGCATTTCGCGCGTTTCCTGACGACCGTGCATCAGAGAGTCGAGCCCTGGTGGTTCTTTCTGCCGCCGCTGCTGCTCGGGGTTTTACCCTGGGGGCTGTCGCTCGCCGGAGCATCGGTCCGCGCCTGGCGCGATGCCGGTCCAACCCAACAGTTCAAGCCGTTGCGCTTCCTGTTGATTTTCTCCGGGTTCACGCTGGTCTTCTTCTCCGCGTCCGGATCGAAGCTCGCGCCTTACATCCAGCCGCTGTTTCCGCCGCTGGCCGCCGTGGTGGGTGTCTATGTGGCGGATCGAGTGAGCTTCCTGCGCACGACGGCTGTCATCACGGCGGTGCTGGTCAGCGTCGTCGCCCTGGGTCTGTTGGTCTATTCGGCGCTCCATAACAGCTTCGTTCCCCGGGAAGCGCTGCTCTGGGCGGCGATCGCTGTCGTCGCAATGATCGTTGCCGTGATCGCGAGTCGCAGGCAGCGAGACGGCGTCGCCGCGCCGGTCGTCGCCACTGCCGCCGCGGCCGCGGTGGCCTGGCAATCTTTCATGATGGCGCTCGGGGCGGTTCCCCCGGAGCATTCGGCCCGCGACCTGGTCGCGGCCGTAAAACCCCACGTTCATCCGGAGACGGCCTTGTACAGCGTCGGGCAGTATCGCGAAACGATCTCACCCTACTTGGAGAGAACCCTGACCGTCGTGGAATTCGCGGGCGAGCTGGAATTCGGGTTGCATGCCGAGCCGGGAAAGCAGATGGCGACGCCGGCCGACTTCGTCACCCGCTGGGGCTCGAGCACCGATGCCGTCGCCTTCTTCGGTCCGAAGGCCTGGGATGCTTACCGGCATCGCGGCCTGCCCGGGCGGGTCATCGCGGCGGATAATCACACAGTTGCGGTGAGCCGCTCATGAAGCTCGCGGACTTCGGCGTGTTGTTGTGTGGGGTGTTGTTGAACGCCTTTGCGCAATTGTGGCTGAAGGCGGCGACACGCATCAGTGGTCCGTTGGTCACGACCGACGGCCATATGATGGGTCGGGCCTTGCAGCTGCTGTCCGTACCCTCGTTGTGGTATGCGCTCACCGCGTATGGAGTGAGTGTCGTTGTCTGGACCGTCGGTTTGTCGCGCGTACCGGTGAGCCAGGCTTATCCGCTGCTCTCGTTGGGCTATGTGTTGAATATCGGTCTGGCCTATTGGCTGTTCGACGAAGTGCCGAACGTGCAGCGGGTCATGGGCGTCGCCGTGATCATTGCCGGTGTGGTTCTCGTTGCGCGCTCGTGAGGTGAATGATGACTAAGATGCTGCCATTTACACGTCCTACGCTCGACGAAGAGACCATTCAGTCGGTCGTCGAGGTGTTGCGGTCCGGATGGCTGGCGACGGGCCCGAAGGTAGCCGCGCTCGAAGCCGAGCTGTCGCGTTATCTCGGGGGTCGCCCGATCCGCACGCAGACATCGGCCACCGCCGGAATGGAGATGGCGCTGCGGGCGTGTGGCATCGGTCCCGGGGACGAGGTCATCACACCCGCGTTGAGCTTTGTTGCGACGGCTAACGTCATTGTTCGGGTTGGCGCGCGACCGGTATTTGTGGATGTGGGCCTCGATTCGCGCAACATCGACCTCGACCAGGTCGAGGCCGCAATCACTCCACGCACGCGGGCGATCATGCCGGTGCATTTCGGCGGACTCCCGGTCGACATGGATCGCCTCTATGCGATTGCCAACCGCCACAAGCTGCGCGTCATCGAAGACGCCGCACACGCCATCGGGTCTGCGTGGCGCGGGCGCCGTATCGGTAGCTTCGGTGACCTGGTCTGCTTTAGCTTCCACCCCAACAAGAACATGACCACCATCGAGGGGGGCGCGATTTCGGGCGGCTCGCCCGAGGAGCTCAAGGCGATCGAGTTGGAGCGCTGGCATGGCCAGGTGAAGTCGGGTATTGACGGCTTTGATACCCTGATCGCGGGCGGCAAGTCGAATCTGTCCGACGTGGCGGCGGCCGTGGGCCTCGGCCAGTTGCGGCGTCTCGAGGAATTCAACGCGCGGCGGCGCGAACTGGTGGCGCGCTACTATGAGCTCTGGCAGGACAATCCGCCGGTGCGCCTGCCGGAGCGCGGCGACGAAGGGCATAGCTGGCACGTCCTCACGGTACTGGTGCCGTTCGAGACGGTCCGCATGTCCCGTCCGCAGTTCATGGAGGCGCTGAAAGAGCACGGCATCGCCGTTGGTGTGCACTATCCGGCGATTCATCTTTTCACCGTCTACAAGGCGATGGGATACCGGGAAGGGCAATTTCCGAACGCGGAGCGAATCGGTCGGCAGACCGTAACGTTGCCGCTCTTTCCGACCATGGAACTCGAGGACGTCGATAGGGTGGTAACAGCGGTGACACAGGTTTTGAAGGGGAGGGCGTAGATGAGTGCGACTTTGTCGGTCGTCATTCCCGTCTACAACGAGGAGGCGGGTCTGGCGTCGCTGTACGCGCGGCTTTACCCGGAGCTCGATAAGCTCGGGCGGCAATACGAAGTCATTTTCGTGGACGATGGCAGCAGCGATCGTTCAGTTGCACTGCTGCGGGAACAGTTTCAACGCCGGTCCGATACAACCCGGGTCGTCGTGCTCGCACGCAACGCCGGACAGCACATGGCGATCCTCGCCGGTTTTGCCCAGTCGCGCGGCGACTATGTCATCACGCTCGATGCGGACCTCCAGAACCCGCCTGAGGAGATCGCCAAGATCGTCTTCGCGATGGATGAGGGTGCCGACTACGTCGGTACCGTTCGTGCCCGTCGGCACGATGTGTACTGGCGCAAGGCGGCCTCCCGCCTGATGAATCGGATCCGCGAGCGGACCACCTCGATCAGTATCACTGACCAGGGTTGTATGTTGCGTGGCTATCACCGCAACATTGTCGAAGCGATCAACCGCTGCCTGGAAGTGAGCACCTATGTGCCGGCGCTCGGCTATACGTTTGCCCGCTACCCGGTGGAAATCGAGGTCGCCCACGCGCAGCGCCAGGCGGGACAGTCAAAGTATTCGCTCTACCGCCTCATCCGGCTCAACTTCGACCTCATGACCGGGTTCTCGGTGGCGCCGCTGCAGTTCTTCACGATGGCCGGTACCGCGCTCGCGCTCCTGTCGCTCGCCGGAGTAGTTGGGCTCGCTATTCGCCGCCTCGTGGTGGGTCCGGAAGCAGAGGGCGTGTTCACCCTGTTCGGCATCGCGTTCTTCCTGATCGGGGTGTTGTTGATTGGTCTCGGCGTTGTTGGGGAGTATGTGGGCCGCATCTATGAGCAGGTGCGCCAGCGTCCTCGTTACATGGTGGCGGCGATTCTGGAGGAGGGAGCGGAGGGAGACGACACGCAGAGAATGCGTCAGCCACCGACGGACCCGCAGCTGCGCAGCCCGCACTCAGTCGGGGAGGTGTAATGGGGACTACGAGAGCGGTCGTGTTCGCGTATCACGACGTTGGCGTCAGATGTCTGCAAGTCTTGCTGTCGGCGGGCGTCGAGGTGCCGCTGGTCGTCACGACAAAGGATGACCCTAACGAGACCCAATGGTTCGCGAGTACCTCGGTCATGGCCGCGGACTATGGACTGACCGTCGTTACGCCGGACGATGTGAATACTCCTGAGCTCGAGCAAACCGTCGCGGAGCTGCGGCCCGACTTTGTGTTCTCGTTCTATTTTCGCTCCATGATTGGCGCCACCCTGCTGAATGCCGCGCGGCTGGGCGCACTGAACATTCATGGCTCGATGCTGCCTCACTACCGCGGCCGGGCGCCGGTCAACTGGGCGATCCTGCATGGCGAGCGGGAGACTGGGGCCACCTTGCACTACATGAATGCCCGCGCGGATGCCGGCGATATCGTCGATCAACTCGCGGTGCCCATCCTCGAGAATGACGAGGCGCGCGATATTTTCGGGAAGGTCACGGTCGCCGCGGAGATCATTCTCGCGCGCTCGCTGCCGGGATTGATCGCCGGTACGGCTCCCAGGTTGCCCCAGCAGCTCAAGGCGGGACAGTACTTCGGCCGCCGGCGTCCCGAAGACGGCCGGATCGACTGGGCAGCCGGCGCGCGCGACATCCATAACCTCGTGCGGGCCGTTGCGCCGCCTTTTCCGGGAGCTTTCGGGCAGATCGACGGACAGCGCTGGATGATCCACAAGACCCGGGTGGAGCCGCGTACCATCGAGCCATCGGCCCGGGCGCGGCTGTTCGGTGCCGACGGGCAGTGTTATGTGGCCTGTCGCGACGGCGGTGTGCTGCGCATCCTGGCGGCGGCGAACGATTCCGGACCAGTGGATCTGGCCGAGGCGGCACGCGAGCTGCAGCAGCATCCGGTTACCCTGAGCTGATATTGGCGACCATCGCACTCAAGATCGACGTCGACACCTATCGGGGCACACGCGAAGGTGTTCCACGATTGGCACAGGTGCTGTCTCGGGTCGGTGCGCGGGCGACCTTCCTCTTCAGTGTCGGCCCCGATCACACCGGGCGCGCGATCAAACGCGTGTTCCGGCCCGGATTCATGGGCAAGGTCAAACGAACCTCGGTCGTGGAGCACTACGGGCTGAAGACCCTGATGTACGGCGTGCTGCTTCCCGGGCCGCACATCGGCAGACGTTGCCGCTCGTTTATGCACGAGATCGCGCGCAGTGGCTTCGAAGTGGGCGTGCACACCTATGACCACATCAAGTGGCAGGACGGCGTAGCGACCGCAAGCGAACCGTGGACCCGTCGCGAACTCACGCTCGCGCTCGATGAGTTTGTGAAAGTGTTCGGGCAGCGTCCCGTCGTGCACGGCGCCGCAGGTTGGCAGGTCAATGCTTACGTGCCCGCTCTGGAGCAGGAGCTGGGGTTTCGTTATGCTTCTGACACGCGAGGGGTGTGTCCATTCGTGCCGGTCGTGGGGGGCGCGGAGGTAGCGGTGCCTCAACTGCCAACGACATTGCCGACTCTGGACGAGTTGATTGGTCGGCCGGATCTGGAAGGTCTGGATCCGGTGGATCATCTGCTCGCCCTGACGGCCGCGGACGCCGAGCGCGATCACGTGTTCACACTGCACGCAGAATTGGAAGGCGGCGCCTATCTTGAATCGTTCGAGCGCCTGCTGCGTATCTGGCATTCTCGTGGGGTACGCCTCACTGATCTCGCGACGTATGCCGGAACGCTGGATGTCAAAAAGCTGCCACGGTGCAAGATCGTGGCGGGCACTGTGCCAGGACGTTCTGGAGTCCTTGCTTCCCAGGTGTAGCAGTCCCGGATCGCGTCGTCCGCGCCCCCTTCCGATGGCCGTTGGGCAGCTTGTTGCCCTGGGTACCCTGGTCGGTACCTCCGGGTGCATTCACTACGAGCCACGACCCTTGCCGCCCGGGCAGGTCGCCGCAAGCTTCTCCGAGCGCAAGCTGGATGACCCGAGGTTGCGGGCGGTTCTGGATGCGAAGCTGCCGGCCCGCGTTGGGGAGTGGCCACGGCGGAGCTGGGACCGGGCTGATCTGCTCGTGGCAATGTTGTATTACAACGATGCCGTCGCGGAAGGGCGCGCCAACTTCGCCGTGGTGATCGCGGGCCGCCGCACGGCGCGCGAGCGACCCAATCCCACGATCGCTCTCCTGACGGAATACGCCAACGAGGGCAACCAGCTCACCCAGTACGCCGCCCAGAATGGCGGTGCGCCGTTGTGGTTGTGGGGACTGACTCCCGATCTGCCGCTCGACCTCGGCACCCGCCGCTCGGCGCGCATCGCGGTTGCCGATGCAACTGCACAACAAGCGCGATATGAATTCATGGAGACCGTCTGGAGGGAGCGTGCGGCCTTGCGGCGCGCCACGCTCGACGTGCTGATGACTGAGCGCGAGGTCTCTCTTCTCGAAAAGGTTCGCGTCGATCGCCAGTCGCAGCTCGAGATGGTACGGCATAGGCTGGAGGCCGGCGCTGCTTCACACGGAGACCTCGATCGTCTCGTCGCAGACGCGGTTGCGGACGAGCAGCGTCTGCATGATGCACGGCGCCGCGTCAGCGCGGCGCGAAGCGCGCTCGCCGGAACGATCGGCGTGCCCGTGGCTGCGTTGGACTCGATCCCATTGGCCTGGGATCGGCTGGAGGAGCCTCGGGATGTCGACCAGGGTCTGATCGCGCGGTGGCGTGAGGAGGCCCTGTTGGAGCGTGCCGATGTGCATGGCGCTGTGTTGGGTTATAGCGTCGCCGAGGAGGCGCTGCGACTGGAAGTGGCGAAACAATTTCCGCAGGTTCACATCGGGCCGGCGTATACCTGGGACCATGGGATACATCGGTTGCAATTCAACCTGTCGATGGAGTTGCCGATTCTCAACCAGAATCGCGGCCCGATCGGTGAGGCGGAAGCCCGGCGCGAGCAGGCGGGCGCCCATCTCGAGGGGATCGTTGCAACCGCCTACCAGGAGATCGACGAGGCCATTCGCCAGTGGCACCTCGCGCTCGAGCGAGTCGCTGACGCCCGCGGGCCGGTGTACGACGCGGCTCAGCACATCTACGAGGAAACCGAGCGGGGATTCGACGCGGGCAACAGCGACCGCACGGAGCTCGTGGCGGCGCGCGTAGCGCGTTCGCTGGTCGATTTACAGATTATTGATGCGGTCCGCACGGCGCAGGAGGCTCTCGCGGCGCTGGAGGACGCGATGCGCCGGCCACTCGAAGGGCCGGAGTTGGATATTGCGGCGGCACTGACCGTGCCGCCGGAGGTGAAGTAACCGATGAAGTCTCTGATGATGTCCGCTGCCCTCGCTATTCGTCTGGGCACGAGCGTGGCCACCTGCCTGGTCGTGACGACCGGTGCGTTGGCGGCGGATGAACCCGCTGAAGCCGCGGGTCCAAAACCGATTACCGTCGACGCGGCGGCCCAGTCGCGCTTCGGGGTATCCATCGCGACCTTGAAAGGGGTGGTCGCGCCCACCGGAACGCCGACTACAGCGCGTGTGCTGGATCCGGGCCCCTTGCTCAAGTTGGATAGTGAGCTGGCGGCGGCGGCGGCGGGGTTCGCTGCCTCACGGGCCGAAGCCTTGCGCACCCGGAAGTTATTCTCCGAGGATCGGACGGTGTCAGCTCGTGTCGTGGAGGCTGCGAGCGCACAGGAACAGGCGGATCTGCAGCGTGTCAACGCCGCTCACCGGGAACTCGCACTCGAGTGGGGCGGCGGGGTTGCCGACCTGCAGGCTCATCGCCGCGCGGAGTTGCTCGACGAGCTGGCCGGTGCCAAGGCGGAGTTGGTCAGGGTGGAGATTCCGACGGGGTCGCCCATTCCTCGGGCAGGGACGAGCATCGAAGTGCGCGGCAACTCGGCGTCA
>DATMQL010000359.1:0-3255 GCA_035566815.1 Steroidobacteraceae bacterium | reverse complement strand
GACGGCATGAGTTTTATCAGGTCGGCACCGCGGCGTTTATGCTCGCGGACCCGCTGCCGGGCTTCCTCCGGTGTGTCGACGCGCCCGTTGTCCCAACCGGCGTGTGTCAGTTGACCGTCGAGCCCGCTACGCGGATCCGCGTGCCCTGCAGTCGGCCCCAGGGGCTCGAGGGCAACATAGAGCCTGGGCCCCCCGATTTTCCCCGCGGCGATAGCATCGCGGAGCGACACCGTATCGTCGCCACCGCCCGCATCACGCACCGTGGTAAATCCCTGTTGCAACATCTTCCTGACGAACACCGCGCCGTCGAAAGCCCGATCGATGTCGGTATGGGTCATGCGATCCTCGGTCGCATTCAGACGGCTCGGCAGCTTTGCCGACACATGCACGTGGCAATCGATAAAGCCGGGCAGAACCGTGGCTGTGGACAGATCGATCACTTCCGCGCCCGCGGGAGTCTGAAAACCCGGCTCGACGGACACGATCTTGTCGTCACGCACGAGGATGGACATCTGACGTCGCGGAGTTTCGCCGACGCCATCGATGAGCGTGCCCGCGTGAATGACGAAGTCCTTCGCGAGTGAGGCATCACTCGCCGCCAGCGCGACCAGGCAGAGCAGAAGTCGCGGCATCCCACGTTGCGTCACTTTTCACGTCCATCGGTTACTGAATCAGGGGCGGCAGTGTAACGTGCCCGCTGCAGCCGCAGGAACGAACTGAACACTTTCAAAGGAACCGGCAACTGCCGCCGGCCGGTGTAATACAAGTAGTAACTATGTTGTCCCGGTGACCAGTCGAGCAGCAGCGGTACCAACCGGCCCGCGGCGATATGGGCGGCGACGTAGGATTCGATCGTGTAGCCGATGCCGATGCCGTCCAACACCGCGCGCACCACCATGTCCATGCTGTTCACGGTCAAAGAGCCCGTCACCGACATTTCGAACTTGCTCTTCCCCTTCGCGAACTCCCACGGGGTGCAGGTCGTGTGTTTGCGATACATGATGCAGTTGTGCTGCTGCAGATCCGGCGGTGTTTTCGGTTCCGGGTGATGTGACAGGTACTCGGGAGAGGCAAACGCGATGACGCGGGTCGGCTCGGTGACCCGCACCACCTGCATGTCCCGCGCGACGAGCCGCCCGACACGGATTCCGGCGTCGAACCGCCCGCTCACGATATCGGCATTGGTGTCATCCAGTGTGATATCGAGCGAGATGGCCGGATACGCGGCGAGAAAGTCCTTGATGACCGGAGCGAGCGCGATCTCAGCCGCGACGCTCGACACGCTCAGCCGCAGCGTCCCCCGCGGGGTGTCGCGAAATTCGTTCAGGTCCTCGACCGCCGCGCCCAATTCCTTGATGGCCGGACGGATTCTCTGCAGGAGTTTCTCTCCCGCATCGGTGAGCGAGACACTCCGCGTGGTGCGGTTCAGCAGCCGCATCCCGAGCCGTTCCTCGAGCGCCCGGATCGTCTGGCTGATGGTCGACGCCGTAATACCGAGATGGTCCGCCGCGCGCGCAAAATTCGTGCGCTCCGCGACAGCAATAAAGGCATTTAATTCAGCAAATTGGGCGCGGTTCATAAAACTCTGATTATGTGGCTGCGCAAATGAATCTATTTACATTGTCCAGTATTCTAAACCCCCCGGCAAACCGCTATATCTGGTGGCTGACCTTTCAACCCTTCGGACCCTTTGAATGGCGCAATCCGCTGAAATCGCCGCTGCCTCCGTTCCCAACACCTGGCTGGGCCGGCACAGGCGTCTGCTGCTGGTCGGCGGACCGGTGATGGTCGCGGTCGTCGGCGCCGTGTTTTATGTGACGGGCGGCCGCTATGCGTCGACGGACGACGCCTACCTGCAAGCGGCACGGGTGCAGATCAGCTGCAATGTGTCCGGCCGTGTGGTCGAGGTTGACGTGCACGACAACCAGGCGGTCCACGTTGGCGACGTGTTGTTCCAGATCGATCCGCGCCCCTTCCAGATTGCAATTCAGGATGCCGAGGCGCAGCTGGCCGGAGCGCGGCTGAGAATGAAAGCGCTCGAGGCGTCCTACCATCAGCGGGAAGCGGACGAGCGCGCCGCGAAGAACACCATCGCCTATCGGCAGGACGACTTCGACCGTAAAAAGAAGCTCTCGGCGGATGGCATCACCTCACGCGCGCAACTCGACCAGGCGGCGCACGACCTCGACGTCGCGCGCCAGGGACTGATTGCGGCGAGTCAACAAACCGCCAGCGCGCTCGCCGAGCTCGGCGGAGACACGCAGGCTCCCATCGACAGCCGGCCTGCCGTGCGCGAAGCCCAGGCCGCCCTCGACCGCGCGAAGTTGAATTTCTCTTATACGACGGTACGCGCCCCCCTCGAGGGCATTGTCACGAAAGTCGAGCAGCTGCAGGTCGGCGACTACATCAACGCCGTGGTACCGCAGTTTGCCCTGGTCTCGCAGCGGGACGTGTGGGTCGAGGCCAACTTCAAGGAGACCGACCTGGCACACATGCGCCCGGGACAGAAGGCAACCTTCACGGTCGATGCGTTTCCGGGCACGACCTTCACGGGCAAGGTCCAGAGCACCAGCCCCGGCACCGGCGCCAGTTTTTCGCTGCTGCCGCCTGAGAACTCGTCCGGGAACTGGGTGAAGGTGGTGCAGCGCCTGCCCGTGCGCATTTCGATAGACCCGGGCCAGGCCGACCTGCCCCTGGCCGCCGGTATGAGCGTCGTCGCCGAAGTCGATACCCAACATCATCGCTCATTGGCGTTCTGGAATTAGCGATGGCCGAGTCACTACAGGAGGAGGCCCTGGAAGACGCCGTGCGGCCGGCCGGTGTCGATGCGACCGAGCCGAGCGTGATGCCCCCGGCCGAGCCTCATTGGGTACCGGTACCTAACAAGGGTCTCATCACGATCTCCGTGATGCTCGCGACCATCATGCAGGCGCTCGACACCACCATCGCGAACGTCGCACTCCCGCGCGTCCAGGGCACGCTATCCGCGACCCAGGACGAGATGGGATGGGTGCTGACGTCCTACATCGTCGCCGCGGCCATCACAATTCCCCTGACCGGGTGGCTCGCGAGCGAGTTTGGCCGGCGCAGGATCTTTCTGATGTCGATCGTGTTGTTCACGATCGCCTCCGTGCTTTGCGGTCTCGCCACTTCACTACCGCAGATCGTGTTCTTCCGTTTTCTGCAGGGCGTGGGGGGCGCGGCGCTGGTCCCCCTGTCGCAGGCGGTGCTGTTCGATATCAACCCGCCGAAGGA
>DATMQL010000358.1:0-4927 GCA_035566815.1 Steroidobacteraceae bacterium | reverse complement strand
CAACACGCTGGCGCAGGCGCATCGGGCGGAAGTAGCCGCTCACGACTCCCGGAGTGACACGGAGTCACGCTACAAGTTGGGTGCGACGCCGTACTTCGCGACGTTGACGGCCGGACAGCAGTATCAGAGCGCCCACGTTCAATATATCCGTGCTCGCGCGTCGAGGCTCACCGACACGGCGGCATTGTTCGATTCGATGGGTGATCCGCCGGTGGGGCGGCAAAGCGTTAAGCTGCGAGAGGCGGCCGAGGTAAGGTAGGGGGGCTCCGGCCCTTGCCGCGTGGCGAAGAGCAAAAAAGGGGGGTGGCAAGGGTACCACCCTCGCTCGGATAAACACTTTTGCCACCGAGTCTAAGGCGATTGCCGCCAAATCCAAGGCGATGAGGTGTGCACGGGGTGCGGCCAGTGCCTCCCCACGTGGCTTCCAAGGTGTTGGCAGTCCGCACTGAGGACACGTGGGCCTGCTCTTGAATCTCCTTGCGTTTACAATGCCGGGATATGTGGCGAAATCGCGTTATGGGGGAATTCACTTGATTCGAACCTGGAATGTGGCCTCTGGGCTGAGTGCCCTCCTGCTCGTAGCAGCTTCCGCGGCCGTACACTCTGCGCCGGCCACCCCGGCTGCGAACGTGACCGCGCAACGCCTGTTGCACGCGGCTTCCGAGCCCTCGCAGTGGATGACCTACGGTGGTGATTACAACGAGCAGCGTTATAGCCGTCTCACGAAGATCACCCCTGACAACGTCAAGAAGCTGGGGCTGAAGTGGTTTGCGGACTACGACACCAACCTGTCGCAGGATGGTACCCCGCTCTACATCGACGGCGTCATCTACGTCTCCACCGCCTGGAGCAAGGTTTACGCGTTCGACGCCGCCACGGGCAAAACGCTCTGGCAGTACGACCCCAAGACGCCGGGCGAGTGGATCAGGAATGTCTGCTGCGGAATCGCGAATCGCGGTATCGCCGCTTACAACGGCAAGATCTACGTAGGCACGCTCGATGGCCGCCTGGTAGCGATCAACGCGCACGATGGCAAAGAAGTCTGGTCCACGCTGACCATCGACAAGAGCAAGCATTACTCCATCACGAGCGCGCCGCGCATCGCCAAGGGAAAAGTGTTTATCGGCGAGTCGGGCGGTGAGTACGGCGTGCGAGGCTACATCAGCGCCTACGACGCCGAGACCGGAAAGATGGATTGGCGCTTCTACACCGTACCGGGCAATCCCGCGGACGGCTTCGAAAACGCGGCGATGAAGAAAGCCGCCGCGACCTGGGGCGGCGAGTGGTGGAAGTTGGGCGGTGGCGGCACCGTGTGGGATTCGATCGTTTACGATCCCGTCACCGACCTCATCTACTTCGGCACGGGTAACGGCTCGCCGTGGAACGATCAGTATCGCGATACCACCAACGGCGACGATCTCTATCTGGCCTCGATCATCGCGGTGAAGGCGGATACGGGCGAGTACGTCTGGCACTACCAGTCGACGCCGGCGGACACCTGGGACTACGACGCTGTCAGCCCCATGACGGTCGTGGACCTGACTGTGGATGGCAAAAAGCGGCACGTCATCCTGCAGCCGTGCAAGAACGGGTTCTTCTACATGCTCGAGGGAGCCACCGGAAAACTGCTGCGCGCGGTTCCGTTTACCGGGGTGAACTGGGCCGACGGAGTTGACATGAAGACGGGACGGCCGCGCGTCAAGCCGGAAGCCCGCTTCCCGGTGGGCAGGCCGTTCAACCTCGAGCCCGGCGTCCAGGGTGCGCACGGCTGGCAGGCGAATGCCTTCAGTCCGCAGACCGGCCTGCTCTACTTCCCGACGCAGGTCGCCTACTTTCCGATGGTCGCCGACAAGAGCTTCACGCCGAACCCGGTTGGATACAACCTCGGCCTGGATTTCACGGCGCCCTTCACTTACTACAAGGATCACCCCGACCAGAAGGCCGGCTTCTCGGCCTATCTGCAGGCCTGGGATCCGGTCGCCGGCAAACAGGTCTGGAAGGGTGAGGTGAATCAGGGCCCCACGGGTGGTGCGGTGGCCACGGCTTCGGGCCTGGTCTTCCACGCGGGAGGTAGTGCAAATGAGATCCGTGCGTACGACGCTCGTACAGGTGAGAAGCTCTGGAGCTTCAACACCCAGACCGGGTCGGTCGCGCCGCCGATCACCTTCGAATTGGACGGGCAACAATACATCGCACTCAGTGTTGGCGGAAACACACTGGGCGGCTACTACGCGCCTAACTATTCCCGCATGTTGGTCTTCGGCCTCGGTGGCGACGTGAAGTTACCGCCCACCGTGCCCTACACGCCGTTGCCGCTCGATCCGCCGCCGTCGACTGCGTCGGCCGATGTGATCAAGACGGGTGGGGACATATACGCAAGGAACTGCGCCGCCTGCCACGGCGATCGGGGCGCAACCCGTGGGGCAAATTTCCCGGACCTGACGCGTACGCCGTTGCTCAACAGCCAGGAAGGATTCGACGCGGTGGTGCTGAAGGGAATCCTGTCGTCACGCGGCATGGCTTCTTTCTCACCGGGTCTGAAGCCGGACGATACGAAGGCCCTGCGGGCGTACATTATCGACCGCGCGAACGATGCGAAGAAGGCATTGGCCGCGGCTCCTCCTCCGGGGCCGGCGGTTAACCAGCCGCACCAGTAAAGCGGCGATGGGAGCGCCAACCACCGTGAAACCAGTGGTTGGCGCTCATCCGATCAGACAGGCCGTCGCGACCGCGCGCGGTGTCGCCTGCCGAGTAAGCGCGGACTCCTCAACGATCCACGAGCGCCGCGAACTTTTCGATGTAGCGTGGTCCTGATACTCCCTGCTCGCCAGTCGCGCCATTGAGCGTCTCGATCTCTTTCTTCGTTAGCTGCAGCGAGTCGCCACCGAGATTTTCCTCGAGATACACGCGTCTCTTGGTTCCCGGGATCGGCACGATGTTAGGGCTCACCTGAAGCAGCCACGCGAGTCCCACCTGTGACGGTGTTGCTCCACGCGCTGTAGCGACCTCGCGGACCACTCCTGCGATGCGCATGTTGGCATCGAAGTTGGCGCCCTGGAAGCGCGGATCGGCGAACGCTCGAAAATCATCGCTGGGATACTCTTCAGCGCGCTTCACTTTCCCTGTCAGGAAGCCTCGCCCCAACGGGCTGAACGGCACCAGTCCGATCCCGAGTTCCTGCAGCACCGGCAGGATGCGCTTCTCGATGCCTCGCTCCCATAGGGAGTATTCGCTCTGCAGGGCGGTCACCGGTTGTACCGCGTGTGCTTTCCGGATCGTTGCGGCGCTTGCTTCGGACAAACCGAAATGCAACACCTTGCCCTGCGCGATGAGGTCCTTTACGGTGCCTGCGACGTCCTCGATCGGTACTTTCGGATCGACCCGATGTTGGTACAGAAGGTCGATCCGGTCGGTCTGCAGGCGCTTCAGGGAGGCGTCGACGACTTCGCGGATGTGGACCGGGCGGCTGTCAACACCGTCGAGGGACTTGCCGTTGAACGTGAAACCAAACTTCGTCGCGATGACGACACGGTCGCGCTTGCCCTGCAGGCAGCGGCCGAGCAGTGTCTCGTTCGTAAAGGGACCGTAGGCTTCGGCTGTGTCGAAGAAGAGGCAACCGAGCTCAATCGCGCGATCGATCGTGGCCGCCGATTCCGCATCGTCGGGGGTGCCGTACGACTGGCTCATGCCCATGCAGCCGAGGCCGATGGCAGAGACTTCCAGGCCTTGGCCTAGCTTTCGTTTGTGCAGCATGTGAGGTTCTCCTGAGGGGGTTCAGGCAGTGTGGAAGCTATTGATCATTTGGAGAATATGGTAGAAATCGAATACGTTCCTTGGGATTCTGGTGATAATGCGCGGCAGCGAATTTGCGGAACTGCGGGCCTTCGTGGCCGTCGCCGAGCAGGGCAATTTTGCCCGGGCGGCCGCCGAGCTGCGGATTTCACCGTCCACGCTCAGCCAGACCATCCGGGAGTTGGAGGAGCGGTTGGGTGTCCGATTGCTCAATCGGACCACGCGTAGCGTATCGATAACCGAGCCCGGCCAGCGCCTGTTATCGCGGTTCAAGCCTGCGATGGAGGAGATGCAGTCCGCGGTGGCCGATGCGCGCAACCTGCGTGACCGTCCGGCCGGTACAGTTCGCCTCCAAGCTTCGCGCTCCGCATCAGCCGTGTTGGTCGAGCCGCGACTCGGGCGATTCTTCGAGACCTACCCGGACATCATACTCGACCTCACCATCGACGACGCGATAACCAATATCGTCGCGGCGGGATTCGACGTGAGCATCCGCATCGGGGAGCTGTTGGAACAGGATATGGTCGCGGTGAAGATTGGCGAAGATATCCGCCAGCTTGCGGTCGCATCGCCCGAATACATCGCGCGTCACGGAGCGCCGCAGGTGCCTGCGGATCTGCACAAGCACCGCTGTATCAATTGGCGCTGGCCGGGCAGGGGCGGTCTGTACAACTGGGAATTCGCAGAGAATGGCCGCTGGTTTTCGGTTGCCGTGAATGGACCGTTGATTGTGTCGCATCGGGACGCGGCGTTGAGCGCGGCACTGCAGGGGGTTGGTATTGCCTTCTGGGGTGAGTACGCGGTGCGCCCCTCGATTGAAGCCGGGAAACTCGTGCCGTTGTTGGAGGAGTTCTCGCCGACGTTTCCGGGGTGGCATCTGTGCTATCCCAAGCAGCGCCACACTTCCGCGCCGGTGCGGGCGTTGGTGGACTTCTTCCGGCACGGCTAACGCGGCAGGCGCATGCCGGTTGACAGGCCTACGGCTGGCTCTCGATGAGGGACGGAATTCGCGCCGTGCGGTAGCCGGCGCGAATTCAATGGGTCCCTGACTTCGCCTCCGCTAACAGCGCCCCGCAGTCCGCATCTTTGGCGTGACCGGGGTCGATTAACTTGAATTTCCGATTCCCCTTTTCCA
>DATMQL010000357.1:0-4405 GCA_035566815.1 Steroidobacteraceae bacterium | reverse complement strand
CCTCTTCCGACGCTATGACAAGTGCGCAAGCACCATCGTTCACCCCGGACGCGTTGCCGGCCGTGACCGTGCCGTTGGCACGGAAAGGCGTGGGTAACTTGGCGAGCTGCTCGAGGGTTGTTTCAGGGCGCGGGTGCTCATCACGCGCGACGACCAGCGGCTTGCTCTTCCGCTGCGGGATCTCGACCGGAATGAGCTCTGACTCGAAGAAGCCGCGCGCGTAAGCGGCGGCGGCACGCTGCTGGCTGCGCAGCGCGAATTTGTCCTGGTCCTCCCGGGACACCTTGTAGTCGGCGGCGACGTTCTCGCCGGTTTCCGGCATGGAATCGACACCGTATTTTTGCTTGAGCGCGGGATTGACGAAGCGCCACCCGATTGTCGTATCGAAAACCTCGGCGTTGCGGCTGAATGCGGAGTCCGCCTTCGGCATGACGAAGGGCGCGCGCGACATGGACTCAACGCCGCCCGCCAGGATGAGTCCGGCTTCTCCGGCCTTGATGGCACGCGCCGCCATCAATACTGCATCGAGACCCGAACCGCACAGGCGGTTGATGGTTGCGCCGGGCACCGAAACCGGAAGGCCCGCAAGCAGAGCGGCCATCCGGGCCACGTTACGATTGTCCTCCCCAGCTTGGTTCGCACAACCAAGCAGCACTTCGTCAATCGCAGCAGCATCGAGGGACGGATTCCGCGCCAATAACGCGGCGAGAGGCAGTGCGGCCAGGTCGTCGGGGCGTACGGTGGCGAGCGCTCCGCCGTAGCGGCCGATGGGCGTTCTTACGGCGTCACAAATATATGCGTCGGTCATGGACCCGATTATACCGCCGCTCAAGGACCGCCCCCTCGATCTCCGCCGTAGATGACACCGACTTCGGCATCGGGTACGATTACCGTACCGTCATCTAAACCTATAAGATACCGCTGTGTTGCACTCTAAAGCATTTCCCAAGAGTTCGGGTTCGTTTATCGCTCAGCGCGTCATGAGCTCCACCGATCCCGAAAACAATCTTTTTCGGGGGGGCGATCCTGACTTCATGACCTCGCTCGCGCGCGGTCTGCACGTCATCCGGGCCTTCGCTGGCGTCGACCGTCGGCTGACGATCGCCGACGTGAGTCGGGCGACTGGTCTCACCCGCGCTGTCGTCCGACGCTGCCTCTACACCCTGCGCGAGCTGGGGTACGCGGCGACCGACGGACGCACCTACTTCCTGCAGCCGAGAATCCTGAATCTCGGCTACGCATATCTCTCTACCGCGGCAGTACCGATCGCCGCGCAACCGGTACTCGAGGAAATGAGCGAGTTGCTGGGTGAGGCGTCGTCCGTAGCTGTGCTCGACGACGGCGCGGTCGTTTACGTGGCGCGCGCGGCAACGAAACGAATCATGTCCGTGACCCTGGGTGTTGGCAGCCGGCTGCCCGCCTACTGCACCGCCTTGGGTCGGGTGTTGCTCTCATACCTTCCCGAAGAGCAGGCGGCGGTGGAGTTGGGAAAGGTTGATTTCGTGACACACACGAAGCACACGGTGACTTCCCGGAAGAAGCTGGAAGAGATCCTCGTCCAGGTACGTACCGACGGGTACGCCTTGAACGATCAGGAACTCGAGATCGGCTTGCGCTCGATCGCGGTGCCCGTGCGGAACGTCGTCGGCGCGGTGGTGGCCGCGATGAACGTCAGCACGCAGGCCTCGAGAGTGTCACGACGCGAGTTGATCGAACGGTGCCTGCCGACTTTGCACGCGGCGGCGGAACGACTGGGGAGCCAGCTGCCTCCGTCGCGCTAGTTTATTGGCGCCAATGCGCGTTCCGCGATTGGCGCGAGCACGCCTAGAGCCGTGACCGCCCGCGAGGAAAAGGCGTGACTTTTCCTCGCGAAAGGCATGGCAGTTCATCGCGTCCAAGTCGTTAGCAGCGTACAGGTCGCGCGCCAATACAGTACTCGGCGCGCGGCCTCCCTCTGTACCTGCCTTCGGCTGTCGCAAGCACCGACTCTTGCACTCCAAGTCTGGTGTGCTACCGGAGAGCGCCATGGTCGACCCCCTGCCCTTTGCGACGTATTCCTTCGTGATGTCGATCACCCCCGGGCCCAACAACGTCATGCTGACGGCATCGGGCGCCACGTTCGGGTTCCGCCGCACGATTCCTCACATGCTGGGCATCAGTGTCGGATTCGGCATCGAGTTGCTGGCCGTGTGCGCCGGCCTGGGTGCAATTTTCACGCGCTGGCCCGACCTGCAAACCGCCTTGCGTTGGATTGGCGCGCTCTACCTGCTGTACCTCGGGGTGCGGATGTTGGGTTCGGGGCCCGCGAACAGCGGCGTCACCACCCGGCCGGTCACCTTCCTGGAGGCGGCGCTCTTTCAATTCCTCAACCCGAAAGCCTGGGTGATGACCATTACGGCGGCCTCTGTTTTCCTGCCGCACGAGCTCGGAGTGCTCGCCGCGGCGGCCTACATGCTCGGCGTGATGGTGGTGATGAACCTGCCCTGTATCGCCGTCTGGGCGCTGTTCGGCAGCTCGCTGCGCCGATTCCTCGAGCGCCCGGCCAGCCGCATGGGGTTCAATGCCGCGATGGCCGTTGCGCTAGCCGCGACAGGCGTCATCATGGTGATGTAATCGTCTTGGTGATGTAAAATGACCATCGCCAAAAGCGCTCGCTGCGCGCGCGTTGCGCGCTCACTCGGGTCGTCGCGTAGGTAAGGTGACCACACGTGTTCGAGCTGTCGCGCGAATCCTCGATTCCGCTGGTCGACCAGATCGCCGAGCGCATCACCAAGCTGGTCCAACACGGCCAGCTCTCCGCCGGCGCTCGCCTGCCTTCGATCCGCAAGCTCGCGAAACTCGTTGGCGCGAGCCCCTTCACGGTCGTCGATGCGTACGACCGCCTCGTCGCGCGGGGCCTCATCGAATCCCATGCCGGGCGGGGTTTCTTCGTGACCAGGCGGCGGCCCGCGACGCCGCTTGCCACCATTGAAGCCGTGCCCGACACGGGTTCCGATGCGTTGGCCCTGGCGCGCCTGTCGCTGTCGCAATCGGCCGAGCTCATCGCCGCCGGCTCCGGATTTCTCCCGGAGAACTGGCTTCTGGAGGCGGCGCCGAGCAGCATCCTGGCGCGCCTCTCACGCGGACGACGCTCGCAGGCCTGGCAGCCCTGCCCGCCACAAGGATTGCTGGAGCTGCGTGAACAGATCGCAAGCCGCCTCGCTCAACATGGAATCGCCGCAGGCGCGCCCAACATCGTAACAACCTTTGGCGCCTCGCAGGCATTCGACCTTCTGGCACGGATTCTGCTCACACCGGGCGACGCCGTGTTGGTCGAGGATCCCGGCTACTTCGTGCTCTTCGAGCAGCTGCGCTCACACCACGTGCGTCTCATTCCAATTCCCCGGCGACCCGACGGCCCGGATCTGGAGGCGCTCGAAGCCGCGTGCCGCGCCCATCGGCCCCGGGTGTTCTTTACCCAGACACTGCTGCATAACCCGACCGGCACGAGCGCCGAGCCGGCCAATTGCCATCGCGTTCTGACACTCGCCGAGCAGTTCGGGTTCGCCGTGGTCGAGGACGACGTTTATGGTGACCTCTACGAGGGCACCGGCGTGCGGCTGGCGCAGATCGATGGTCTGCGCCACGTGATCTACGTCGGTAGCTACACGAAACTCATCGGTCCCTCCCTGCGGGTTGGATTCGTGGCGGCTGACATCGCTCTCATCTCGCAGCTCGTGGAACGCAAGGTACTTTCCGTGCTGTCCGGGTCCGCGCTGCTGGAGTGCTTCGTATCGGAAGTGCTCGATAGCGGGCGCTACAAACGTCACGTTGACCAGGTGCGCGCGCGGCTCGCACGCATGCGCAGGGACGCACGAGCCGGGCTCGAATCCGCCGGAATCTCATTCGACAGTGGTACCGGCGAAGGCATGTTTCTCTGGGGCCGGCTCCCTGACAGCACTCCCGTGGACGAGCTCGTCCGGCGCGCCCGGGAGAAATCGATCCTCCTCGCGAAGGGCTCATTGTTCTCCCCCTCACAGGAGAGCAGCCAATGGCTGCGGTTCAACGCCGCGCACAGCGCCTCCGCGCCTTTGGTCCGCTTTTTGAGCGACGAGATCCGCGCCGTCGCCTAGGAGCCTGGGTGAGCAATGCTCGCCTACTGCGGCCGCCCCAGCTACGGCGATCATTACTCAGACAGGCTCCTAGTGTTGAAATCCGCCAGCAATCTGCGGATAGTTCGGACCCATGCAGATCCGTGACGCCGGAGAGGCCGATCTACCCGGCCTGCTCGCCATCTATAACGACGTGATCGCCACATCGACGGCGATCTATTCCTATACTCCCGTGACCCTGGAAGACCGCAAAGAATGGTGGCGCGCACGGGTCGCCCTGGGATATCCGGTGCTCATCGCGGCCGACGAGTCGG
>DATMQL010000356.1:0-10632 GCA_035566815.1 Steroidobacteraceae bacterium | reverse complement strand
CCAAGGCTGCTGACTCCCGACTGAGAGCCGACAACCGCTCGCGACGGGTGCAATGTTCTGACCCGCGTGCCGGTCTCTCCTCACGCACCAGCCGTACAAAGAGTGGTGCGATTATCCCATTGAATCGGATTGCATCGCCTGCCTCAAAGGTTCACGATGCCGTCCGAACAACAAGCAGCAAAGAGAGGGCCCCCGCAACACCAACCGGTGGGCCGGGCCAACTCTTCTCATCCGAAGGAGTGCCCCCCTCATGAATTCTTCTCTCTTCCGCAGTGGCTCGCGGCTGGTGTTCCTGGCGCTCGCTTCCGCGACGGCGACTACGGCGTCGATGTTGGCCGGAGCCGCGCCCACAACTGCGCCTGCCGCAGCCGATGTAACTCCTTCACAGATGATCGCGTCATTCGAGGGTACCTTCGGCGTGCATCTCGGCCAGCGCAGAAACCATATCAAGGGAACGTGTGCAGCCGGTGAGTTTGTCGGCACCCCCGACGCCGCAGCTCTCAGCCGTTCTCCGTTGTTCACCGGCAAGACCATTCCCGTGGTCGCCCGATTCTCGCTCGGTGGCGGTAACCCCGATGTTCCCGATGCGGCTCCGGCCCCACGCGGCATGGCTCTCGAGTTTCGCCTGACAGGCGGCGGCTTGCAGCACATCACCATGATCAACGTGCCGATCTTCGCGGCGTCGTCCCCAAGCTCCTTCAGGGACGCGATCGACGCCTCCAAACCGGACCCGAAGACCGGCATGCCCGATCCCGAGAAGATGAAGGCCTATGTCGCCAGCCACCCCGACGCGAAGCCGCTGATCGACCTCGCGAGCCACCACAACCCGACGGCGAACTTCTACGAGACGCCGTACTTCAGCATCCACACGTTTAAGTTCGTGGACGGCAAAGGTGTCGAGCACCCCGTGAAATGGCGCTTCATCCCTCGTGACGGCGTGAAAGAGCTGACGCCGGCGGAGATGAAGGCTGCGCCGCATGACTTCCTCGAGACGAACCTGATAGACCGGACCAAGAAAGGCCCGGCCGTGTGGGACATGATCGTCTACGTAGGGGAGCCCGGCGACCCGATGGACAACCCGACGATCGCGTGGCCCGAGACCCGTAAGCATTTCACCGCCGGCACGCTGACGATTTCGCAGGCCACCCCGCAAAAGGGAGCCGCCTGCGAAAAGATCAACTTCGATCCCTTGATCATGGCTGACGGCATCGCGCCCACGAACGACCCCATCCTGCTGTTCCGCTCACCCGCGTACGCAGTCTCGTTCGCGAAGCGCCTGTCAGGTCAATAAGGTGTCAGGTCAATACGGATGTAGGGGCCGCTCCCGGTAGCCGGGTAGCCGTTTTATTCCGGCAGCGGATAAGGAAGCGTCAACACCTC
Organism: Steroidobacteraceae bacterium; assembly: GCA_035566815.1. Classification (GTDB taxonomy): domain Bacteria; phylum Pseudomonadota; class Gammaproteobacteria; order Steroidobacterales; family Steroidobacteraceae; genus 13-2-20CM-66-19. Next base: position 9,252 of record DATMQL010000356.1, on the reverse strand, counting down.
GGCGTCGATCACCGGCGCCGAGCGTGTTGTATGCGCTGTGGTGTCACCACCAGCGCTCGCGCCGGCTCCAGCGCTAGCCTCGGCCGCAGCTCCAGCGCCCACCACAGTCGCCGCGCCCGCTGCCTCAGCAGCACCCGCGGTGCCTCCCACAATAGGCGCCACCGCCAAAAACTCGCGCCGTCCGTCAGCCAGCGTCACAGCCTCAACAACCTTAAACGCGCGTCCATCCGCCAGCGTCCCCGACTCCCCAACGGCTAGCGTGGCCGCCTCCCGCGACACAAACCGCTGCAGCCGCCGCTTCACCCGCCCGCGATAGTGTGCGCGCGCGATAACTTCCTGGCCCGTGTAACATCCCTTGTCGAACGCGATGGCATCGAGTGCGTCGAGATTCAACATCTGCGCGACGAACTCCTCTGACGTCGCCGCATAGACCTGCGCCTCACCGTCCGCAATATCCAACCGCCGCCAAACATCCCGAGCGGCGGCATCACAGCCCGCAAGTGGCGCACGCTCGTCCGCAGGGGAGAGCACCAACCAACGCGCCGGCACTGCTCCCACGCGCACGATGACGGCACCCCCGGAGCGGGACTGCCCATGAACGCTATCCGGAAGCACCACCGCCGACGCTGTTGGAAGCGGCACCACGGACTCCGCTTCTTCCAGCTGCGCCGCGGCCGAACTCAACTCACCCGCAGTCGCCGCCGCTGCGCGCGCCTGCTCGAACTGCGCCGCGGCCCAACTCGAAGCACGCGCCTCAAACGCCGCCGCCGTGTCAGCATTCTCTTTATCTGCGGCGATGTCAGCGCCATGCGGCGCCACCAACCCCTCCACCCGCCACTCGGCGGAGTCGTCGGCAATCTTCACCTTCGCCCGAAGCACAAATTTCCCGAGGCGTCCCGCCACGGTCGCAATCAATTCCCGCGGCAAAACCGCCACCACGTCATCCGGGGCCAGTTGAACGAGCCGGAGCAACGCGATCGCGCGCCCCTGCGGATTGTGGTACCCCGCGAGCTGCGAGCGCTCTGCGCTGAGCCGCTCCACATCGTTCGAAACCTGCCCCTGCAGAAACCGCACGGCGTCCGCACCGCGAAACCGCAGCACTCCCAGGTCGCCCAGCGAAATTAAATTCCAGTTCGTACTCATTGAGTCCTCATACACTCTCTCGTGACGAATCCACCGGGGCCGCGTAGCCGGAGGGACGCCTGGCCCGAGGCGCGCAGCCTAGCGCAGGTAGCCGGGGCGCCGTAGTCCGTGGCCAGACGGGGACGCGCAGCCGGCGGCGTGCAGTCTCATGTTCCAATCATGCGGGCAAGCCCGCGGCGTTTCATCGGCTCAAGGACTTACGCCTTGTTTTTCAACGGGTTTCCGGTGGTCCCCAGAGCCGATTTCTGGCACAATCACGCAATGCCGACCCGCGACGAAAAGAACGCCGAATCACCTCACGCCGTTCTTCCTCCCGCTGACCCAGAACCCGCGCCTGCGACGCTAGCCGCGCCGGCGTGCTCCGCAACCGACCCGAATGCATCGCCACGACCCCGTGATGACCGAGCGGCGACCGAGCGGTCAGCGAGGGAATCCCCAGCGGGGACGACCGAGCGCTCAGCGAGGGAACCCCCAGCGGGGGCCAGCGACGAAATCCCCAGCGGGGAGATCGGCGGCCCCAGCGGCCCCGAGCCCACCCGGTTCGGCGATTGGGAAAAAAAGGGCCGCTGCATCGATTTCTAAAGTAACCGAAAAAGCGCACGGCAGGGACCGCGTACGGCGTCTACTGCGTAGGGCATGTACTGCGCACGACATGTACTGTGTTCGGCAGTGCGGCCCGTGACACGCACCGCCACCACCCCTCACCGCGCGACAAACCAAACCATCTATGCCGCAACGACCTCTCTCACCCCATCTCTCCGTGTACCGGATGTTCCGCTACACACTCTTTACGTCCTTCGCGAATCGCATCACCGGCCTCGTGCTGTCGATCGGACTGCTCGTCCTCGTGTACTGGCTCATGGCGGTCGCGAGCGGCGCGGCTGCTTACACGCGGGCCATCGGCATTCTGTCGCTGCCGATCTTTAAGCTTTTCTACAGGGTGCTGCTGCTCGCGTTCTCCTATCACCTCGTCGCGGGCGTGCGGCACCTGATCTGGGACACGGGCCACGGCCTCGAGCGCAACCAGTCGAAGCGCAGTGCCTGGATCGTCGGCACCGTGAGCGTGTTGCTGATGATCGGCTTTCTCTACTGGGCTTTCTGCCCCGGAGTGCACCAGTCATGAGCTTGCGTAGCCCTCTGGGTAAAGTGTTGGGCGCGGGTTCCGCGAAAGAGGGCGTGCATCACTGGTGGCTGCAGCGGCTGACCTCCATCGCGCTGGTGCCCCTGACGATCTGGTTTGTCGTGTCTTTGCTGTCGTTGCCATCTTTCGAGCACGTGACCCTCGTCACCTGGATGGCGCAAAGCTGGACCGCGCTGCTGCTCGTCCTGTTCATACTCGTGGCGACCTGGCATTCGCAACTCGGTGTAAGGGTCGTCGTAGAAGACTACGTCCACGGCGGCTCCAAAACCTTGACACTCGTCCTGATCACATTCATCCACGCGGTCGTTGCGGCCGCAGGCATTTTTGCTGTTCTGAAGGTGGCGTTCGGAGGCGCTGCATGAGCGCATACGAATTCATCGACCACACTTACGATGTCGTTGTCGTCGGAGCCGGCGGCGCCGGATTACGCGCGACGCTCGGGCTCGCCGAAGCCGGTTTGTCCACGGCGTGCGTGACGAAGTTATTTCCCACGCGCAGCCATACGGTCGCCGCGCAGGGCGGCATCAGCGCCGCCCTTGGCAACATGGGCGAAGACGACTGGCGCTGGCACATGTACGACACCGTCAAGGGTTCGGACTGGCTCGGCGACCAGGACGCCATCGAGTTGATGTGTAAGGAGGCGCCGGCCGCCGTCATTGAGTTAGAGCACTACGGCGTGCCGTTCTCCCGTACCGAAGCCGGGCGGATCTATCAGCGCCCCTTCGGCGGTATGACGACGCACTACGGCAAGGGCATCGCCCAACGCACCTGCGCCGCCGCCGACCGCACCGGTCACGCGATGCTCCACACGCTGTATCAGCAATCCATACGCCACTCTGCGACCTTCTTCGTGGAGTACTTCGCGATCGATCTCATCATGGAAGAGGGCGTTTGCCGCGGTGTCGTGGCCCTCGACATGACCGAAGGCAAGCTCCATCGCTTCCGCGCGCACTCCACGATCCTGGCCACCGGCGGCTATGGACGCGCTTACTTCTCCTGCACTTCCGCGCACTCATGCACCGGAGACGGTAACGCCATGGCGTTGCGCGCCGGGCTCGCGTTGCAGGACATGGAGTTCGTGCAGTTCCACCCGACGGGTATCTACGGCTCCGGCTGTTTGATTACCGAAGGCTCGCGCGGCGAGGGTGGCTATCTGACTAACGCGAAGGGTGAGCGCTTCATGGAGCGTTATGCCCCTAACGCGAAGGATCTCGCCTCGCGCGACGTCGTGAGCCGCGCGATGACCATGGAGATCCGCGAGGGTCGCGGTGTAGGTGCCGAGCACGATCACATCGATCTGCATCTCGAGCATCTCGGGCCCGGCGTGATCCACGAGCGGCTTCCCGGTATCGCAGAGACGGCCCGCATATTCGCCGGCGTCGATGTAACGAAACAACCTATCCCTGTACTGCCCACCGTTCACTACAACATGGGCGGCATTCCGTGTAACTACCACGGCGAAGTCGTGCAGCCGAAGAACAAAGATCCCGACACAGTGGTGCCGGGTCTGATGGCGGTCGGCGAAGCCGCGTGCGTCTCCGTTCACGGCGCGAACCGTCTCGGCTCGAACTCACTGCTCGACCTCGTTGTCTTCGGCCGCGAAGCCGCGCGCCGCTGCGCCGAGATCGTGAAGCCGGACACCCGCCACAAGCCGCTCGCGAAAGACGCCGGCGAGTTCGCCGTCGCGCGGCTCGACAAGCTCCGCAATGCGCAAGGCTCACGACCTACCGCTGAAATCCGCCTCGAGATGCAAAAGACGATGCAACTCGATGCCGCCGTCTTCCGTACTGGTCCGACCCTGCACGAAGGTACGGTGAAGCTCGCTAAGACGTTCGAGTCCTTCGCGCAAGTTCACGTCACCGACCGCTCTCTCATCTGGAACAGCGATCTCATCGAGACGCTCGAGCTGGAGAACCTGCTCCTCCAGGCGACGGCCACGATTCACTCCGCGGAAAACCGTACGGAGAGCCGTGGCGCCCAGGCACGCGAAGACTTCCCCAATCGCGATGACGTGAATTGGATGAAGCACACATTAGTGTGGGTAGAGGGTCCCGGAAAGGTGAGGTTCGACTACCGGCCCGTGCACCTCAACACCATGACGGGCGACGTCGAAACAATTCCGCCAAAAGCGCGTACCTACTGACGCGGTGAACTCCAGATGACCGAATTCCGACTGCCTCCCAACTCCCGAATCCGCAAGGGCGTTACCCACAAGGCCCCCGCGGGTGCGGCCGAGGTGCGCACCTTCAAGATCTACCGCTTCGACCCGAGCTCGGGCGAAAACCCGCGCGTCGACACGTATGAGCTCGATATGAAGGGCTGCGGTCCGATGGTTCTCGATGCCCTGATCCTGATTAAAGGCACCATCGATTCGACGCTGACCTTCCGGCGCTCCTGCCGTGAGGGTATCTGTGGCTCGTGCGCCATGAACATCGATGGCGTCAACCGACTCGCCTGTACCACGTCCATGCAGGATGACCTCAAGGGCGACATCAAGATCTATCCGCTGCCGCACATGCCGGTCGTGAAAGATCTCGTACCCGATCTCACGAATTTCTATGCGCAGTACGCGTCGGTGAAGCCGTGGCTGCAGTCACGGACCCCCGCGCCGCCCGATAGCGAGCGCCTGCAGTCTAAGGAAGAACAAGAGAGGATCGACCGCCCCGCGGCGTGTATTCTGTGTGCCTGCTGCTCCACCGCCTGCCCGAGCTATTGGTGGAACAGCGATCGCTTCCTCGGCCCCGCCGCCCTGCTGGCGGCCTATCGTTGGATTATCGACAGCCGCGACGAGGCCACCGGCGAGCGTCTCGATGAGCTCGAGGATCCCTTCCGCCTTTACCGTTGCCATACGATCATGAACTGCACCGACGTGTGTCCCAAGGATCTCAACCCCGCCAAGGCCATCGCCGAGATCAAGAAGATGCTCGTCGAGCGCCAGAGCTGAGATTTCACCCCAGCCGCGACCCGCCCTGCGTTACCCTAACCCATACATACAGTGCCCACCGACCCGCAGACAAACGTCATACCGACCCTGGACCCGGAGGCTCGCCGCCTCCTGTGGCGCTGCCGCCGTGGGATGAAAGAGCTGGATGTGCTTCTCGAGCGGTTCGCCCGCCGCGAGTTACCCCGGGCCTCCGCCGGGCAACGGCACACGCTGGCCCGCTTCCTGGAGCTCCCCGACCCCGTGTTGGTCGATTACCTGCTCGGGCAGGCAATTCCCCCGGACCGCGAGCTTGCCGATCTGGTCGCGCAAATTGCCGGCTTTGCGTCCGCCAACCCTGTGGCCGCTGCGGCCCGCCCGGCCGCCTGACCCTATGGCAGTCGTGTCCCCCGTCAGGCATGATCCTGCGCCAAAGAGGCGCCTTTGAGAGCCATACCCACGGCGTCGACTGTTAGATCCGTCACATCTTTGCAATGGGCGCACAGTCCGGAACCACATTACCGCCGCACCTCCTTTTTAGCGGCACGGTGCCTGAACTTTCAAACGAGTTCAGGGTCTATTCAGGTCGCCGTGGAGCGACCTTCTGTCCAGGAGCAGGGGCGCCCATGAGCGCCGATGTAAGCGATCTCAGCCTCGTCCGCCGCGTACAGCGTGGCGACAAGGGAGCATTTGATGCGCTGGTTCTCAAGTACCAGCACAAACTGGTCAAGCTGGTCATGCGTTACGTGCGCAATCCGGCGGAAGCCGAGGACATTGCCCAGGAAGCCTTCATCAAGGCCTACCGCGCGTTGCCTCAGTTCCGCGGCGACAGTGCCTTCTACACCTGGCTCTACCGCATAGCCATCAACACCGCGAAAAATGCAGTCGTCTCGCGCGACCGCAGCCCCATCGAATATGACCTCGACCGTAACAACACCGATGAGTCTTACGACATGCAAGGCCGGATGAAAGACCCTGACACACCCGAAGGGCTCGTGCTGACGGATGAGATTCGCTCGACGGTGAACTCCGCGATAGAAGCCCTGCCTGAGGATCTACGCACCGCCATTGTTCTACGCGAGCTCGAGGGCCTGTCCTACGAAGAGATCGCCGCGACCATGGATTGCCCCGTGGGCACTGTCCGGTCACGCATCTTCCGGGCGCGCGAAGCCATCGATCGCCGCCTGCGTGAGGTTTTCGAAGGGGGTCTGGGTCGAGTGGAGGAGCTGGGATGAACGAGGAACTGGATAGTCAGCTGTCCGCCATGTTCGACGACGAGCTGCCCGCGGCCGAGTGCGAGCTGCTGGCGCGTCGCCTATCGCGCGATGAGCAACTCAAGGCGCGTTGGGGCCGCTACGCGGTGATCGGAGCCACCATCCGGGCCGAGGGGGGTGTGCGTCTGAATGCCGGTCTGGCCGGCCGCGTCAGCGCCGCGATCTCTTCCGAGGCGCCTCTTACCGCCGAGCCTGCGCCCCAGCCTAAGAAGCGCTGGGACAGAGGTTGGTGGCAGCCGCTGGCAGGCGTCGCTGCCGCCGCTGGCGTAGCCGCCGTGTCGATCATCTGGATGCGGTCACAGGTATTGCCGGACACCCTGCCTGCGGTGGCGCAGACGGTTATGCCGGCTATCTCCACAGCCAACACTCCGGTTGCCACGACCGTCGCTTCCGCGACCGCCCGGGGCAACACGAGCGAGCCTGATAGTTACGTGGTCCCGAAGAATTCCCCCCGCCGGCTGGTAGTCCCGAGCACCGAGCTCGCGAATTACGTCGTCGCCCACAGCGAGTTCTCCTCGCCGGTCACGCGACGCAATCTGCTCTCGGCTTTTATGGCGAGTGAGTCGGGAACCGCAGGCACGTCCGCCGGGTCGGAGGAACCAACCGAGGACGTGCAAGACGATGCGAAGAATCCGCAGTAGCGAGCGTGGCACTACGTTTGCGCTGAGCAGCTGGTTTACGCTGGCCCTGGCGATGGCTGGGGCGGCGTTGGCTGATGAGCCTGGCAAGTGGCTCGAGCGGATGAACGAGGCACTGACCAGCCGGAACTACGACGGGACCTTCTCCCATTGGCAGGGGGGCAGGGTGGAGATGCTGCGCATCATCCACCGTGTGCAGAACGGCGCCGTCTCCGAGCGCCTGGTCTCTCTCGACGGCTCCGGGCGCGAATTCATCCGAACCGGCTCGAACCTCGCCTGCTATCTCCCGGACAAACGTACGGTCCTGGTCGAGAGCCGTCCCGCGAAAGAATCGCTGCTGAGTGGTTTCCCTACCATCAACGACCAGACCGCGAGCTTCTACGACCTGAAGGAAGTCACGAAGACCCGGCTCGTAGGACGCGACACGCACCTCATCACTGTCACACCCAAGGATGAGTACCGTTACGGCTATCGCCTGTGGATCGACGAGAGCACCGCGATGCCTCTGAAGACGCAACTCTGTGACATGCACGGTCGCGTTATAGAGCAGGTCGTGTTCGCGAGTCTCACGCTGTCTTCCCGTATTCCCGACGCGGCCTTCAAGCCTGAAATCTCCACCGAGGGGTTCCAGTGGCTGCGCAGTGGTGACGATGCCATACCGCAGAAGGATTCGGGAGCCGTAGACCCTGTGGTGTGGGACGCGCTGAAGTTGCCGCCCGGATTCAAGATGACCGTCCGCAAGGCGCAAACCCTGCCGGGATCGACCGATCCTGTGGACCACCTGGTATTCACTGACGGGCTCGCCTCCGTGTCAGTGTTCGTGGAGGAAAAGTCTCATCTCAACTCCTCTCCCGATGAGCCCCCCGTGGACGAATCCGCGCGTGTCGGCTCCTCATCAGCCTTCTCGACATTCATCGACGGTCACAAGGTCACGGCAGTAGGCGAGGTGCCTCCCGCGACGGTGCGCTTCATAGCCAACTCCGTGCAAGCCGGCCCGCATCATTAGGAGCCCGGCCTTCACGTGGCCTCCGATACACCGCGTCTGACAGTCGTCCATCGTCACGACTGTGAGTTGTGCGACGAGATGCTGACCGAGCTGCGCGCCCTGGCCACTACGACCCCACTCCCTCCCATAGACGTCGTCGATGTCGATAGCGATCCGGTCCTGCAGCGCCGCCACGGACTCGATGTCCCCGTTCTCCTGCTCGATGGAAGCGTTGTCTGCCGGCACCGCCTGGACACCGATGAGTTGAAACGCCTGCTCAGGTAACCCCTCCACCTGTCGATTTGCGTTCATACTCACGTCCTCGCCAACGGACCTGAGCAAGATGTTACATATTGACAAGCCTGTGCAGGCACTGACGATCCTGACGTTCGCGATCGGTGCCCTCTGGGCAGTGCCTACTGCCTCCAGCGCCGCCGATCAGGACCTCTCCGTCACCATCTATGCCGACGATCTCGCCCTGGTGCAGGACCACCGCACCATCGATCTCACGGGCGGCAAACAGCGAGTGGAATTCCAGAACGTTTCGGCGCAAATCCGCGCCGAGACCGTCTCGCTCGCGGCCAAAGACGCGCTGACGATCGTCGAGCAGAACTTCGACTTCGACTTGCTGACCCCCGCGAAGCTGATGGAGAAAGCCGTCGGCCACGAAGTCACGATCGTGCGCACGAGTCCCGGCACTGGCGCGGAGACCCGCGAGAAGGCACTCGTCCTCGCGACCAACGGCGGCGTGGTCCTCAAAATCGGCGATCACATCGAGGTGCTGCGCGATGACGGCATGCCGGCGCGCGTCATTTTCGACAAAGTGCCCGACAACCTGCGCGCCCATCCCACCTTGTCCGTCACCGTCAATGGTGCCCACAGCGGTCCGGTGCCGGCCACCTTGAGCTATCTCACCCCGGGGCTCGGCTGGCGGGCGGACTATGTCGCGCTCTTCGACGAGGCCACCTCGAAGATCGACGTACAAGGTTGGATCACGCTCACCAACTCGAGTGGCACAACCTACGACAACGCCAAGACACTGTTGGTCGCTGGCTCCCCCAACGTGAGCGGTGGTGCGACGGACGGCGGCGGCAGGCCCTACATGCGGCAACCGCGGCCGACCTTGCAGCAGGCGGGGACCGAGAGCGGCT
>DATMQL010000355.1:0-7696 GCA_035566815.1 Steroidobacteraceae bacterium | reverse complement strand
GCTGACCGTCTTGGTATGCGGCTCTTCCGTGGCGGTGGCGTCGTAGCGCAGATCACCGCCGATGCGCAGGAACCGGGTGACATCGCCGGTCCAGGTATCCGCACCCGTACCCGTGTCGATGTGCTGCTGCGGCAGCAGGGTCTGCGCGAAGATATCGCCGAAGGTGGTGCGCAAGCCGCCCCCGGTTGGATTGACGTGACATTGGCCGCATTTCAGGCCGGTTTGTACCGCCAGGTAGGGCTCGGCCTCGGCGCGTAGCGCCACGAAGCACAGGGCCAGGGCCAGGCACGGCAGAAAGAGCCGCGAAATCCGCTTGATCATGGAGAAGCATCCACAGTGAACGTGAAGGAGTAGTCGCTGCCGAGGACCTGCGCGTTGAGGTCGGCCAGTGCACCGCCGCCGCTACCTCGCACGGTCACTCGATAAGTGCCGGGCAGAAGAGGCGCCACGGGCGTGATGACGATTGCGTTGGGATTACCTTCGGCGAGAGCCGCATAGGCCGGGAGAGGAGTCGCTTGTGTCGCGCCGATCGCTGATTCAACCGCGCTTCCTATGTCAACCCGCTCGACGGTCAGGGTCGTGTAGTTCACCAGCGACGCGTCGACCTCGTGGTTGAAAGCGACCACAATGTGATTGACAGGCGTTTCCATGTGCGCTGCGTCGAGCGGAGAAGTCTGGGTCACGCTGAATGGAGCGGACGGCGTGCTCTGGGCGAGCGCCTGGATCTTCGCCATGGCGTTAACGGAAGACGGTGCCGCGGCCGTGGCAGGCGGCGCGCCGTTGGTAATCCATTGGCGAATGACGTCGATGGTGGCCTGCGGAAGCGGGTTCTCACCCAACGGCATCTGTCGGCCTACGATGCCGGCGCCGTTCGTCAGCTTGATGATGATGTAGCTGTTGACGGGGTCTCCGGGCTTGACACGGTTCAGAGTGGGGACTTCGGTGCTCGGAACGCCGACCAGCAGGTTGTAACTGTGAGCCGCATCGAGCATCAGCCCCTCGGGGGCGCTCGCGCCGCTGTGACACGGCGAGCAGATCGGGGTGAAGACGTTGTCCTGGATCGACTGAAAGTCCGCGGTGAACGGCCCGGTGCTGCCGGTGCCCCCGGCCCCACCGGTACTGCCGGCCCCCGATGACCCTATGGGCAAACCTTTGGAATTCAGGCCGTCGCCATTGCCGGCGCAGCCCGCGAGACTCGTGATGACAGCTAGCGCGCCCGCCACTAATGGGACCAAACGCTTGTGTTGAAAAGACGACATTGCGCTCACTCAGGTGCGGTAGGACCTGCCGTAAGTAGGGCAGTCCGCACCGAAGGTTCAGTTCCCGGTGAATTCAGGCGCCCCGATCCGTGGCTCCCTGGCCGTTCCCGACCGTTCCCGGACGCCGATGCAATGTTCCCGGGCGTTCCCGCGTACCGGTGTCTTTGAACCCGAAGGGGCAACGCGCGAACTCACCTCAAGAACGAGTGTGTCGATGAGGGCTTGCGCACAATGCTTTCCATTCTGGTTTGCCATTCCTATTTCCTGCGCTTCGACCAGAAGCAGTTGGAACGCGCCAAGCCGTATCCGCCGTTAGCGACCCTGCAGGTCGCCGCGCAGTTGCGCCAGGCCGGCCACGAGGTGTCGTTTTTTGACGCCATGCTGGCGGAAGGAACCGGGGATTACGATCGTCTCCTGCGGACCGTCAATCCGCAGCTGGTCCTGTTCTACGAGGATAATTTCAACTTTCTCAGCAAGATGTGTCTGGGCAAGATGCGCGACGCATGTTGCGAGATGGTTGCCCACGCGCAGACGCAGGGAGCGCGCGTCATCGCGGCGGGCTCCGACGCGACAGACGCTCCGGAGCCTTACCTGCGCGCCGGAGCCGACGTGGTCCTCCTGGGCGAAGGTCTGGACACATTGATGTCTTTGCTGCCGCGCTTCGACACGGATCTCGCACAAGAGACGGGTCGACTGGTGGCGGGCCTCGCCGGACTCGTCACCCTTGCAGGCGGAAGCGTCACCGCGGCCCGTGGAGACTCGCCTCGCTCGTTTCAGCAAGCCGTGCCGCCTGCCTGGGACCTGGTGGACATCGAGCGCTACCGCGCGGTGTGGCGCCGGGCGCACGGCTTCTTCAGTCTCAACATGGCCTCCTCGAAGGGCTGCTCATTCCGTTGCGCCTGGTGCGCCAAACCCATCTGGGGAAACCAGTACCTGCAGCGCAGCCCCAAGGAAGTCGCTGCGGAAATGACCCACCTGAAGCGGATGCATGCGCCCGACCACGTGTGGTTCGCCGACGATATTTTCGGGTTCCGCGTCGATTGGGTCACGGAGTTCGCCAGCGCGATCCGCGACTCAGGCGGCTCGATCCCGTTCACCATCCAGACTCGCGCCGATCTCATTACCGAGCGCATGGCGAGCGCACTCAAGGACGCGGGTTGCAAAGAGGCCTGGATCGGTGCCGAGAGCGGCAGCCAACGCATCCTGGACGCCATGAACAAAGGGACGAAGGTCGCCGAGATTCTGACAGCGCGCGCACGGCTCAGAGACGTCGGCATCCGCGTTGGATTCTTCATACAGCTCGGCTATCTGGGCGAAGATCTCGCCGACCTGCTGGCCACCCGCGCACTACTCGACGATGCCCGCCCTGATGATGTGGGAGTCAGTGTGTCGTACCCGCTGCCGGGTACGAAGTTCTACGAGTTGGTGAAGGAGCAACTCCGCGGGAAGACTCATTGGCAGGACAGCAACGACCTGGAGATGATGTTTCAGGGCACCTACACGTCGGACTTCTACCGCGCCATCAGAGACCTGCTGCACGAACAGGTGTCCCTGCATAACCGTGAGGACGCTTCTGCGAACAGCACCGAGCACCATCACGCCAAGCGCACTCTAAAACATCGCTGGCAGTTGCTCATCGCGCGCGAGCACCACTACCGCTCTGAGGAAGACCAGTCTGGATCCGCGGCCTCGAGTGTCGCCGCGAGCCCGCTACACACGGGATTGCTCAGATGACACCCGCGGCTGTCTTACCGCCGCCGAAGACCCTGCAGGCTGCTCTGCGCAAAACGACGGAAACGCTCGCACACGAACTCGCTCAACCATCGGAATCCGCGCCGGAATGGTCCGACTTCGAGTGGCGAATTGCACGCGCCGTCGCCGCCATACACGGCGTCTCAGCCCTGCTATCAGGGGCGTTGCGTTGGAAAGGGCCTGCCGAGTGGAACGAATTCCTGGCACAGCAGAAAGCACAAACGACGGCCCGCCATGCACGTATTGCGGAGCTCCTGCGGCTCGTCCATACGACTGCAGGCGCTGAAGGCATCTGCGTCGTCGCGTTGAAAGGCGCGGAACTGCATGCGATGGGCCTGTATGCGCCGGGTGAGCGTCCAATGGCGGACGTGGATCTGCTCGTGAGGACTGCAGATAAGGAGCGCACGGCGCGGATGCTGGAGTCGCTGGGCTTCCACGAGGCTTTTTCGATTTCGAGACACAGCGTCTTCACGCAGGGTGACAACGCGGTGCCCTGCAGCCTGGGCGAGCACGCCGATAACTACCTGAAGATTGAATTGCACGAGCGCATCCGGGAGGCGTTGCCGCTTGACATCGCGGACGTCACCGACTGGGTATTACCAAGGCAACCGCGCCCCGGCCTGAACCCCTACCCATCCCGGGCCGCGCTCATGGGCCATCTGCTGTTGCACGCGGCGGGTGCCATGGCGGATCGATCATTGCGCCTGCTGCATCTTCACGATCTGGCGCTGCTGTCCTCGCAGATGACGGATCGGGATTGGGAAGAACTTCTGCGGCTGAGCGCTACCGACCAGGCGCACCGGTGGGTATTACCCCCGCTTCATTTGATGGCGCGCTATTACATTCGCGCCATTCCAACTCGCGTCCTCACCGCCCTGGCAACCGGGTGCCCGCGACTTCTCAGGGCAATTGCGCCGCACCGAACCCTATCGGACGTGTCTCTTTCGCGCCTGCGGATCGAGGCGTTTCCGGGAATCGAGTGGTCACGGTCGGCCTCCGAGATGGCGCGCTATATCGTGAGCCGCGTACGCCCGAGCGGCGAAATGCTCGCGTTACGCGAACATACAGCGCGAACTCAAGTCGCCACATCCGGGAGCCCATGGCATCGCCTGTCGCAGAGCCAGCGTGTACTGCGATGGGTGATATCCCGCCCGCCCCGGGCTTACACCATGCTCGCCGTTCGCATGGCGCTCAGCCAGGCACAACAATGATGTGTCGCGTCCAGCCACCTTCAGCGCTCGGGAAGCAGGTCGTCCGCCAGCAGCCCCTGCAATGCGTCCGCGGCCTGCGCCGGATGGCTGCCTCTGCGCAATTCGAACGCGGGAGCGGCAGCAATCTGTTTCCTGAAAGTCGGCCACCCCGGCTGGCTGGCCGAGTAGGGTTGCGTTTTTTGCAAGCGCGCGACCGCTTCGCGACCGCGCAGTCGTGTCAGCAACGCACCGTCGCGCGCCGGTTGCGGGGACAGGAATACGACACCCGCAACTTTCAACGGACGAGCCGCGAGGCGAAACTCGGGGCGTCGCAAATCGACTTCAAATTTTTCAACGCCGCTGCGGCGGCGGATGACCGGCGACCGCCGGATCAAAGCGGCACTGGCAGCCGGCAGCGAGTGCAGCGAATCGCAGCGAATGTGCAAGAAGTTCGCGATGCCGGTAGCGAGCATCCGGTCCGGTGCAACAAACACACTGTCCTCCGTGAGGAAGTCCATGCCGCGCAACAGGCAGTGCAAGGAAGCGGTCGACTTTCCAGCGCCGCTGTCGCCGATCAGAAGCAGCCCGCGACCGCCGACTCCAACGCATGCCCCGTGCAACGGCATGAGACTCTGCGAGCGCGCGGCAAGCGTGAATACCGCGAATTCGATGAGCTCATAGCGGGTGTGGTACTCGAAACGGAGCATCTCTCGCGAAACGACGACGAGGGCCGATCGGTGGTCGGAGGACACGACCGCAAAGTCCGAGGAGCTCGTCGTTCCGCACAGCATCCCGGCTCCCCCGAGCGTCTCGATTCGCGGCGGAGCGACCGGCGTCCGGGGACGAGCGCGCGGCGCGAGCGCGAGTCTTACGCGAATCCGTGGTGCGGCCGCCGAGAGCTTGTGCCGCGGCAAGCCGGCATAGGCCCAATCCACCAGGCGACGCAGCTCGGGGCTGTCACATTCAAACTCGAACTGGCCACCGAGCAAATGCATCCGCGTGCGAGACGCGGGCGGCACCCGTTCATGAAACGGGTCGGCCGGAATTTCGATCGGAGCAGCTTTCTTGGAGCGCATGAGAAGCCCTGCGTAATGTCGCAAACAATATATCACTTCACGCGGAACCCGAATCGGCCAACACCATGCTGACGCAACTTGAAGAAACACGAGACGCGTTCGACAGTGTCGCCGCCGACTACGACGGCCCGCGAGGCAACAACGCGCTCATCCAGGACATGCGCAACGAGATGTGGCGCACTCTGGACGCAACATTCCCGCAGGGAAGCCGGCTGATGGATCTAGGCTGCGGCACCGGGTTGGACGCGATACGCATGGCCCGAAGCGGACATTTCGTCACCGCCACGGACTGGTCGCGAGGGATGGTGGAGCGCACACGCGACCGCGCCGAGCGCGAGCAAGTAACCGACCGTGTCGAGGCCATCGCTGTCGGTGCTCACGAACTTTCCCGCATCCACGGCCAGGGTAAATTCGATGGCGCCTATTCCAACCTGGGTCCGCTCAACTGTGTGCCCGACCTCGAGGAAATGGCAGCGCAGTGCGCGCGTCTTCTCAAGCCGCGCGCATCACTGGTGTTTTCAGTCATCGGCCGCATCTGTCCCTGGGAGATCGGGCACTACGCACTGAAGCGGAACTGGGGACGCCTCAAGGTGCGCTTTGCACCCGCAATGGTGCCGGTAGGAATGAACAAACGGGTCGTGTGGACGCGTTACTACACACCGCGTGAGTTCTACCGTGCCTTCGAACGTCAGTTTTCCCTGGAGCATTTCCGGGGTCTGTGTGTGCTCGCGCCGCCGCCGTACCTCACGGGGATGAAAGAGAAGCACTCGCGCTTGTACGAGCGATTGTGGCAGCTGGATCGCCGCGTGGCCGGATGGCCATTGCTGCGGAACCTGGGCGACCATTTTGTAATTGTGATGACGAAGCGATGACTGATGCCTCAACCCATGAACGGCCCAACGAGCTCACCGAAATGCGAGCCTTCGTCACGGGCTGCGCGGGATTCATCGGCAGCAGCCTGACCGACCGCCTGCTATCGAGCGGGTGCACGGTTGTCGGGATCGACAACTTCTCGACCGGACAGCGGCGCTACCTCAGGAGCGCCGCGGAGCATCCCAACTTCCGCCTGGTCGAAGCGGACCTGCTCGACACCGGTGCCCTGACAGCCGCCATGAGGGGCGCGGACTGCGTGTTCCATCTCGCCGCGAACGCTGACGTGCGCCTGGGCACCGAGCAACCGCGCAAGGACCTCGAACAAAACACCGTCGCCACCCACAACGTACTGGAGTCCATGCGCGCCAACGGCATCGGCAAGATCGTATTCGCCTCGACAGGTTCCGTATACGGCGAGGCCGCGGTATTTCCCACTCCGGAAGACGCACCATTTCCCGTGCAGACTTCGCTCTACGCCGCATCCAAGCTCGCCTGTGAAGGGTTGATCGGCGCCTATTGCGAAGGCTTCGGCTTTCAGTCCTGGATATTCCGCTTTGTCTCGATCCTGGGCGAGCGCTATTCCCACGGCCACGTGTTTGATTTCTACAGGCAGCTGCGCAGTCATCCGACCTACCTGGAGGTCCTCGGGAACGGCAGGCAGCGCAAGTCTTACCTCTACGTGCAGGATTGCCTCGATGCCATGCTATTGGCATTGTCCCGCGCCACCGCGCGCGTGAACCTGTTCAACCTGGGCGTCGACTCCTACTGCGAGGTGAATGACTCGATAGCCTGGATCGGCGCCGAGCTGGGCCTGGAGCCGCGAGTCATTTACAGCGGTGGCGAGCGCGGCTGGGTGGGCGACAACCCCTTCATTTTTCTGGACACAACGCGGATACGCGCCCTGGGCTGGCAGCCCACGCTCGGCATCGACGCGGGTATACGCAGGACCGTCGCTTTCCTGCGCGACAACGCCTGGGTACTGGACTCGAGATCATGATCATCGCACGCAGCCCGCTACGGATCACCCTTGGAGGCGGCGGCACCGATCTGCCCTCTTACTACCGTGGCCACGAAGGTTTTCTGGTCGCTGCCGCGATCGACAAATACGTCTACGTCACGGTAACGCGTCCGTTCACACCGGGCATTTACCTCAAGTATTCCGCGCTCGAGCGCGTTGCGAGTGTGGATCACGTACGGCATCCGATACTGCGTGAGGCGCTCGCCCTGCAGGAGCTCAGGACGCCCCAGATCGAGATCACGACACTGGCCGACATTCCGGCTGGCACGGGCCTCGGATCCTCCGGAAGCTTCACCACCGCACTGTTGAAAGCGCTGGCTGCCCACCGGCGAAAGTTGATTCATCCGCAGGAGCTGGCGGAGCTCGCCTGCCATCTGGAGATCGAGCGTCTGCACGAGCCCATTGGCAAGCAGGACCAATATATCGCGGCCTATGGCGGCCTGACCTGCTTCACCTTCCACAAGGATGACCGCGTCACGGTGGAGCCGCTGCTCGTGTCGATGGACACGATGTTCGACCTGGAGGACA
>DATMQL010000354.1:0-5447 GCA_035566815.1 Steroidobacteraceae bacterium | reverse complement strand
GCTTGCGCAGGCCGACATAGAACACAGGGGTCAGAAACAGACCGAACAACGTCACTCCGATCATGCCGGCGAACACGGTGATGCCGGTCGCCGAGCGCACCTCGGCGCCGGCACCGTGCGCGAGCACCAATGGCACCGTGCCGGCGATGAACGCAACGGAGGTCATCACGATCGGGCGCCGCGCAGATCACATCGCTGCGACCACGTTCATAAAGATGCCGTGGCTCTTGAAGCTCATATCGGTCAGATCTTCCGAGAAATTGGTGAAGTTGTACCCCAGCCCGGCTTTCACATGCTTGCCGAGATGGCGGTAGACAGCGACGAGCGCCCCGGAACGCGTTTGGTTGAGGTCAGGCATCTCGAGCGCACGGCCCTCGACCACTGCCTCCCATTCCAGGTGGAAGTGCCAGTCGATGCGGACGATGTAGAGCTCTGCCGTGTTGTCGAAGAACTGGGGGTTCACCCGCTCGAGGCTCGCCTGGCCGAGGCGGTAGGCGTATTTTCCTCCGACCGACCACTGCTGGGTCAAGTCATAGCTCACGTCGACGGACGCGATATGACTTTTTTGGATGAACTGCGCCGCCGTGCCCTGCGGGGTCACTTGCCCGGCCGTGGGAAGGTTGTAGAAGTAGGTGTACTTCGCCAGCACGTCGAGCCGATCGCTCTGAACCGGGCGATATCCGTAGCCGAGCACCGCCTCGGTGTAGCCGCCGTCGTAGAACTGTCCAAGCGAGTTATTGCTCGTCGAATGGTCGAGCTTGCCGACCAGCCTCCAGTCCGGAGTGATCTGAAACTTGAGATTGTTCCTGAACAGCCAGGTCTTCAGGTTCGAGTACGTTGCATCGAGTTGCTGCATCTCATCGTTCCGATACTCGACTGCGCTCGAGACCTGGATCTTGTCGTGGCCGTAGCCAACGCGGATGCCGCCCGCCTTCCGCTTCGTCTGGGCGTCGGTTTGACTGTTGACGAGCGTGCCAACCTCCGCGCTGGCACCGATGTTCCAGCGATCATCGGGCGTGAGCGTCACGCCCGTCGCATGTGTGAGGCCCGACGACGAGTCGATGTCCTGATAGCGCTCCTCGGCATAGACAGAGCTGCTGTCCGTCAGGCGCTCCTTCATCCCCGAGACCAGCGTTCCCTGGCGCTGGAACACGCCGCTGTCCCCGCGCTCGTTCTCCAGCGAGTAATTGAGGTAAAGAGTGGTGTGATCCGAGACCAGATAGTTGGTGCCGAGCTTGCCGCCCGGCCCGAGATTGCCCTCGGACGCTTCCGCCTCGATTCGGAACGCGTTCGTGACGCGATACGAGCCGCCGACACCAGCACGTTCGTTGTCGTCCCGGTCACCGCTCTTCGAGACGGTGTCCTGAACGAAGGTGTAGGCGCGCCATGTAGCCAGGGAGTCATACCCCAGCTGCGCCACCACATCGGTTCGCTCGCCTTGCTGCTGTGTCGCCGGAACGACCGGAGAGCTGTCCTCGCGATCGTCCCGCCGGACACCGGTGCTCACGCTCCAGTGCTTGCTCAGCTTGTAGGCGACGTCGACCTCCTCGGAGGTGGTCTCGAGCGCTTGCTCCTGCGCCTTCTTGTCCGCCTTGGCGTTCACGCTCCAGCTCTCGCCGATCGGTAGCTTGAAAGTGCCGCCGTAGTAGTCGGTGGCGGTCAGCGCGTCGAACCCGGGCGCGGAATAGCCGGCGTCGAGGTGTTGGGTGTAGTACGTCAGGCGACCCTTGTTCCCCGACAGAAAATCACCGAGCCCGAGGCTGACATCGGCACGATAAGCGTTGGCGCTCGCGTTTGCGAACGCGTTCGGGTTGTAGCTCGTGAAGCCGTAGCCACCGTCGTTCGAAGAGAACGACTGGGACAGGAGCCCATCGCTCTTCCCAGTCTGCAGCTTCACCCAGGAGTCCGTACTCTTCCGCAGCGTCACATCCGCACCGCGCAAGCTGCTGCCGCCGACGCCCGCGTCGTTGGAGCTGGCAGTGACGCCGAGCCGGATGTAGTCGTTGAGCCACACATCCCCCTGCCCGCCCGTCGTCCAGGTGTGGATGTTCTGAAAGCCTGGCGTGAACTCGTAGCGAACCACCAGGTACGCCAGCTGCCCGCTGAGCCCGCTGGTGCGAACCAGCAGGTTATCGGCAGCGGTCGAGGACAGCGGCGCGGCGAGGACGATCCGGCCCTGCAGATAATCAATCTCGTAGTCAATCGATGGCTGCAGGTTCACGGTTCCGGTAACGAGCCCGGAGTCCTTGTCGCGCAGCTCGATGCGGACGCGCTCCGAGCCGTTGAGGATGTCCTGCTCGTGCAGGAAGTACAGCGACCCACCCGTTCCCTGGAACTCGTCGCGGCCTGGGATCGTACCCGGCTGGGCAGCAAACCCGTCGATGGAGTAGCGCTTCTCACCAAACTTCGTCGTGGTGTCGGACAGCCAGCGGACATTTCCGCCGTAGAGCCCGCGGTCGACCTGCGCGAGCTCGTTGTCGATGTAGTCGATTCTGAAATTGCCCCACAGGCCATAGTCGTCGTGGTGCTCGACCTTCACGTAGAACTTGCCAAGCGTCGGAGCAAGCTCCTTCACGACGCCGTCATCGCCGTAGGTTGGGTAGTAGTAAGCGGGATCGATGCGCCGGAACAGCGAGTCGGGCGTCTTGTTCAGGAAGTTGCTGAACAGCTGATTGACCGGCTCCTCGCGGGTATCCGCGCTCGCCGTCACCCGCCAATCGTCGCCGAATTTCTGCGTGGCAAAGAACGACAGGCTGCCCGCGACTGACGCATCGTAGTCGTACGGTGCGTTCGCACCGAGCATCTGTTGCTCGGCAGCGCTGGTGTGGTTCTTCGAGACGGTGAGGTCCGCCATGCCGAAGTAGAAGCGATCGTTCGGCTTGAACTCCAGGTCGCGCAGGTAGAGCGTGCCATTGCCGTCCTCATCGAGCACCGCCACCTCAACCGTGTGAGCGCCCGTGGGCAGCACCTCCTCGGCGATGAAGTTGCCTTTCGCATCCACCGGCACCTGGTGGCCCGCCACCCATACCGTATGCCTGGGCGGAATGCCGCCACCGCGCACGGTGACCGTGCCGCCGCTCACCAGGATGTTGTGTTCCGAGAGCGTGCTTTCACCGTAGGCCGCGAGCAGCTCCGGCTCCGCGTGCTGGACAGCCGCGGACTTCGGCCCCGGGTCTGCAGCCTCGTGCGGCTCGGGGCTGGACGTGCCGCCAGGTGGGTCAGCAGCGGACGCTGCCGCAGCCGTCGTCCCCGGCGCCGGTGTTGCGACATCGCTCCCGCCTTTCGCCGCCGCGTCTTCGGCGGTATTCCCTGATGGCGTCGTAGCGCCTCCGGGTTCGGTCACGACCTGCTGGTCGCCCGCGCTCAGCGCGGCTGCCGCCGGATCCTTGGCTGGGCGGGATCCATCGTGAACCATCCACAGGGATAGCGGCTTGGTGTCGTCGAATTTGCCATCCTTGCCGAAGGCTCGGACCAGGTACCGCAACTCCTGGCCCGCGCCTAAGAGCTGCCGCGCGCGAGGCTGCCATTCGGCGGAGCCGTTCGGATCGATCGCGACGACAGCAAGCGGCGTGCTCTGCGGGGAACGCCCGGCCTCGAAGATCCGCACCTCCGCCCTCGCGATGAAGGCCGCGTAGTTGGTGTACATCTGAAAGCGCACGGGCGCCGCAATCAGACCCTCGTCCGGGGTCTGCTGGAACACGGCGACGCTCGGGGCGACCGCCACACTCAGCCGGCGCCGCGCCTTGAGATCGTCGAACTGGAACTTAATGTCCGCCTTGTCCAGGGCGACGTCCGTGCAGCGCTGCACGTCTGCGGAGCTTCTGCCCGGGTCGTCGATGGGCACACCGTCCACGGTGATGTGCATCGTGTTGATGCCGAAGGGGCTCTGCGGCGTGAGCTCGTGCGTCAGGCGCGTGATGTTCACGCCCTCGTAGTCATCGAGTACGGCGGGCTCGTCGTAGACGACCTGGACCACGACGTATGAGGTCTCTCCCTGGGTGAAGCCTACATTGACCACGTCGCTCGACTGCACGAAGCCCCGGCCCTCGTGCTCGGCCTGCGAGGCGAGCAGATGCATCTGGTCCGTGACGAGTTCCATCGCCCGACGCGCCCGGTCGGCGGAAAGTCCAACGTCATCGCCGTACACCGCGGCGGTGCGGCGATCGAGCCGCTCGTTACCCGTGTAGCCCACGAAGCGCAGCCGCACGTGGGTCTTGTCGTGCAGATCCGCCATGGCGCGCTGCAGGCTCTCGGTGTAGCCGGGCGGAATGATGGCGCGCCCGTTCGTGAGCTGCAGAGGCGCAAAGCTGCCCCACGAGGGGTCATAAATCTTCGTGACCACTTCCGTGCCCGGATTCGGGCACACCTGGGGCTCGTCGGGCAGCTCCCGCAGCGGGTCGTCGTACCAGAACTGCACCTCGATGCGGCGGTTCAGGGCGCGGCCCTGAGCGGTGTCGTTCGAACCGATGGGCGTGATCGCCCCCCGGCCATCGCTCGCGATCTGCGTGCCGGGCAGCTTGAGCGCTTCCTGCACGGCGAGCGCCACGCGGTGTGCCCGCGCCTTCGAGAGCGCGACGAGATCGCCGTAAATGCGCTCATCGCGCTCCGACAGCGCCACCTGGTCCGTGTAGCCGATGAACTTGACCAACACATTCGACTTGTCCTGCAGGAGGTCCAGTGCCTTCTTGATCTGCTCGACGAACTCCGTTGTGACCTGCACGTTGTCCTCACCGTAGTGCAGTGGCGGAACGACATTGCTCAAGCGCGACCGCCGCGCCGCGCCTTCTTTAAAGCGCAGTTTGCAGAGCGTCTGCATCCGGCAGACCTTGACCTGCTTGATCTCTTGTCGCACGAGCACTTCCTCGTCCGCTTCGCGCGCTTTCGGCTGGTCGTACCAGACTTGCACCTCCACGCGGCGATTGAGTGCCCGGCCCTCCGCGGTGTCGTTCGATGCAATGGGGTGCGTATCGCCGGCCCACTCGTACGCAATGGCCTCCGGCTTCAGTTGCAGTGCCCGCTTGAGGAATTCCGCTACCTCGCCCGCGCGCTCGCGCGACAGTCCGGCGTTGTCCCCGAAAGTTCTCACCAGCACCGGGGACAGCCGCTGATTGTCTGCATGGCCGATTAGATGCAGGCGCACGTTGCGGCGATCGCGCAAGCCCTCGAGAGCTTTGCGCAGCGTCTCTACGTAATTGTCGGGAATCTTCGCCACTCCGGATTCGAAGTGGATGGGCGGAATGACGTTCTTGAGCTTCACGGTCTCGAAGCTCTCGGTGAGCACCTGCCGCGGCTCGAGCCGGTCGCCAGCCTCGGTCTTGATCTGCTCGGGGTCCCGCGCCAACGCCGCCGGCTGCTCTATCGGCAATTGCCGCTCGACCGCGCTGCCGAGCGGAGTCTCGCCGACGGTCTGCGCCTGTGCGCTCGCTGCGACGAGCGTCAGACAGGCG
>DATMQL010000353.1:0-33674 GCA_035566815.1 Steroidobacteraceae bacterium | reverse complement strand
CGTAGCCTTCGATTTCCAGATCGAACGCGGAGATGCCATGCATCTGTTTCGGAGCGGACAACACCCGCATGCGCCGGACTCCAAGGTCTTTCAGAATCTGCGCACCAACGCCGAAGGTTCGCAACACGGCTCCCTCGCCTTCGGTCTTGTCGGCACGCTCAGACTGCGTTGCCGACTGTGCGGTGGACGCGAGCCAGCGCACCGAGTCAGTGAGGTCGCGAGGAGACTCCTGCTGCCGGAGTATGACGACCGCGCCATTGCCAGCCTCGGCAATGCGCTTCATGACGGCGCGTAAGGTCCACGCGCGTTGCGGAGCCCGCACTCCGACGAGGTCGCGAAGTGTGTCGGGCAGATGCACACGCACAAGCGGCGCTTCCTGCCCGTCGAGACGTCCGCGCGCCAGCGCCAGGTGTACGTCCTGGTTGACGCGGTCTTCGTAGGCATAGAGCCGAAATTCACCGAGATCCGTTTGCACCGTCTGCTCGGAAATGCGCTCGACCGAGCGCTCGTTGCGCAGGCGGTGGCGAATGAGATCAGCGATGGTGCCGATCTTGAGGTTGTGTCGCTTGGCGAAGGCTTCCAACTCCGGCCGGCGCGCCATCGTGCCGTCGTCGTTCATGATTTCACACAACACGCCCGCGGGCTTCAGTCCTGCGAGACGGCAGAGGTCCACGGAAGCCTCCGTGTGTCCGGCCCTCACGAGTACGCCACCCTTGCGCGAGCGGAGCGGGAAGATGTGACCAGGGCGCGCGAAGTCGGCCGCGGCGGCGTTGGAATCGGCGAGCGCTCGAATCGTCGCGGCCCGGTCCGCCGACGAGACGCCGGTGGTCGTACCGGCTTTCAGATCCACCGACACGGTGAACGCGGTCCGATGCGACTCGCTGTTGGCCATGACCATCTGCGGAAGATCGAGGCGCACGAGGCCCTCTTCCTCCATGGGTACGCAGATGATGCCGCTGGTATAGCGGATCATGAATGCAACGGCCTCGGGTGTCGCGCGATCCGCGGCCATGATGAGGTCGCCTTCGTTCTCGCGATCCTCGTCATCCATGATGATGACCATGCGCCCCGCGCGCAGATCGGCAAGGATTTCATCAACGGAGTTCAGACCGGATGAGGTGGGCACGGACTTACCTGAGAGTGGGAGAACATTGGACATGGCGGGCCGCCGGAGGCACAGAAAAGGTGCGCGAAGTATACCTGACGGGCCTTACCGCCATAACGCCGCAACGCCACTACGCGCTATTCCCAGGCCGTTATGTCGCTAATTTGGAGCACCTGCGAGCAAGCGCATGCTACGAATGAACCAAGAGGCGCGGGGGATACCACTCACCTTGCCCGCGCTTTTGCCGAACTGCGCCGCACCCTTCGCAGACGCCTGCAGTTTCCGCGGCGCGCCGCCCCCTTAACTACCCCGTGGCTATTGCGGCGGCGACTTAAAAAAAATGCTCAGGCCACCCGCCTCTACGGCTTATACCCCGGACTCAGCGTCCCCTTCAGCGTGGCGATACTCAGCAGTGTTGGATAAAACTGCACGAACGTCGTGTCAACCGCGGCGTGCTGCTGGTGACAGGAGTAGCAATCGGCCGTTGCCGGAATCCGCTTCGCCGCCCCGGGACTATCGAACGAGAAGAACGCCCAGCCACCCTGGAAGCGCTTCGTGTCCTTCACGTGCACTTCCACGCCCATAACATCGCCGTTCTGGAATTTCCCCTGTTGGTTGATCGAGCCCTTGCCGGTAGCGCCGCGCGTCTCGAGCACCAGCGACGTTCCGTCAGGCCAGGTCCCGGTGCGTACGAATTCCCGATACGCCGTGGGCTCGGCAAACACATTATCGAACATCGAGTGGTCCGCCGAGCTGGCGACCGAATAACTCATGTCGAGACCCGAGCTCAGAAAGATCCATTCCCGGTAGTTGGCGGGAAGTTTCAAGCGCCCGTCAGACTCGTACGCCGGCCCCGACTCGGTGGAGATCGTCGCGACACGAGCCGCATTCTCCGTGGACCACTCCTCGGCGGACGCCGCCGGCTCCCCGAAGTTAGCCGCGACCGCGACCAACGAGAGACAACAGAACGGCAACCGATTGAGCAACGAGCGCTTCATACCATCCCCCTTGGCGGGCATCGAGTCCCAAGGAGGATACCATCGTCAGCGGTTAGTCACCTTCCACCCGTCGCAAGAATCCGCTCCACATACCGCGCAACCTGATCGACTTCCAAGTTCACGCGAGAGCCAGCCACGAGCTTCCCGAGCGTCGTCACCGTTTGCGTGTGTGGAATGATGTTGACGCCAAAGGTGGCAGATTCGACTTCGTTTATGGTGAGGCTCACACCGTCCACGGCGACGGAGCCTTTACGGGCTATGTAGCGCGCGAGGTCGGAGGGCACGGCGATCTTGATGCGTATGGAATGAGCGTCACTGCTGATGGACACAACTTCCGCAAGGCCATCGATGTGGCCAGACACGAGATGACCACCGAGGGCATCGCCCGCCTTCAGCGACGGCTCCAGATTCACGGGCGAACCGACAGCGAGATCACCAAGAGTGGTTAGCGAGAGAGTCTCGCGCGAGACATCAGCGGTGAAGGCGCCGTCGAGGAGTTCCGTCGCGGTGAGACAGCAGCCCTGCACGCAAATACTGTCGCCAACGCGGAAGTCGCTGGACTTCATATGATTGAACGCGATGACGATACGCGCATCGCCACCGCGATTATCGCGGGCCCGCACCTTGCCAACATCCTGCACGATTCCAGTAAACACGATCCGGCCTCCAGGGATGCGCGCCGCTCAGCGCGGGCGCAACCTCAGTCTCAAGTCATCTTCCAGCCGCTGCACGCCAGCGACTGTGAATCCCAGCGCATCCTGCAGGTCGCCCAGCTCCGGCAGATCCACGAGCGGCAGCCCTTGCGGACCGAGCAGCTTCGGCGCCACATACAATAGCAACTCGTCAATCAAACCCTCTCGCAGCAGCTCGCCAGAAAGCGTGGGACCAGCCTCGACCAGGACCTCGTTGGCTTCCAACTCACCCAAACGCTGGATTACAGCAACGAGGTCGAGCCGCCCCGACGGCGCCGGAATGGCCTCGACGCTTACACCCATGTCGGCGAACGCCGCGCCGCGCGTCGCGTCTTCCGTGAGAATCAACACCTCGCCACCAGTGGCAAAAATACGCGAGTCAGGAGGCGTGCGCAGCCGGGTATCCAGCACCACCCGCAAGGGCTGCCAAGGCTCGTTCTCGGGCTTCTCCGGCGGCAAACGATTATTGAGCCGCGGATCATCCGCGAGAACGGTGCCAACACCGGTCAGCACCGCCGAACTGCGTGCGCGCCAGTGCTGCACATCGTTTCTGGCAGCCTCACCGGTGATCCACTGACTAGCCCCGTTCGACAGCGCCGTACGACCATCCAGGCTCATAGCGAGCTTCAGCCGAACCCACGGCCGGCCGTAGGTCATGCGCTTCATGAAGCCAATATTGAGGTCCACCGACTCCGTTTCCATGAGTCCCGACTCGACGGCGATGCCCGCCGCGCGCAGGGCATCAGCACCCTGACCACTGACCTGCGGATTGGGGTCTTGCACTGCGAAAACGACGCGTGCAACGCCAGCCGAAATAAGCGCGTCGACACAGGGCGGAGTCCGTCCATAGTGGCTACACGGCTCGAGCGTCACATATACAGTGGCACCGGCAGGTTGCAGGCCCGCAGCACGCACCGCCGCTAAAGCCGCCACTTCAGCGTGCGCCTCGCCGGCGCGCTCATGCCAGCCCTCGCCGATAATCTTCGTTCCCTGTGCAATCACACACCCCACACGCGGATTGGGATGAGTCGTTTCAAGGCCGCGCGCCGCCAACACCAGGGCGCGATTCATAGCGAAGCGGTCGAAATCAGTGATCATGAGGTGGAGCTACTTCATCTTCCGTCGGCGCAGCCGGACTCCCAGTCTTACCCTGCCCCTCCACCGGAAGCAACGGCAACTGGTCCCGGTTGGCGTCTCGCCCCGGCTCCCGCTTCGGAGTGCGTCGGCCTTCCCGGCCCGTCGGCGTGAGTGTGCGTTGGCTGCGGAGCCGTTGGATCTCTTCGTGAAAAGCTTCGACGTCCTCGAAGTGCCGATAGACGGAAGCGAAGCGCACGTATGCAACTTCATCCAACTGCCGCAGCTCATCCATCACGAGCTCGCCGATCGCGCGCGATTGCACCTCGCGATCGCCGAGGCTGCGCACCTTGTGAGTGATACGGCTCACTGCTTCGTCTAACTGCTCACGCGGCACGGGCCGCTTCTCCAGCGCCTTCTCCATGCCGGAGCGCAACTTCGCTTCGTCGAACACCTCGCGGCTGCGGTCGCCCTTGACCACCATGGGCATGACGAGCTCGGCCGTCTCGAAGGTGGTGAACCGCTCACCACACGAGAGACACTCCCGCCGCCGACGGATCTGACGCCCCTCACCCGCGAGACGCGAGTCCGTCACCTTGGTCTCAATGTGGCCGCAGAAGGGGCAATACATGCGGTAGGTGCTAGGAGCCTGTCTGACTAATGATCGCCGTAGCGAGGGCGCCCCAGATCGAGCAGCTTTCTGCGATCGTTTCCCGCGCATAGCCAATGCATATGTAAGGGAAACGATCGCAGAAAGATGCCGATCTGGGGCGGCCGCAGTAGGCGAGCATTAGTCAGACAGGCTCCTAAGTTACTGCGGGCGGTTCGAGCAGCCCGCGTTCCTTTACGCCCCGTACACCGGGAAGCGACGGCAGAGCTCGATCACCTGCGGCCGGACTTTGTCGATAGCAGCCTGCGAGCCTTCAGCCTCGATGATCGTCGTGATGAAGTCCGCCACCTGCTCGATTTCCGGCTCCTTGAAACCGCGGGTCGTCGAAGCCGGCGAGCCCAGACGCAGTCCGCTGGTCACCATCGGCGGTCGCGGATCGTTGGGAACGGCGTTCTTGTTCACCGTGATGTTGGCTTTACCGAGGGCCGCGTCGGCGTCCTTACCGGTGATGTTGCGATCCGCAAGGCTCAGCAGGAACAGGTGATTGTCAGTACCGCCGGAAACGATCTGGAAGCCGTTCCTGGCCAGCCGCGCCGCCAGCGCACGCGAGTTCGCCAACACCTGCCGTTGGTAGTCCTTGAACTCCGGCTGCAGCGCTTCGAGGAAAGCGACCGCCTTGGCGGCAATGACGTGCATCAGCGGGCCGCCCTGGGTGCCCGGAAACACGATCGATTGCAGCTTCTTTGTGATTTCGTCGTTCTTGCGCGCGAGGATCAGCCCACCGCGAGGTCCGCGGAGTGTCTTATGCGTCGTCGTGGTTACGACATCCGCGTGCGGCAAAGGATTCGGATAAAACCCGGTCGCGACCAGCCCGGCGACGTGGGCCATGTCGACTACGAAATAGGCGCCGACACTCTTGGCAATCGCCGCGAAGCGGGCCCAGTCGATGACACGCGAGTAGGCCGAGAATCCGGCAACGATCATCTTCGGCTTGTGCTCTTCGGCGAGCCGCTGCACCTGCTCGTAGTCGATCTCACCCGTGTCGGGACGGATCCCATACTGGGCGGCCTTGAAGAACTTGCCGGAGAAATTCACCTTCGCGCCGTGGGTCAGGTGGCCACCATGGTCGAGGCTCATGCCCAGAATGGCGTCACCCGGCTGCACCAGGGCGAAATACGCCGCGGCGTTGGCCTGCGAGCCGGAATGCGGCTGCACGTTCGCGTAGTCGGCACCGAAGAGCTGCTTCGCCCGATCGATGGCGAGCTGTTCGGCGATATCCACGTATTCGCAACCACCGTAGTAGCGCTTCCCGGGGTAGCCTTCCGCGTACTTGTTGGTGAGTACCGAGCCCTGTGCCTCGAGCACCCGGGGGCTGGTGTAGTTCTCGGACGCAATGAGCTCGATGTGCTCTTCCTGGCGGTGCTTCTCGCCCTGGATGGCCTTGGATAGCTCAGGGTCGAACCCTTCGATAGTCATCGTCGTCCGGAACATGCGCGGAGCCTTTAGTTAGCGGTGCGAAAAGGGAATTTGCGGATTGTACCGGAACGTCGCGCCGGCCGTTGGCGAAGCGGGTCAGAGCAGGTTTTCGACCACCGCGGTCCAGGTCTGCGCGATATTGACCCGGTTGTAGCCGCCCCCGCCGAGCGCCAGCACGCGCCCGTGACCGAGGCGGTCGGCGAGTTCCATCAACTCGCGCGCCGCGAAGCCGTGAGTCTTCGACGAAAAGCGCAGATGGGTAATCGGGTCACCTTCCACGCTATCGGCGCCACACTGAAGAATGATGAACTCAGGCGCAAAACGCTCCAGGTGCGCTATCACCTGGGGCCACACCCGCGCGAACGCGGAATCATCGGAGCCCGGCGCCATCGGCAAATTCAGCTTCGTTCCCTGCGCAGCCCCACGTCCCGTCTCATCCGCAGCGCCGGTGCCGGGATAGAGGTAACGCCCATCCTCGTGCACGTCCGCGAAGATGACAGCGGCATCGTTCTCGAACGCGTAGAACACACCATCGCCGTGATGGGCGTCGATGTCGACGTAAGCGATGCGGTCGAGCCCCGATTTCTTCCGCAACAGCTCGATGGCCACACCGCAATCGTTAAAGACGCAGAAACCGGCCGCACGATCCCGCGCGGCGTGATGAAGTCCCGCGATAGGCACGAAAGCGCGGCGGCACTCACCCTGCATAATCGCGTCAGCGGCATTTAGAGTGGCGCCCACGACGCAGGCGGCCGCTTCGTAGACACCTCGAAACGCCGGCGTGTCGCCCCCATCCAGCAATCCTTGGCCACTAACGGAACGCTCTCGCACAAAGTCCACGTAAGCGGGTGTATGGAAGGAGCGCAGCTCATCCTCAGTTGCAACGCGTGGCTCGAGGATGCGAACGCGTTTATCCAGGCCACGCGCCTCGAACTCCCGTACGAACGCAGCGTGGCGGTCCGTCCCAAAGGGATGGCCGTCACCGAAGCCGTAGCGAGCCAGGCGGTCGCTCACGACGACTCCCACGCGGTACGCCTCCCGGCCTGTGGGGGCCCCGTTGGATTTCATGTGGTCGGCATTCCGCTGACAGGCGCTAATGAAATGAATATGACTCGACCCGGTGCCGGGGAGCGTAGCACAGGGTAGAAGTCTGCGCGGCCCGGTAGAACGGTCGCCAACAGGGGCTTAGTCGATGATAATGCCGCCCCGATGCCGGACTTTACAGTTCGTCCGGGCGGCATACCGCTGGGCGGCATACCGCGGGCGGCGTACCGCCGGAAGACAAACGCGACGGCAGTGATCAGCAAGCATGGCTCAATACATTTACACGATGAACCGGGTGTCCAAGGTGGTACCGCCGAAGCGGACCATCCTCCGGGACATCAGTCTCTCCTTCTTTCCCGGCGCCAAGATCGGCGTGCTGGGTCTCAACGGTTCCGGCAAATCGTCCCTGCTGCGCATCATGGCCGGAACGGACCCGAGCTTTGACGGCGAGGCCCGTCCGCAGAGCGGTATCCGTGTCGGCTTCCTGCCGCAGGAGCCCGAGCTCGATGACGCGAAGGACGTGCGCACCACGGTCATGGAAGGGGTCGGCACCACCTTCAAGCTGTTGGAAGAATTCAACCAGATCAGCGACAAGTTCGCCGAGCCCATGTCGGACGACGAGATGACGGCGCTCCTGGAAAAACAGGCCAAACTGCAGGACGCCATCGACACCGCCGGCGGCTGGGAGCTGGAACGCAAGCTCGAGATCGCCGCCGACGCCCTGCGCCTGCCGGCCTGGGAAGCGAAAATCGGCCCCCTGTCGGGAGGCGAGAAGCGGCGCGTCGCGCTCTGTCGACTGCTGTTGTCAGCCCCCGACATGCTGCTGCTCGATGAGCCGACCAACCACCTCGACGCACAATCCATCGCCTGGCTGGAACGCTATCTCGAGGAGTATCCGAGTACCGTCATAGCGGTCACCCACGACCGCTATTTCCTCGATAACGTGGCCGAATGGATCCTCGAGCTCGATCGGGGACATGGCATCCCCTACCAGGGGAACTACTCCTCGTGGCTCGAGCAGAAAGAGAAGCGTCTCGCCCTGGAGGAGCGCGAGCGCGAAGCGTTACGTAAGACCCTCGAGCGTGAGCTCGAATGGGTGCGGCAGAATCCCAAGGCGCGCCAGGCCAAGAGCAAGGCCCGCCTGCAACGCTACGAAGAGCTCGCCTCGAAAGAGTTCCAGGAGCGCAACGAGACAAACGAGATCTATATCCCGCCGGGCGAGCGCCTGGGTGATCTGGTCGTCGAAGTGAAGAACCTGCGCAAAGCCTACGGCGATCGCCTGCTCATCGACAACCTGACATTCAACCTGCCGCGCGGCGGCATCGTCGGCATCATCGGCCCGAACGGCGCGGGTAAGACCACGCTGTTCCGTATGCTCACCGGTGTCGAGAAGCCGGACTCCGGCGAGATGCGCCTGGGACCCACGACGAAGCTCGCCTACGTCGACCAGTCGCGCCAGGCCCTCGACGACAAGAAAACCGTCTGGCAGGAAATCTCGGGCGGCCTGGACATCATCAAGGTCGGCAACTACGAGACCCCCTCCCGGGGTTATGTGGGCCGCTTCAACTTCAGGGGCGCGCAGCAACAGCAGGTGATCGGCGACCTCTCCGGCGGCGAGCGCAACCGCGTCCACCTGGCGAAGGTGTTGAAACAGGGCGGCAACGTCCTGCTGCTCGACGAGCCCACCAACGATCTCGATATCGAGACCCTGCGCGCCCTGGAGGATGCACTGCTGAATTTCCCCGGCTGCGCCGTGGTCATCTCGCACGACCGCTGGTTCCTCGACCGTATCGCCACTCACATGCTCGCCTTCGAGGGCGATTCGCAGGTGGTCTGGTTCGAGGGCAACTACCAGGAATACGTCGAGGACTACAAGCGTCGCACCGGGGACGATGCTTCGCAGCCTCACCGTATCAAGTACAAGCCGCTCACTCGCTGAGCGACCTGGCGAAGCGTTGACTGTGTCATCGACACCCGCAGGTGAGCGACCGGGCGCGGAAGACCGCAGCGGTTTCCGTTGGATCGGGCCCATTGCAGCCCTGCTGATATTTGCAGGCGGCGCCTGGGTTCTGCGTCGCGAAATGGCGCACCTGCACATCAGGGACGTCTGGACCCACCTGCACAACATCCCGCGCCGGAATGTTGTTGCGGCTCTCTGCTTCACCGCGCTCAGCTACTGGCTCTTGAGCACCTACGAGGTGCTCGCGCTTCGCTACCTGCGTAAGAAGATCGCTTACGGACGTATCGTCTTCACCTCTTTCATCGCCTACTCGTTCGGCCACACGTTGGGTTTCGCGGCATTCACAGGCGCGGCGATCCGTTTCCGGTTGTATGCAACCGCGGGGGTCACAGCGATCGAGGTGGCCACGATCTCTGCCTTCTGCAGCCTCTCGATCGGCATCGGGTTGGCGACAATCTCGGGATTCTCACTCCTGTTCGCCCCCGACCAGGCCGCGTTGGTTCTGCACCTGGGCCGCTCGTGGTTGATGTTGATCGGGGCGCTGGCTCTGGCAGTGGTCGTCGCCTATGCCCTGTGGGCCTCGCTATCGAAGAGCACGTTGGAGATCCGCGGCTGGGCGTTGCGTGCGCCTGGCCCGTCGATCGGCCTTCCGCAGGTCGCGCTCGCCATGATCGACCTGAGTCTGGCCGGTGCAGTGGTCTACTGGCTGTTGCCCGATGACGCCAACATCGACTTCATCACCTTTCTCGGGGCTTACGCGGCGGCGGTCATCGCCGGAATCGTCAGCCACGTGCCCGGCGGCATCGGTGTGTTCGAGACCGTAATGATCCTGGCGTTGCCGAACGTCGCGCCGGAAGCGCTCCTCGGCTCGCTGTTGGCCTATCGAGCGATCTACTACCTCGTCCCCATTCTGTTCGGAGCGATACTGTTCGGGGCCAAGGAGCTGAGCGCCGCGAGCACGCGGATCGCGCGCGCGCATGAGCTCGCGTCGGCTTACATTGCGCCGGTCGTTCCGCAAGTCGCGAGCGCCCTGGTGTTTCTTGCGGGCACCGTGCTGTTGATTTCGGGGGCCACGCCTGGGATCAACGAGCGACTCGCCTTCCTGGACCGCTTCCTGCCGCTCACGGTGCTCGAGGTGTCTCACCTCGCGGGGAGTCTCATCGGTCTGGGCCTCATCATATTGGCGCGCGCCCTCTACCGCAGGGTGCAGGCCGCCTATCACATCGTCTTCTGGCTGCTCGTCGCCGGCATGGTTGCGTCGCTGCTGAAGGGGTTGGACTTCGAGGAAGCGATCATCCTCGCCCTGGTACTGGGTGTCATGGGCCTTGGCCGCCGGTCCTTCTACCGTCCTACGGCGATTCTCTCGGAGCGGTTCACGCCGGCGTGGATCGCGAGCATCATCGGCGTCATCGTGATGGCGGTGTGGGTCGGGTACATGGCGCACCGGCGCGTCATCTACTCGCAAGAGCTGTGGTGGACGTTCGACGTCGACGCTCATACGCCGCGCATGTTGCGAGCCTCGCTCGCAGTCATCGTACTCGCGGCCGCGTACCTGTTATTGAACATGCTCCGACCGGCGCGGCCCGAGCCTGCAGTGGCGCGCCCCGATGACATCGAGCGCGCCCGAAAGATCATTGCGACATCGGACCTGACCATGGCGAACGCCGCGTTGGCGGGCGACAAGCGGCTGTTGTTCTCCGAAGCCGGCGATACATTTGTCATGTACCAGATCGCCGGCCGCAGTTGGGTCGCCCTTGGCGATCCGGTTGGGTCGGACGCGGGCGCGGAGGAGCTCGTATGGCGCTTCCGCGAGATCTCCGATCACCACGGCGGCGAGACGGTGTTCTACCAGACGAGCGCCGAGAGCCTCGCGCTCTACGTGGATCTGGGCCTCGCGGCACTGAAGATCGGCGAAGAGGCGCGCGTCCCGCTGGCGGATTTCGGACTCGAGGGCTCGGCACGGGCGGACCTGCGCCAGGCGCATCGCCGCGCGGAGCGCGACGGGGCGAGCTTCGAAGTGATCTCGCCGGAGCGCCTCGATGAGATTTTGCCGACACTGCGGCAACTGTCGGATTCCTGGCTCGCGAGCAAGTCCACCGGCGAGAAGCGTTTTTCGGTAGGCGCTTTTTCGCCCGAATATCTACGGCACTTTCCGATCGCGCTGGTCTATTGCGAGGGCATGCCAGCCGCGTTCGCCAACCTGTGGACCACGGGCACGAAGGAAGAGCTGTCCGTGGACCTGATGCGCTTCGGCCCGGAAGCGCCGCGCGGCGCCATGGACTACCTGTTCATCGAGCTCATGAAGTGGGGCCGCACACAGGGCTTCCGTTGGTTCAACCTGGGCATGGCACCGCTGGCGGGCCTCGAGGTACATCCCCTCGCCCCTGCCTGGCATCGTGTTGGAAACTTCGTGTTCCGCCACGGCGAGCACTTCTACAACTTCGACGGCCTGCGCCGCTACAAGGCGAAGTTCGATCCCGTGTGGGAAGCGAAGTACCTCGTGGCCCGCGGTGGCATCTCGTTGCCCCGCGTGCTCGTCGACGTGTCCGTGCTGATCGCGGGCGGGATGAAGGAGTTGTTCGCCAGATGAGTCACAAACACGGTGCAGCGAGCGCGCTGGCGGCCATCCTGGCGCTGGTGCTGACCGTCGCGGCAACGGCCGCTACGGCCACCGCGGACGCTCCCCCGGCCGACGCGGCCGCCACACAAACTGCCGCCCCGGCGACCACGCACGCCAACACCAACAAGCACAAGAAACCCACGGCGACCAAGGCCGTCGTCGACCCCACCGAAGGCGAAACCCATCTCCCCGCCGGCCGCTTCGGCACCGTAACGGTCTACATTCCCGAGGGCACTCCCAGGAGTGTCGCCATCTTCCTCTCGGGTGACGGCGGCTGGAACCTGGGCGTCATCAGTATGGCGAAGGCACTCGTCGACATGGGCGCGGTGGTCATTGGCGTGGACATCCGCCAATACCTCGGTGCGCTCGGCAAAGCCGCGCAGCGTCCGAATGCGCCCTGCCAGCTGATCGCGGGAGACTTCGAGAATCTCAGTCACCAGATCCAAAAAGAGATCGGCATGTTCGTCTATCACGTGCCCGTTCTCGTCGGTTACTCCTCTGGCGCCACGGTGGTCTACGCAGCCCTGGTACAGTCCCCACCGGGCACCTTCGCCGGCGCCCTGAGCCTCGGCTTCTGCCCCGACCAGGATTTCTCCGGCGCCGCACTCTGTCCGGGCGCCGGCTTGCACTACACACCCGGCAAAAAGACCGACCTCGTTTTCGAGCCGGCCAAAAACCTCAAGCAGCCCTGGATCGCCTTCCAGGGCCAGAAAGACGAGGTGTGCGGCCCCGCACCCGTCGACGTATTCGCCGCGCAGACCCACGGCGCCCAGGTCGTCAAGCTGCCACTCGTGGGCCATGGCTTCTCGGTCGAGCGGAACTGGATGCCGCAGTTTCGCGAGGCCTACGCCAGCATCAGCGCCCATACAGAAGCGCCCGCGGCGCGTCCGCCGGAAATCAGCGATCTGCCTGTGAACGAGGTCCCGGCGGAAGGCCATTCCAGCTCGGATGAGATGGCGGTCCTGCTCACGGGTGACGGCGGCTGGGCCGGGCTCGACCAGGAGTTGGCGACACAACTGGCCGCGAGCGGCGTGCCCACCGTGGGCCTGAACTCCCTGAAATACTTCTGGACCGAGCGCACTCCCGCCGAAACCGCGAAAGACGTCGCCCGCGTCATGAGCCATTACCTGGCGGCCTGGAACAAACAGCGCGTGCTGCTCGTTGGTTACTCTTTTGGGGCGGACGTGTTGCCGTTCGTCGTGAACCGGCTGCCGCCCGATCTGCGCGAGCGTGTTGCATCTGTCAGCCTGTTGGGCGTCGATTCGAGCGCCTCCTTCGAGATCCGGATCGCCGACTGGGTCGGCTCCGATGACGGCGGACCGCCTACCAAACCCGAGGTCGCGGCCATCGGTGGCGTGCCGGTGCTGTGCGTCTACGGCGAGGGCGAATCGGACTCGATCTGCCCCGGGCTGCCCAAGAGCCCCGAGCACACGAAAATCACGCTCGCCGAAGTCGGCAAGGGCCATCACTTCAGCGGCGAATACTCCACGCTTGCGGAGCGCATCCTGGCATTCTCGCGCGCGCCGCGCCCCACGACCTGACCCATTACATAACGCAGGCGTGTGCGCAGCAGTATGGGCGTCAGGCCCCGAATGCGGCCATGGTCTGCCGCATCATGAGATAGAATCACGGCTCGTTCCGGACACAACAACAAGCTCAGCCGGCGCAACATAATGTCGGTCTATATCGATCTCGCCAGCCGTCTGAATCACGACCAGGCCGAAAACCTCGCCGTGACGTGCCCCCATTGCCAGGTCGTGGCGCACATCACACCCGTCGCCGTGCCCCGCTTCGAGGACCTCGCGGTTCACAAGCCACGCCAGGTGGGTGTCGTGTATCTCTGCGACAACTGCCACGCGCCGATTTTTCTGCGCTTCACCGTGCGCGCATACGCCCCGGCGCGCATCGAGCTCGCGCCGCAGTTCACCGAAGTCGAGCGCGCGCGCGAGAAATTCACCTACACCTACCTTCCCGAGGAAGTTGAAATGCTCTTCAGGGAGGCACTGGTGTGCTTCTCGAGCGCGGCCTACAACGCGTTCGCCTCGATGTGCCGCCGCACCGCGCAGGCGGCGTTCGCCGATCTCGGCGAGCCTGGAAAAATGCGGCTTTTCGACGAGCTCAACAACGTACGCGAGCTCGCCGGCATCGCCACGGAGCCTTTCAACAAACTGCGCGCGATGTTGTTCGGCAACGAGACCGACCCGCGTCCCAACATGCCGCTGCTCGACAGTTATGAAGCCGGTATCGCGCTCGAGGTGGTCAAGGATCTCCTGTACGAGGCCTACGTCCGCAAGGGCAAACTGCAACAGGCGATGATGGTACGGCGCTTCTTCCTCGACGAGACCGCCAGCAACCTGACATCGCTGGCGAACACGCGAGCTGACACGGCGACCACGGACTGACAGACCGAGGTCCTGACCGTTCCCGCCGCACGTGGGCGTGCCGACGGCCGAGGAGCCTGTCTGAGTAATGATCGCCGTAGCGAGGGGTGCGACGCATGCGTCGCACGGGCAACTCGCGAGAGTTGCCCCGGACCGCCTGTGAGCGCGCGGAGCGCGCGCAACAGCCGGCCAGATCGAGGCCTAGCCGGCCGCCAGCTTTCAGCAATCGTTTCCCGCGAATAGCGGGGGCCTATTTAAGGGAAACGATCGCAGAAAGATGCCGATCTGGGGCGGCCGCAGTAGGCGAGCATTGCTCAGACAGGCTCCCCGGTCTGTCCGCCTCAAGTTGCCCCCGCCGATGGCCGATACCGGAAGTAGCAGCCATTGAGGCCCGACAGACGCTTCCCATGCCAGCGACCCTCACATTCCGCGCCTCCGCCAGCCATGGCTCCCGACTCGGTCAGGGGAGTCCGGCAGTGGATCCCTACGGAATCGCCCGGCTGTTGATGGACGGTGCGCTCGAGCGGATCGAAGCCGCCCGTGAGCACCTGGTGAACGGGGAGCAGCCGGAAAGGCAGTCCCAGCTGCGGTCCGCCGTGATGATCATCAGCGAGCTGCGGGCAGACCTCGACCTGTCCCGGGGCGGTCCCATCGCGGCCAACCTCGATGACCTGTACGATTACATGTGCCGGCGGCTGGGTGCCTCGGACAGGCTCCCGGGGTCCGCCGGCGATCTTCAGAATGGAATCGCGGCACTGGACGAGGTGTCGCACCTGCTGGACGCGCTTCAATCGGCCTGGAACTACATGCCGGTGGAAGTTCGCTCAGCGTCAAGGAACTAGCACCGCTCCCCTTGGCGCGGCACGGAGACTCGAATGTTCGACGGCGCGGACACAGTCGTTCTATATGAAGAGCTGGCTTTCCAGGACGTACTACCCGTCGTCTGGCGCCAGATGCCCAACCCTGCCGATCGCGATATGGCCGCGGGCTTCACCGAGCGTAACCTGCAGGTGCTGCAGGCCTGGGACGCCATGGACGAGCATGGCCCGGTGGACAAGCCGGATGAGGCCGCCCCCTACGCGGCGGACATCCTGCGGCTGGACCTCAAGATCAACCTGCTCCTGGACATGGTGGGGCAAATCCTTGCCGCGAACCGGCCGCGACCGCCCGCCGTGCCCGTTCGGTTCAATGCCTTGGGCGGCATGTGGCGCGGCACGACCCCTCTACCGCAAGCTGGAGAACAGGGCGTCGCTGAAATCTACCTGCACGATGCCCTCGCGCAACCGCTACGGCTGCCCGGACGTGTGACGAACGTCACACCCGACGGCCACGTCAAAGTGCGATTCGCTCCAGTCGGAGAGGCCGTAGCCGACCTCATCGAAAAGCTCGCCTTCCGCCGCCACCGGCGTCAGATCGCTGGCAGCCGGCATCCCCGGCGCGGACAAGGTTAAGCCTCCCGAAGCAGGGATTGCAGCTAAAGGCTTCTTCCCGCGGCGCGCAGCGCCGCTAAATGTAGCGGGTAGCTTCGACCCCGCAGGCGAAGCCCAAAAATAAACAATTGTCGCAGCGGGTGTGAATGCCATCACGCTAGCGTTGCCGTGAACACGGCCCAAGTCGGATGTGCTTCACAGCTTTTACGCTCCCCCATCCGCAACATAGCGCTCGTCGCTGAGACGTGCAGTCGGACGCTGTCTCGCGGGTAGAGCACTAAAGCAAAAAACAACGTTGATGAAGGGCTGGAGATTCAATGGCGGCGGTGGAATCACATTTGGCGTCCGAGCTCATCGGCAGCGAAATCAGAACGAGCGTGGTGACGCCCATCACCGCAGGCGTGCGTTTACCGACCGGCACGTCCACGGCCATCCGCGACGTTATCGCTCTCATCCGCCAAGTCGCGGTCTTCGACTCCACAGCGCTCGTGCTCGGCGAATCCGGTACCGGTAAGGAAGTCGTCGCCCGCGCCATCCATGATTTGAGTCCGCGTCGCGGCCGCCCCTTTGTGGCGGTGAACTGCGGCGCGATTCCCGCCGATCTGCTCGAATCCGAGCTGTTCGGCCACGAAAAGGGCTCCTTTACCGGCGCTATCGCTGCCCGCAAGGGCCGTTTCGAGATCGCCGAGGGCGGCACTCTCTTCCTCGACGAGATCGGGGATATGAGCCCGTCAATGCAGGTGAAGCTGCTGCGTGTCCTGCAGGAGCGAGTATTCGAGCGCGTCGGCAATCATGCGTCGATCCGCTGCAACGTCCGCATCATCGCCGCGACTCATCGCAATCTCGAAGACTCCATCACGCGCGGTACGTTTCGCGAAGACCTCTTTCACCGCATCAACGTGTTTCCCATCGAGATGCCCCCGCTGCGCTCACGCAGCGAAGACATCCCGCTGCTCATACGCGACTTCGTAGCGCATAACATGTCTGAAGGCCGCGGCCGGCTGCAGCTCTCGCAGCGCGCGCTCGCAGCCCTCGCACTGCACTCGTGGAGCGGCAACGTCCGCGAGCTCGGTAATCTCATCGAGCGGCTGTCGATCGTCTGCAGCAACCGGGTGGTCGAAGTCCGCGACCTACCGCCGAAATATCGGCCGCCGGAGGATTGGACGCTCGAGGTCAAAGCTCTCGACAGCTCACTGTGTATCTCCGCCCTCGATGACGCCTCTCAGGCCATCGCGGTGGAGGAGCAAGTGTCCTTGAGCGACGAGAGCGCTCTGTCGATGTTAGAATCAGAAGCGTTCGAGCCTGCGCCGCTCGAGCCGAGCCGACTTGCCCCGACGGCGATCCAGGCTGCCACCCTGGATCCTTTCCAGGCGCTCACCATCCTGCCGCAGGAAGGCATGGACCTGCGCGCCCATCTGCTCGCCATCGAGCGCCGGCTCGTCGAGCAGGCTCTCGCGCGTTCCAACGGTACCGTTGCACACGCGGCCCGTCTCCTCAACTTGCGGCGCACGACTCTCGTCGAGAAGCTCCGCAAGCTGGGCATGGCGGACGTGGAAGAGCCTGTCTGACTAATGATCGCCGTAGCGAGGGCGACCCAGATCGAGCCGATTTCCGCGATCGTTTTCGGCGCATAGCGCGGACTATGTAACGGAAACGATCGCGGAAAGCGGCCGATCTGGGGCGGCCGCAGTAGGCGAGCATTAGTCAGACAGGCTCTCAGCCGTGACGGAAGATTGACGCTCGCGCGGCGGTTTGTTGCCGCGCCTGTGACGCCTCTCACGCTTTGCGGCCGAATCCAACCCGGCACGCCTTTTGCACCTCCCTTCTCACGAAGTACCCACAGAAGTGGGAGGTCAAATGACAGACGACTCCATCGACAAAACCGATTGCAACGCAAGCCCTGCTTGCTCGCAACCGGACCAGGGTGCGACCTCCCGGTCTTACCCGCGCGACGCACGCGTCGCGCCCGTCGCCGATTCCTCTGCGCGCACTGCGCGCTCGGAACCGGACCCGGGTGCGGCCTCGCGGACCTTCCCGCGCGACGCATGCGTCGCGCCCTGCGCGACCCGCGCGGAGCCGGAGCCTGTTGCCTACGCGCCCAGCTCGCAGCGCCTCATCGAGGTCGCCCGGCGGGTGGCCCCAAGCGACTGCACGGTGTTGATCGTCGGTGAGTCCGGCACAGGCAAGGAAGTACTGGCGCGGTTCATCCATCGCCGCTCGCCGCGTGCCGCGCAACCCTTTGTAGCGGTGAATTGCGCCGCGATCCCGGAAAACATGCTCGAAGCCATGCTGTTCGGTTACGAGCGGGGCAGCTTCACCGGCGCGCAGGCCGCGCATCCCGGCAAGTTCGAGCAGGCGCAGGGCGGCACCCTGCTCCTGGATGAGATCACCGAAATGCCGCTGGCATTGCAGGCGAAGTTGTTGCGTGTCCTGCAGGAGCGCGAAGTCGAGCGCATCGGCAGCCGGACTTCGATCACACTCGACGTGCGCGTGCTGGCGACGACAAACCGTCGCCTGCGCGAGGAAGTCGCGGCCGGGCGCTTCCGTGAAGACCTCTATTACCGACTCAACGTGTTTCCTCTCGCGCTGGCGCCACTGCGACTGCGGCGCGACGATGTGTTGCCGCTTGCGATGCAGCTGCTCTCGGGACGTTGCCGCCCGGGAGAGCGGATCCCGGCTCTCAGCGCGGAAGCCGCACACCTGCTCCTCACCTATCCGTGGCCGGGCAACGTGCGCGAGTTGGATAATCTGCTGCAACGGGCTCTCATTCTCGTGAACGGGCCGGTCATCCGTCCCGAGCACATCCAGTTCGAGCTAGCCAACGACGCCGCCGGGATGACAGGAGGCGCCATCACCGTCGCCCATCTGCCCATACGCAGCGTCGCGAAATCCGCGCCTGTGGTCAGCGCGGACAGCGCCGCGACCGGCTCACTGGCCAACTCGCTCGGCCAGGCGGAGCGTGACTTGATTCTCGATGCGTTACGCAACGGCCAGGGCAACCGGCGCGAGGCGGCGGAGCGGCTGGGAATCAGCCCGCGCACCTTGCGATACAAGCTCGCGCGACTGCGCGAGGCCGGCATTGACGTCCCCGCCGCCTGATCTGCGATCCAACTCAAGAGCACCGTCATGAGCCAGATGGAAATCAACCAGGTCCTCGCACAGATCCGCTCGCTGTCGGCGCAAACGAAGGTCGGTACCGCGGCGGCGCCCCAGACGCAGCAAACCGGACCGAGCGAGTTCGCCAACATCATGCGCAAGGGCCTGGACGCCGTGAACCAGAATCAGATGAAGGCCGACGAGCTTTCGGACGCTTTCGCGCGCGGCACGCCGGGCGTCGAGCTGCCGCAGGTCATGTTGGCAGGAGCGAAGGCAAACATCTCGTTCCACGCGCTGAACGAGGTCCGCAACCGCCTCGTGAGCGCGTATCAAGACATCATGAACATGCAGTTGTGATCTAGCCCATGGCCGAAGCGAACACATTGCCTGCTCCCTCTGCTCTCACTGCGGGCCTGAAACCCATCCTGCTGCTCATCGGCATTGCCGCAGCGGTGGCCGCGGGCGTAACCGTCGTTCTGTGGACGCGGGGCCCAAGTTACAGTCTGCTCTTCGCCAACATCGCGGCCGAAGACCAGTCGCAGATCGCCCAGGCGCTGGATGCGGCGCAGATTCCTTATCGTATTCAGCCGGGCTCGAACAACATCGAAGTCCCCGCGGAGCGGGTGAGCGAAGCTCGCATGAAGCTCGCCGGCCAGGGGCTGCCCGAGAGTGGCGGTGGCTTCGCGCTCATGGACAAGGACCCCGGCTTCGGGGTCAGCCAGTTCATGGAGAATGCCCGGTACCAACACGCATTGGAGACCGAGCTGGGGCGTACGATTGCGAACCTGCGCCCCGTCGAGGCCGCGAGGGTTCATCTCGCCATTCCACGCCAGTCCGCGTTCGTACGCGATCACCACCCCGGCAGCGCCTCGGTATTCGTACAAGTGAAGCCCGGCCGGCGTCTCGAGCAAGGCCAGGTGCAGGCCATTGTCAACCTGGTGGCCTCCAGCATCCCTGAAATGGAAGCCAGCCAGGTCACG
Source organism: Steroidobacteraceae bacterium (assembly GCA_035566815.1). Lineage (GTDB taxonomy): Bacteria > Pseudomonadota > Gammaproteobacteria > Steroidobacterales > Steroidobacteraceae > 13-2-20CM-66-19. The sequence continues at coordinate 14,208 of DATMQL010000353.1, read as the reverse complement.
GTAGTCGACCAACAGGGCCGGCTGCTGTCCTCCCCTGAAGGCCATGACGAGTTCGCCCTGCGTGAGCAGCAATTCGACATGGTTCATCGTCTCGAGGAAGACTACACGCAGCGTATCGAAGCGTTGCTCGCGCCGATGATCGGCGCCGGGCGCATCCGCGCGCAGGTCGTTGCGCAGATGGACATGGCGGTGAGCGAAGAAGCCCACGAGCAATACCGGCCGGAAAGTCAGATCGTGCGCAGCGAGCAGATCTCGGAGCAGAGCAGCCGCGACGGTTCCGCCTCGGGCGGTGTGCCGGGCGCGCTGACCAATCAGCCTCCGCCGGCGGGCGTCGCCCAGGCGCCGCCCCCGAACACGGCTCCCCAGAACAACGCCAACGGCGCTGCCGCCGCCGGCGCCGCAGCGAACAAAGCGCCGGCAGGCGCTACCGGCCTCACGCAACCGGTCGGCGGCACCGCGGGTGCCGGAAGCGACGCCTCTTCCTCGAAGAGCACGACCCGCAACTACGAAATCGATCGGACGCTCGCCTACACGCGCCAACCCGCGGGCAAGCTCAAACGCCTCACCGTCGCCGTGCTCATCGACAACATGCGCTCGACCGACAAAGACGGCAAGGTCAAAGAAGTCGCGCTCAGCGCGCAGCAGCTCGAACACGTGACGCAACTCGTCAAGGATGCAGTGGGATTTGACGAGTCGCGCGGTGACAACGTGAACGTGGTCAACGCTTCGTTCACGACCGAGCCGACACCGCCCGAGGGCGAGTTGGAGAGCACGCCGTTCTGGGAGTCTCCGCTGTTCCTCAACATGGCGAAGCTCGGCGCCGGTCTGGCCGTCCTGCTGGTTCTCGTGCTGTCGGTCTTGCGCCCGATGGTGCGCAGCCTGGTCGGCCCTACGCGCCCGCCCGTGCAGATCATGCCCCGCAACGGCGTAGAGACCATCAACACCGAGCCGATCCAGGGTAACAACCCGGCACTTCCGGCGGCCGACCCGAAGGCGATCGCACTCACCCACGAGCAGCAGGTTGCGGCGGCCCGCACCCTGGTCAACCAGGACGCGAAACGGGTTGCGCAGGTGGTGCGCGGCTGGGTCGCCCAGGACGAATAGGACCAGTCCATGGCGAAGGAAAAAGGCGACTCCACTCGCAGCGGCACCGAGCGTGCCGCCATTCTGCTGTTGACACTCGGAGAGCAGGAAGCCGCCCAGGTGCTCAAGCACATGGGCGCGAAAGAAGTGCAGCGCATCGGCTCGGCGATGTCGAAGCTCTCGAACGTCTCGAGGGAGGAAGTCCGCGGTGTCATCACGCAGTTCACCTCTTCGGTGGAAAGCGAGACCTCGGTCGGCGTCGGCACGGATGAATTCCTCCGCAAGGTGCTCGTCGACGCGCTCGGCCAGGACAAGGCGGCGAGCATCATCGACCGCATCAACATCGGCCGCTCCACCAAAGGGCTCGAGGCCCTCAAGTGGATGGACGCACGCGCCGTGGCTGAGCTCATCCGGCTCGAGCACCCGCAGATCATCGCGATCGTGCTCGCGTATCTCGATGCCGACCAGTCGGCGGAAGTGCTCACCCATCTGCCCGCGAATATGCGCTCCGATGTCGTAGTGCGTATAGCGACACTCGATGGCGTGCAGCCGAGCGCGATCAACGAGCTCGACGACATCATGGAAAAGCAGTTCTCCGGCAAGGCCGGCGGCGGCGGCAAGACCTCGGCCATGGGCGGCGCCAAGGCCGCCGCCAACATCATCAACCTCCTGGAGCCCAGCCAGGAAGGCATGATCATGGAGCAGATCACCAAGACCGACCAGACACTCGGCGCGCGCATCCAGGATCTCATCTTCGTCTTCGACAACCTCCTCGAGATCGACGACCGCAGCATGCAGGAGCTCATGCGCCAGGTCCCGAGCGACCGGCTGCTGCTCGCCCTGAAGGGTGCCGACGAGTCCCTGAAAGAAAAGATCTTCAAGAACATGTCACAACGTGCCTCCGAAATGCTCAAGGACGACCTCGAAGCCAAGGGACCGGTGCGCATCTCCGAAGTCGAAAGCGCGCAGAGAGAGATTCTGCAGATTGCCCGCAAGCTCGCGGACTCCGGCGCGATCGCGTTGGCCGGCAAGGGCGAAGCGTATGTCTAATGTTGTCGAGCGCTGGTCTTTGCCCGTGGTCGAAGGCAATGTCATCGGACGACCGGTCGACGAGCGCAAGGCCAAAGCCGCGGCGGAAGCGTTTGCCCGGGTCGCCCGCGAGCAAAGCGAGGCGCGCGGCTACGAGGCCGGCATGGCGAAGGCCCAGGCCGAAACGCAGGGGCGCATTGCGGAGTTGGCAGAGCACGTGAAACGGCTCGACTCGGTATTGCAGTTCATCGCCCGCCCGCTGCAGGAGCTCGACGCGGAAGTCGAGAAGACTTTGCTACAACTGACACTCGCCGTCGGCAAGCAACTGGCGCGGCGCGAGCTGCGTATCGACCCGGCGCAGGTCATCGCCATCATCCGGGAGTCGCTCCAGGAGCTACCCACGGCCGCACGCGAAATCCGGGTTCATCTGCACCCGGAAGATGCCGCGATCGTGCGCGAGCGCCTCACGGCGCCGTCCAACGAGCGGGCCTGGACGATCGTTGAAGACCCCGCCATGTCTCGCGGCGGGTGCGTCGTCAAGAGCGAAACTTCGCGGATCGACGCGCGCCTGGAAAGTCGCATCAACACCGTAATGGCCAACGCCCTGGGCGATGAACGCTCGCCGGATCGGACCGACACGCCGCCACCGGAGGGAGCGGCATGACAGCGGCGGACCTCAACACCGCGCGCAGCTCCATCTGGAGCAGCAAGCTCGAGCGCCATGTGCGCAAGGTGGAGCTCACACCCGCGCCGCCGGTCGAGGGCTCACTGACCCGCATGGTCGGCCTCACTCTGGAAGCCGTCGGCTGTCAGGCCTCGATGGGCGACACCTGCGACGTGATCGCGGGAGACGGCTCGCGCGTCGAGTCCGAAGTCGTCGGATTTTCCGGCGAGCGGCTCTATCTCATGCCCACCGGCGACGCGCATGGACTCGGACCGAACGCACGCGTAATCCCGCGCCCCGGTGCCGGCACAGTGCCTGTTGGACCCCAACTCCTCGGAAGAATCATCGACGGCGCCGCGAACCCCCTGGATAACCTCGGACCTCTCGAGTGCGAGACCCGGGTCAGACTGTCAGGTAAGCCGATCAACCCGCTGGCGCGTCAGCCGATCTCGGAGCCTCTCGACGTCGGGGTTCGCACAATCAACTCCATGCTCACCATCGGCCGCGGCCAGCGCATCGGCCTGTTCGCCGGTAGCGGTGTGGGCAAAAGCGTGTTGCTCGGTATGATGGCCCGCTACACGAGCGCGGACGTGATCGTCGTCGGCCTGATCGGCGAGCGCGGTCGTGAAGTGAAGGAATTTGTCGAGCGCATCCTGGGTCCGAAGGACCGCACACGCGCCGTCGTGGTAGCGACTCCTGCCGATCACCCGCCCCTGATGCGTCTGCATGGCGCATGGCTGTGTACGGCCATCGCCGAATATTTCCGCGACCAGGGCCGCAGCGTACTGTTGCTCATGGATTCGCTGACACGCTTTGCGCAGGCGCAGCGCGAAATCGGCCTGGCCATCGGTGAGGCACCCGCCACCAAGGGTTATCCGCCCTCGGTGTTTGCCAAGCTGCCGCAGCTCGTCGAGCGCGCCGGCAACGGCGTGGAAGGTGGCGGCTCGATCACTGCCTTCTACACCGTCCTCACGGAGGGCGACGACAACCAGGATCCTATCGCCGATTCGGCCCGCGCCATTCTCGACGGACACATTGTGCTGTCGCGCCGGATCGCCGAAAGCGGTCAGTATCCCGCTATCGACGTGGAAGCCTCGATCAGCCGCGTCATGCAGGAAATCGCCAAGCCGGATCAGATCCAGGCGGCGCGTCAATTCCGCCAGACGCTCTCGACGTACCAGCAGAACCGCGATCTCATCTCCATCGGCGCGTATCAGCCCGGCACCGACCCGCGTATCGATAACGCCATCACACTTTGGCCGCGAATGCAGCGCTTCCTGCAGCAGGACATGCGTGAGCGTGTCGATTTCGCGGCCAGCCTCTCAGCGCTCAAGGCCGTACTGGCAGACAGTGAGCCTGCGAAGGCCAAGTAATGGGGACTGTCATGAAGCGCAGCGAAAGATTGGAGATGGTCAAAAAGGTCGTCGACGATTTCGAGCGCCGCAAAGCGGAAGCCCTCGCCGCGGCCGAGCGCCGCGTCATCGAAAACGAAAAGAAGCTCGCCGACCTCGAAGCGTACCGGGACGGCTACGTCCGTGACTTTGCCGTCCGCGCCATGGCCGGTATCGGCGCCGCCGCCGCTCGCGACTACCAGGTGTTTCTGACCCGGCTTGACGACGCGTTGAAACAGCAGGCGCAGGCCATCATTGGCGCGCGCGCGCAACGCGATTCGGAGCGGCAGAACTGGCAGGACGCGGCGCAACGCGCCGAAGCCATTGGCCAGACCGTCAAACGCTGGCAGGGCGAGGAGCGCTACGCGCTCGACCGCCGCGAGCAACATGAATCCGATGAACGTTCACAGCGCATCTGGGCGCAAGGAATGATTTCGCGTGGCGCTTGATTCCATTCTGTCGACTCCCGTCGTTCCGCAGCCCCCCAAGGCGGCGGCGCACCCTCAATCCTCTTCGTCGGGCTCTTCCAACACGGCCAGCGGCTCGGGAAGCCCCTCGTCGTCAGGAGCCTCGGCCGGCTCGACAACCGGATCGGACGGATCGAGCGGGTCGGGCAGCGGATCGGACGGCAGCGCTAGCCGCACTGCAGCAAAGAGTCCGGGCAAGCCAGGCAACGGCTCTTCGAGCCGCGCAGCAAGCTCAACCCGCGGTTCAACCGCGAGCACGCAATCCAAGAACGCCTCCGCAAGCTCGCAGTCGAAGCAGAACACCACGTCGTCCGCCCAGTCCCAATCCACCGCAGGCTCGGGCCCAGGCGCCCAGACAGCCGCGGGCGCATCCGGCACCTCCAACGGACCCAGTTTCATAGAGGCGCTGGCGCAGTCACAGGCGCAAGCCGCGGACAGTGTCAGTACCGTTGCAACAGCAGCGCCTGAAGAAGTCACCGGCGGCGCGAAGTCTTCCAAAGCGCAGAAGAGCGGGGATGCGGATGCCTCGCCCTCGTCTCTCGGCTTCCTGGCCCAATCGCTCGCGGCGGTAATGGCCGGAGTCCAGCAGCAGCCGGCCGCCGGCCACGCGACCGCGGCCAATAGCTCCGCCGATGGCGATTCGGTCAATGGCGCTTCGGCCGATGGTGTCTCGCTCGCGAGCGGCTCGTCCATCCAGAACATCGTCGCGAGCCTGACCAAGGGCACCGCCGCCGAGCTGAAAGCCGCGACAGCGGCTGCTGACGGGGACCCCAAAGGCGGTGCTGCAGCGACGGCCACTGCTGCTGCGGACGGCAGCGCCTCGGGCACGAGCGCATTCCAGGCGCAAATGAGCGTTGGCTCACACTTTCAAACAACCGCCAACACCCAGATGACCAACGACAAGGTCAGCGCGCCCGTCGGCACGCCGGCCTTCAACGACGAGCTCGGTGGAAAAATCACCTGGATGGCGAATCAAGGGGTGCAATCCGCCTCTCTGCAGCTTTCGCCAGAGCATCTTGGACCGGTCGCCGTGCATATCTCGGTGCAGGACGGCTCGGCCAGCGTTGCATTCAATGCCAACCACGCGGATGCGCGCACGGCCCTGGAACAGGCCCTGCCGCGCTTGCGCGAGATGTTTGCCACGCAAGGACTCACGCTGACCGACGCCAGCGTGTCGCAACAGTCACCTCGCGGACAATCGCAGAAGCAGGCCGTCGCAGCCATTGGCGCCATCGGCGCAGTCTCGAGCGAGGAGTCGACTTCTCCGCTCGCCGCCGTGGCCAGCACCCGCCTCGGGCTCGTCGATACTTACGCCTGAAGACTCCCTGGCGCTCGCCATGCGAGCGCCAAGATTCCGTCGCATGAAGTCTCATGCGACGCGTTTCACACTCTTCCAACAACCCCTAAAGTCTTATCCTACAGTGACTTAGACGCGTCGCGACGCTCGTGGCATACACGTTGCACTTAACTCTTCGCAGTGGTGTGTGACGTATGCAGGAGTGACCCAGGCGATGGCTGACGTACCCGTACTTGCCCCGGCAGCAGAAGATGCTTCCCCGGCGGGCAAAAGCAAAAAGACGCTGATTATTGTGATGCTGTTGGCAATCCTGCTGCTGGCGGGCGGTGGCGTCGGCGCCTGGTTCGCCTTCGCACCCCACGACAACAAGAAGCACCAGGCGGCGAAGCAGGTGCCGCCGGCACCGGCGCTGTACGTGGCGCTCGATCCACCGTTCGTCGTCAACTTCGAAGCCGAGCAGCAGGTGCGCTTTCTCCAGGTGACCGCGCAACTCATGTCGCGGGACCCGGCCACCATCGAGCTTCTGAAAACCAACGACCCGGTGGTGCGCAACGACCTCCTCATGCTGTTCGGTGGCCAGAAGTATTCGGTCATCTCCACTCGCGAGGGCAAGGAAGCGCTGCGGACCCAGACACTCGCCGCGGTTCGCAAGATCGTCGCGGGCGCCGGCGGCAAGCCTGAGAAGGTCGAGGCGGTGTACTTCACCAGCTTCGTCATGCAATAACGCGGAGCGACCCGGTGAGCTCAGAAAAAATACTTGACCAGGCCGAGATCGACGCCCTCATCCACGGTGTCGACAGCGGCGCGGTCAACACCGACCCGGGTCCGTCGCCCGGCGAGATCCGCTCGTACGACTTCCAGAACCAGATGCGCATCGTGCGCGGGCGCATGCCCACGCTCGAGATGATCAACGAGCGCTTCGCGCGCCTGTTCCGAGTCAGCCTCTACAACCTGCTGCGCCGGTCGCCGGAAATTTCCGTGGCCCCCGTAGCGATCAAGAAATTCAGCGAGTACGTCCACACGCTCCACGTGCCGACGAACCTCAACCTCGTGAAGATCAACCCGTTCCGCGGCACCGCCCTGATCGTGCTCGATCCGAAGCTGGTGTTCGCGGTGGTCGACAACTTCTTCGGTGGCACCGGCCGACACGCGAAAATCGAAGGCCGCGAGTTCACCGCCACCGAGCAACGCATCATCCACATGATGCTGCGTAATGTGTTCGCCGACCTCCACGAGGCCTGGTCGCACATTGCGCCGATCGAAGTCGAATACCTGCAGTCCGAGATCAATCCGCACTTCGCCAACATCGTCTCACCGTCGGAAATTGTCGTCATTACCAGCTTTCACGTGGAGCTCGACGGCGGTGGCGGTGAGCTGCATGTCACCATGCCCTACGCCATGATCGAGCCGCTACGCGAGGTGCTCGACTCCGGTATGGCGAGCGACCGCGTCGAGAAGGACGATCGCTGGAACGTATGCCTGCGCGAGGAAATCGAGGACGCGGAGGTCGAGCTGACCACACTTCTCGGGCGCACCTCCGTCACCCTCGCAGAACTGGTGAACCTCAAGCCCGGTGACATTCTTTCCTGCGACTTCACCGGCAAGGTGCTGGTGCTCGCCGAGGACGTGCCCATGTTTCGCGGCAGCTTCGGCCTGTCGCGAGGCCAGCAGGCAATCAAGTTCGAAGAGCGTGTCCGCCGCAACAACCCTGCCATCGATCATCTGCCCGTCAAGAGAAGCTGAGACGCACTATGAATGCCAACGTAGAGCCGCGCGCCGCCGAGTTCGACAACCTCCAGGATGAGACTCAGAAGGGTCCTCACGACGTCAACCTGGACGTAATCCTCGACGTACCGGTCACTCTTTCGATGGAAGTCGGGCGCACCCGCATCCCGATCCGCAACCTGTTACAGCTCAACCAGGGCTCCGTGGTGGAGTTAGACCGCGCCGCGGGTGAGCCTCTCGATGTCTTCGTGAATGGAACGCTCGTGGCACACGGCGAGGTCGTCGTGGTGAACGAGAAATTCGGTATCCGGCTCACGGACGTCATCAGCCCCGCCGAGCGCATCCGCAAGCTCAAATAAGCATGTTCGCTGCCCCCCAAACAACTGTCACGCCTCATCCGACCGGCATCGGCGGACTCGGCGAGGTCGCCCTCGCCCTCATTGTCGTGCTGGCCGCGATATTCGTGGTTGCGTGGCTCTTCCGTCGGATGCGGATCGTAGGCAACCGGGTCGGCGGCGCCATAGACGTACTCGCCAACGTGCAACTCGGCCAGAAAGAGCGCGCGGTACTGTTGAAAGTCGGTACCACACAGATCCTGCTGGGTGTGGCACCCGGACAGGTCAGCACACTCCACGTCCTCACCGACCCCATCGAACTGACGAAACCGCCGGCGGGAGTCTCGGGCGATTCGGGCAACGCGTTCCGCACGATTCTCATGCGGAGTCTCGGAAAGTGACACGCGCGCTGCGAAATACGTTGCTGGCCTGCGCCGCGCTGCTCCCGGCGGCGGCACTCTTCCCCGCTGCGGCGCTGGCCGAACCCGGCCTTCCCGCCTTGACGGTACAGACCGCGGCCGGCGGTGGACAGACCTACTCGCTGACCATCCAGGTCCTGCTCCTGATGACGGCAGTCACCATGCTGCCGGCGATCCTTCTCATGATGACCGCCTTCACGCGCATCGTGATCGTGTTGGGCATCCTCCGCCAGGCGATCGGCGCGGGCAACACTCCGCCCAACCAGGTACTGATCGGATTGGCTCTCTTTCTGACGCTGTTCGTGATGTCTCCCGTCGTGGAGCGCATCAATGAGGATGCCTACAAGCCGTACGCCGCCGGGACGATCGACGCGCCGGCGGCACTCGACAAGGCCCTCGTGCCCCTGAAAAAGTTCATGCTGGACCAGACTCGTGAGAGCGACATCGCGACCTTCGTGCGCATCTCCGGAGGCAAGGGCTACGCCACGCCGCAAGACGTGCCCCTAATGATCCTCGTGCCGTCCTTTGTCACGAGTGAGCTGAAGACGTCCTTTCTGATCGGGTTTCTGCTCTTCATTCCATTCGTGATCATCGATCTCGTGGTCGCGAGCGTACTGATGTCGATGGGCATGATGATGCTCTCGCCCGTGCTCATTTCCCTGCCTTTCAAACTCATGTTGTTCGTGCTCGTCGACGGCTGGGCCCTCGTCATGGGCACACTGGCCTCGAGCTTCTACTCCTGAACCGCTATGAATCCTGAAACCATCATGACCGTCGGCAGCCGTGCGCTCGAGATCGCGTTGATGATCGCGGCGCCAATGCTGCTGGTGGGCCTCGTCACCGGCCTCATCGTCGGCGCCTTCCAGGCCGCGACGTCGATCAACGAGCAGACGCTCTCGTTCATCCCGAAGCTGCTGGCGATCTCCGCGACACTGGTGTTCGTCGGCCCCTGGATGTTGAAAGTGCTCATCAGCTACACCCGCGAGCTGTTCGAGAGCATCCCGTCGCTGATCAACTAAATCGTCCCCAGACATCCCACCATGCTCAATCTCACCACAGGACAGCTCGAAATCTGGATCGCCCAGATCTTCTGGCCTTTTGTGCGCGTGGGATCCTGCTTCATGGTGGCTCCCGCGTTCGGCGCCGCGTTCGTGCCGGCGCGGATCCGTCTCGTAATCGCCGGCGGCGTTGCCCTGATCATCGCGCCGCTGGTGCCTGCGCCTCCGGGTGTCGCACCCTTCTCGGCCGCGGGACTCGTCATCACCGTGCAGCAGGCCGTTATCGGAGTGGCGCTGGGCTTCTGCATGCAGATCGTGTTTGACGCGGTAACGCTCGGCGGCCAGTTACTCGCCAACAGCATGGGTCTCTCGTTCGCCTACAACCTCGACCCGATGCACGGCGCGCAGACCCCGGTGCTGGGGCAGTTCTACACGCTGCTGGTCACGATGACCTTTCTCGCCCTCAACGGCCATCTGCGGCTGATCGAGATCCTGGTCGACGGATTCCATACTTTGCCGGTCGGCACGAGTGGTCTCGGACCCGATGGGCTGTGGACGGTCGCGCAGTGGGGCTCCACGTTGTTCTCCGGCGCGTTGAGCGTTGCTCTGCCCGGCGTGACCGCCCTTCTCATCGTGAATATCTCCTTCGGTGTCATGAGCCGCGCCGCGCCGACATTGAACCTGTTTGCTGTTGGACTCCCGGTATCGCTCGTCTTCGGCCTCGTGATCATGCTGGTGGGCCTACCAACCGTGCAGACGGGCTTCGAGCGCCTGCTGCAGGACGCCCTCATGCTGGTCCGTATGTTGACCGGGGTGGGCTGAGCCATGGCGGAGGGCGATAGTGGCCAGGAACGGACAGAACAACCTACTAGTAAGCGGGTTGAGGAAGCCCGCAAGCAAGGGCAGGTTCCCCGTTCGACCGAGCTCAATGCCGCGGCGGTCATGTTACTCGCCGGCGGCGGCCTCCATTTCATGGGCGCGCATCTGGGCACGCAGCTGCACGACCTCATGCGCTCGGGACTGTCGCTCTCACGTGAAGAGACCCTCGACGAGTCACGGGCTCTCGGCATCTTCGCGAACGAGGTGCTGCACGCCCTCGTCGCGTGTGCGCCGATCCTCGGTCTCACGTTAGTGGCGGCTTTCCTTGCCCCCATTGCCATCGGCGGCTGGAACCTGAGCTTCGAGGCCCTGGCGCCGAACTTCGGCAAGCTCGACCCGACCGCGGGCCTGGCACGCATGTTCTCGCCTCGCAGTCTGGTTGAGTTGGGCAAAGCATTCGCGAAGTTCCTGTTCATCGGCTCCGTCGCGGCCTGGCTGCTGTGGAGTCACACGGGCGAGCTCATGGGCCTGGGCTCCGAGCCGATCGACAGTGCGCTCTCGCATGCCGCGACACTCGCGGGTCATTCATTCCTGGTACTGGCCGGCACCATGGGGGTGATCGCCGGCATCGACGTGCCGTTGCAGCTCTGGCAGCACAACCAGAAACTCAAGATGAGCCGCCAGGAAATCAAGGAGGAAGCGAAAGAGGCCGACGGCTCGCCCGAAATGAAGGGCCGCATCCGCCGCGTGCAGCAGGAGCTCGCCCGCCGCCGGATGATGCAGGAAGTGCCGAAGGCGAATGTCATCGTCACCAACCCGACGCACTTTGCCGTTGCGCTTCGCTACGACGAAAAGCGCATGCGCGCGCCGGTCGTGGTGGCGAAAGGCGCCGACGAGATCGCGGCCCGCATCCGCGCGGTCGCCACCGAACACAACGTCCCGATCTTCGAGGCTCCGCCGCTGGCCCGGGCTCTACATCGCAACGTCGACCTCGGAGGCGAAATCCCGAGCAATCTGTACGTAGCGGTCGCGCAGGTCCTCACCTACATCTACCAGGTGAAGGCCGCGCGGAATTATGGAGCGGTCATGCCGCAGCCCCCGGCCATCGATCCGGGACTCGATCCCGACCTCACCCGGCACTGAGGCCTGACGAACTAACCCATGGCAACGACCCCCGCCACCACAGCAACCATGCCGACGATGCGCGAGCTGATCCGCACCGGGGTCGGCGTGCCTATCGGTGTGCTCGCGGTTCTCGCGATGATCGTGATGCCGTTGCCGCCGATGGCACTCGACATCCTGTTCACGTTCAACATCGCACTGTCGATCGTGATCATGATGGCCGTGTTCTATGTATCGCGGCCCGTTGAGTTCGGCGTATTTCCGACCGTCTTGCTGGTCGCAACCCTGTTGCGCCTCGCACTGAACGTCGCTTCCACGCGCGTCGTGCTTCTCAACGGGCACAGTGGGCCGGGAGCCGCCGGCCGCGTGATCCAGTCGTTCGGCGAATTCGTGATCGGCGGCAACTTCGCGGTCGGTGTGGTCGTCTTCGTCATTCTGACCATCATCAACTTCGTGGTCGTCACCAAGGGCTCCGGCCGTATCTCGGAAGTCAGTGCCCGGTTCACCTTGGACTCCATGCCCGGCAAGCAGATGGCCATTGACGCCGATCTGAATGCCGGCCTCATCACGCAGGACGAGGCACGCACACGTCGCGCCGACGTCCGGGCGGAAGCGGACTTCTACGGCTCCATGGACGGTGCCAGCAAGTTCGTCCGCGGTGATGCGGTCGCGGGCATCCTGATCATGGTTATCAACATCCTCGGTGGCCTGGCCATCGGCACGATCGGTCACGGGATGCCGATCGCGGAAGCCGGCAAGACCTATACACTGCTGACCATCGGCGACGGCCTGGTCACGCAGATTCCGGCGCTGCTGTTGTCGACCGCCGTCGCCCTCATCGTGACCCGTATGTCCCGCGCCCAGGATATGGGCGGCGAGCTCACCAAGCAGCTCTTCGGTCACCCGAAAGCGCTCGGCGTCGCTGCAGGTCTCCTCGGCGTGATGGGCCTGGTGCCCGGCATGCCGAATGTGGCCTTCCTGTTCATGGCTGCTCTGTGTGGCTCGGCCGCCTACGCCGTGGCCAAGCGCCGGGCAACACCGGTTCCGGAAGTCCTGGCGCCGGCCAAGAACGCGGCACCCAACAACGAGACGCGCGAGCTGTCCTGGGATGACGTCAAGCCGGTGGACCTCATCGGCCTGGAAGTCGGCTACCGCCTGGTGCCGCTCGTCGACAAGCGCCAGAGCGGCGACCTGCTCGCTCGAGTGCGCGGCGTACGTCGCAAGCTTTCGCAGGACCTGGGCTTCCTCGTGCCGGCGGTCCACATCCGGGATAATCTCGACCTCGCACCGAACGTTTACCGCATCAACCTGGGCGGCGTGCCGGTCGGCGAGAGCATCATCTATCCGGATCGCGAGCTCGCCATCAACCCGGGACGCGTGTTCGGCTCCATTCAGGGCATTGCGACGAAGGATCCGGCGTTCGGGATGGATGCCGTCTGGATCGAGCCGTCGGCGCGCGATCACGCGCAGACCCTGGGCTACACGGTCGTCGATCCAAGCACCGTCATCGCGACCCACCTGAGCTTCATCGTGCAGGGGCATGCCCACGAAATCCTGGGCCACGAGGAAGTCCAACACCTTCTCAACACTCTGGCGAAGACGGCCCCGAAGCTCGTCGAGGATCTCGTGCCGCGCGTGGTGCCGCTGTCCATCCTGGTTCGTGTCATGCAGGGTTTGCTTTCGGAGCGGGTGCCGATCCGCAACATGCGCACGATCATCGAGACGCTCGCCGAGCACGCGACGAAGACCCAGGACGCCTCGGTACTCCAAGGTCACGTGCGCGTGGCACTGGGTCGGCAGATCGTGCAGGACATCGCGGGTGTCAGCGCCGAGCTGCCCGTGATCACCCTGGAGCCCGATCTGGAGAAGCTGTTGCAATCGTCACTCGCCGGCAATGCTGCCAACCCGGGCTTGGAGCCCGGACTCGCGGAACGACTGCAACAACGCCTTGCCGAAGCGGCACGACGCCAGGAGACAGCGGGCGAGCCGGCCGTATTGTTGGTACCCCCGCAATTGCGCCACACACTCGCGAGATTCACACGTTCGAGCGTGCCTAACCTGCACGTGCTCGCCTGGAACGAGATTCCGGATAACCGCAAGGTCCGCCTGGTTTCGGCGGTCGGTAAATAAGAGGCCCAGCCCATGAAGATAGTCCGACACATCGCGCCCGACATGCGTCAGGCAATGCGCTCGATCCGAGAGCAGCTCGGGGATGACGCTGTCATCCTGTCCTCGCGACGCATTCCGGAGGGAGTGGAGGTCACCGCCGCCGTTGACTTCGACGCAACGAGTTTGCAAGGCGCGATGAACGCCCCTGCGGTGACGCTGACCGCCGCGCCGCTGCCAACACAACCGGCGGCTGCTTCGCGCGTACTGGCGTCTTCGCGTACCGCGCCTGCTCCGACGCCGGCTCCGACACACGCCCCGGCTCCCGCGCCGTCCTACTCCCACGCGGCGGCGTCACACTATTTCCCCGCTGCGCCGGCCGCCGACGCGCTGCCCTTCGCGCACATCCTGGGTCAGGACGCAGCGCCGACATCAGCGCCAGCACGTGCGTATGCGCCCGCCTCGGCCGCAACACCCGCACACGCTCCAGCGCATCAGGCCTTCGCCTCCGCACCCGCCGGCCTTGCTGCACCGCACTACGCAAGCGCCACACCGGCTCCGGTGGCAACCCCCGCTGGGGATTCCCTCGCCCCCGCTGGGGGTTCCTTCGCTGACCGCTCAGTCGCTGGCCGCTCGGTCACGCCGCGCAGGGAGCCGACCTTCAACATCACTACATCGGCGACCCAGGATTTGGCCGCCCCCGCTGGGGATTCCCTCGCCCCCGCTGGGGGTTCCTTCGCTGACCGCTCAGTC
>DATMQL010000352.1:0-5032 GCA_035566815.1 Steroidobacteraceae bacterium | reverse complement strand
CCCTCGCTTACCTGCAGCGAGTGGCGGCAACAGGGTCGTTAGCCCCCGGTGGCGGGGAGCTCGAATAGAAGGTTTCGGGGTCGGTCGAGTGCACCAACGCGGCCGCCAGCACTTCGTCTGACTGCGAGGCTCGAATTCTCTGCTTCGCCGTCTTCAGCGGGACTATTTTGCGCAGCGCAGTCCACGCCGCCGTCGGAGCTTTGCCCAGATCGCGGCGGGCGTCCTGCTTTTTACGCACGTCGATCCAGAAGCCGGCCTGCAGAAGATCGTGACCCAACAGGTCCAGGGTGGTGGAGACGGCCTGGCGGGCGTGCTGCACCTTGATGCGGGTCTGCGCCTGCAGGTCCTCGACCGTGCTCTCGATGGCGCTGCCGGCGGGGGCGACCGGGTTACTCAAGCTCTGGATCTCCTGTTGGAGGTCCGGCGGAGTATAGCCGTCGCTGTCGTGAGGGATGTCAGGTAACACCTGGGACGCCTCGACGACGGTGAAGAAGGGGCTGGTGAAACGGTCGATGCGCAACATGACGGCAACATCGAGGTTGCCGAGGGCAATGACGAAGTTCTCGACCTTGTTAGCCATGGGATACGGGTCCCAATTCGCGTTCGAGACAATGTAACCGTGTTGGCCGTGGCTCTGGGGGCCGCCCTTGACATAGAATTTCATCAATTGCGGCGTCGCCAACTCCCAGGAGTCCTCAGGACCCATGCCGACGTGTACCGCGGGGTTGTGGTCGGAGGTATTGGCCTGAAATAACACGGCGTCCCGCAAGGCCGCCCATTCTTCCCAGGCGGAGCCGGCCCGGATCGAAGAGGCCCGCAGGCTCTCCGGATCCTGGATGATGCGAGTATCCCCATCGAAAAGATAGCTGCCCTTGAGCATGTCGAGTATGCGGCCGGCATCCCAGTTGAGCCACTTGCCAGGTCGATCGCATTGCACCACCAAGCTCAGCGGCGTGACGCTACTGTTCATCCCGTCGAGGTCCATCGCATAAATCAGGTCGGCCCATTCGAGCGCGCGCCGGGCGTCGTAAACAACTAGCGCGGCCTGCCCGGTTGCGTAGGCGTTGCTGCTCATCAGGGCGTTCTCATCCGCGGCGAAGGGTTGTATCGGCTTGAGTCCAGCCTGCGCGAGGGCCTTCGCCGCCGGCATGCGCACTCCCTGGTAGTAGGCCTCACCAGCCCCAACCATCACCCCGGCGATATTCCCGAGTTGCGCGAGGTCGCCTTCTCCAACGGTGCCACGCGATTGCACGACGGGTGTAATTCGCTTGTTGATGAGTTCCAGCAGCATGCGGGCGACTGGCGGGCTCGGCGCGTTGTAGGTCATCGCGTTCGCGCGTACGACCATCGTCGCGCGGACGATCTCCTCGGCGTCGACTTCCGGTCCGAAGCCAACAAGCGCGCCGAGGCGGAAACGCTCCAGCTGCTGCGCTTCCAGTTTCGGCTTGTTGGCGGGGGAGGTGGCGTCGCCTTCAAACAGTACGGTTTCGCGCTGGGCGCCGGTGCCGCGATTGAACCAGTAGACGGGTACGCCTTCCGTCGTCGCCTCCAACAGCAGGCCGTAGTTGTCCGCCTCGCGTTGTTGGGCCTCCGGACTCAACTGTACTTTCGCCCCGTAGCGTGCAACTTCCACGATCTGTTCGATCGTCAGATCCCGGCCGGTGAGCGTGACGGTGTGGTCGGCCGCCGTGGGGTTGATAGCGACGTAGGCCAGCAGGGCGAGAGCGTACATGTTGTGCGATTACCTCAGCCCGGGCGCGGAAAGCGTGCCATGGCCTCGAGATCGTTGAGTTCCTGGTCGTTGCGGATGTACAGGCGGCTCGCGTCGCGGCTGGGCTGGAAGTCCCAGGACTCGAACCGGCCGGCGCGCAGGGCCGGATAGACGAAGTGACGTTGCCGTTGGTTGGCGATCACCGCCTCGTGCAGCGCGGGGAGTTGCCAGCGCCGGGCGACTTCGGCGCGGAAGTCGCCAGTGGCTCGAGCATGGGCCGGTTGCGCGGCCAGGTTGACACGCTCGTCGGGGTCCGCGGTGAGGTCGTAGAGTTGGTCGGGATCGACCGGCGAGTGTACGAACTTGTGGTGACCCCTGCGGATCATGACCAGCGGCGCGATGGCGCCCTCGGCGAGATACTCACCGATGACTTCGCCCGGGCCGCGGCCGCCCTGCAACGCGGGCAACAGGCTCTGGCCACCGATCGGGGCGGCATACATCGGCGCCGAGCCACCGTTAGCAATCTCCGCCAGGGTGGGCAGGACGTCGAGGAGGGAAGCTGATTCTGCCACACGCCGCGCAGCGTACCGTCCCGGCGCGTGCACGATGAGCGGGATGCGGCAGGCCGGCTCGAAGAAGTTCATTTTGTACCAAAGACCGCGCTCACCGAGCATGTCGCCATGATCCGCCAACACCATGACGACGGTGTTATCCGCGAAGCGAGCCTCCCGGAGTGTGCTCAGAAGAATGCCGATCTGGTCGTCGACGTAAGACACGGCGCCGTAGTACGCGCGGCGTGCCGCACGCACCTGCGCCTCAGTGGGGGACGCGAGACCCAGACCGATGACGTGACGGAGACGGGTTGAGTGCGGGTCCTCGCGGCCGGCGAGGTCGCCAACGCGCGGCATGTCGATCTCGTCATCTCGATAGCGGTTCCAATAGGTTTCCGGGACTACGTAGGGGTCATGCGGGTGAGTCATCGACGCGACCAGGCAAAACGGCCGGCGATCGCGGCTGCGCGCGAGGTCGAAGAGTTTCTGGCGCGCGGCGAAGACGACCTCGTCGTCGAAATCGACCTGGTTGGTGCGCGTGCACGGGCCGGCCTGTGTCACCGAATCCATGGTGTGATACCAACCGGGCCGCTCCTCGAAGCGCGTCCAGTCGGGAGTCCAGCCGAAATCGGCCGGATAGATGTCGGTCGTTAGCCGCTCCTCGAAACCATGCAACTGGTCCGGACCGCAGAAGTGCATCTTGCCGGCGAGCGCTGTCTGGTACCCCGCGCTGCGCACGTAGTGCGCGAAGGTCGGTACCGCCGCGGCAAACTCCGCCGCATTGTCGTAGGCACCGATTCTGGAGGGTAGTTGGCCGGCCAGAAACGAAAACCGCGACGGCGCGCACAGGGGGCTGTTGCAGTAGAAGGACTCAAAAACAACACCCTGCGCCGCGAGCGCATCGAGGTGCGGGGTCCGGGCGACCGAGCCGCCGTAGGCGCGTAACGCCCGTGCCGTGAGCTGATCGGCCATCAGGATGAGGAGGTTGGGGCGATCGGGGGATTGCACGGCCATGAGCTCTCGAAAGGGTCAGGTGAGTCAGTTTACCCTGACAGCGGGGCCCGCCGGCCGATTGAACGGATGCGACAGGAGGGATGCCTTTTTTCGCTAACCGCATGCGGTTTTTGCCCTTGGAGTGGCGCGCCGGTTATGGAAGGCTGCCCCAAGTTTGCCGGCAACGTCATCGCTCATCCGTTATGTCCAAGATCGCCTCGCTGCTTGATATGCATCGGCCGGGTTTCGCGCTGCCGGGCTCCTTCTTTACCGATGACGCCTTGTATGCGGCGGAACTCGACGGGATTTTTGCCCGCCACTGGTTGTTCGTGGCCTCCGAGCCGGAGATTCCCGAGGGCGGCGACTACCGCACCTACCAGATCGGGCCCTACCCGATTTTCATATTGCGCCAGGACGACGGCTCCATTGCCGCTTTTCACAACACCTGCCGCCACCGGGGCGCCCGTGTTCTGCAGCAGCCCTCCGGCGTGGTCGGGGCGAAGCTGGTGTGCCCGTATCATCGCTGGAGTTACGACACGAACGGGCGGGTCATCGGATGTGGAGCCTCGCGGGACCACGAAAGGCCGCCGGACCTGGGTCTCAAGCCGGTTCATGTGCGGGTGCTCTCCGGACTCATCTTCGTTTGTGTCGCGGAGCAGCCGCCGGAGGATTTCGCCGACATGGCGGCACAGCTTTCCGGGTACCTCGATCCCCACGCGCTGGCGCGCACGAAAATCGCCAAACAGGTCGATCTGGTCGAGGCCGGCAACTGGAAACTCGCTATCGAGAACAATCGCGAGTGCTTTCACTGCGGCGGTCATCCGGAGCTGTTGCGCTCGCTGTTTCACTTCATCGGTGACTTTTCCGTCGAGTCCCTGTCCGCGGAAGAGCGCGTGGCCTACAGCCGCTACCAGGTCGCCCGGCAGAAGGCGCTGGACAGTTGGAATCGTGCGGGCCTCCCGTGGGAGCGGATCGAGTTGCTCTATGGCCGGCCGACCGCTTTCCGTACTGAGCGGCTCGTCCTGGAGGGCAGCGGCGAATCGATGACGCTGGACTCGAAGGCGGCTTCACGGCGCTTGCTGGGATCGTTCACGGAAGCCGCGCTCGGCACTCTGCACCTGCACGTGCAACCGAATGCCTGGTGCCACTTCTTGAGCGATCACATCATGACGTTCAGCATCCTGCCACTGGACCGTCAGCACACGCTGGTCCGTACGACCTGGCTCGTGCACGCGGACGCTGAAGAGGGGAAGGACTACGATCTCGATAACCTCACCCGGGTGTGGCAGGCCACGAACGAGCAGGATGCCAGTTTCGTCGCGGAGACCCAGATCGGAGTGTCGAGCCCGCAATACGAGCCGGGACCGCTGGAGAGTACCGAGTTCATGGTCGGTCACTTCCATCGCTGGTACGTGGAGCGGATGCGGGCGGCGTTAATCTCGCACCCCGGGTAGAGCTGCACGGTATGATTTCCGCTGGCACGAATCGTGCGAGCGGCACCGCATGTGGATCGTAAAAGTCGCGTTACAGCGGCCTTATACCTTTCTGGTTCTGGCGATTCTGATTCTTCTCATGGGTGTGCTGGCGATCCTGCGCACCGCCACGGACATCTTTCCCGCCATCAACATTCCGGTGGTGGCCGCCATCTGGGGTTACACCGGCCTGCAGCCGGAAGAGATGGCGACCCGCATCGTGCTCAACACCGAGCGCATCGCACAGACCACCGTGAACGACGTGGAGCACACCGAGTCACAGTCGCTCAATGGCATCGGGGTGG
>DATMQL010000351.1:0-2189 GCA_035566815.1 Steroidobacteraceae bacterium | reverse complement strand
GCCCAACACCCGCAACACCTTCCAACCAGGACGCGACTCACCGACCGGAAGTGCCGCACCGGCCTGGCTCTGCCACAAGCCTTCCATGTTGACGTACGTCCCGGAAGTCTCGGCGAACGTGCCGATGGGCAGAATGACGTGCGCCACCTTGCGCAGAGAGTCATTCACAAACGGAGTCAGGGCAACAACGAACTCCGCCTTCGCAAGAGTTCGAGTGCTCTCGGGATCCAACGTGTCGGCCCAGGGCTCCACGCCACCCACCAGCATGTAGGCTTTCAAGGGCTGCTGCAGCATCTCCGCCGCGCCGAGACCCGGCTTTTGAGCCGGCTTGCCGCCCGGCTCGCGGTGCGGGACCGCACCGGCGAGATAGGCGCCGGCCGCGTTGCCACCCTCGGCGAGAACACCGAACGACGCCCCCGTAATTTCCGCCAGCGCGGCAGCCAGCGCGCGCAGATCCGCGAACGCCGGATGACGAATAGCCAACGCACCGAGCCAGATGGCCCGCTGCTCACCCGTAGCCAACGCGGCCGCTACAGCGCGATGGGAATCCTCCACCTGCGACTCACGTACGAATGAAGCCACGTTCTCCGGGACAGCCTTGCCCGCGCTCTCGGCGGCAACAGCCACGATGGCAGCGAGATCGGCAACCTGTTTGGCAGGCGCCGAAGTCAGGTAGGAGGCAATCGGGAACTTATAGTCGAAGCGCGCCGGATTCAGCATCGCGACCTTCATTCCCTTGCGTGCGGCCTTACGGACGCGATGGGCGAGAACGGGTACTTCACGACGCAGGTGCGAGCCGACGATCAACAGCGAGTTGAGCGTGTCGATCGACGCGATGCTCATCCCGAGATTCGGGAATACGGGGTCGGCGCCCTGATCGCGCAGATCGCGCTGACGCAAGCGATGGTCGATGTTGCTCGAGCCCAAGCCGCGTGCGATGCGGCCGGCCAGATACAGCTCTTCGAGAGTACTGGAAGCGCTCGCGAGCACACCGAGTCCGGCGGCACGCGGCCGTAGCCCTTCGGCCGCCTTGCCCAGCGCAGTTTCCCAATCCGTCTCGACCCACTCCTCGCCCTTGCGGATCATGGGACGCTGGACGCGATCGTGGCTGTACACGCCTTCATAGCTGAAGCGGTCGCGATCGGCGATCCAGATCTCGTTGATCGCCTCGTTCTCACGCGGCACTACGCGCATCAACTTCCCGCGCAACACGTGGCCGAAGACGTTCGTCCCGACGCCGTCGTGCGGGGAAACCAACGGATGCGAAATCATTTCCCAGGCGCGTGCACTGAAGCGGTATGGCTTCGACACGAGTGCACCGACCGGGCAAAGATCGATCACGTTGCCCGACATCTCGTGGTGCACCGTGGTCTCGATGTAGGTGCGCACCTTCATGTTCTCGCCGCGGCCGATCATGCCGAGTTCCTGGACGCCGGCGATCTCTTCCGTGAAACGGATGCAGCGGGTGCATTGAATGCAGCGGGTCATGTCGGTCGCGATGAGGGGCCCGAGATTCTCGTCAGGCACCACGCGCTTGCGCTCTTGGAAACGTGACACGTCGCGCCCGAAGCCCATCGCGAGGTCCTGCAACTCACACTCGCCGCCCTGATCGCAGATCGGGCAATCGAGCGGGTGATTGATGAGCAGGAATTCCATCACGGCGCGCTGCGCCCCGATGGCGCGCGGCGACTTCGTGAAGACCTTCATGCCCTCGGCGACCGGCGTCGCGCAGGCGGGCAGCGGCTTCGGCGCCTTCTCCACATCGACCAGGCACATGCGGCAATTGGCCGCCACCGACAGCTTCTCGTGGTAGCAGAAGCGCGGCACGTAGGCACCGCTACGGTCGGTCGCACGGATGATCATCTCACCCTTGTGCGCCTTGACCGCTACGCCGTCGACCTCGATGTTGACGAATTCGTCCGTCATGCCGCCTTCGCTCCCAACTGGTCGGTCACGATGCTGCGGCCGCCGTGATCGATCATGTATTCGAACTCATGCCTGTAGTGCTTCAGGAAGCTCTGCACCGGCCACGCAGCCGCATCGCCCAACGCACAGATCGTGTGGCCCTCGATGCGATTCGCAACGTCGAGCAGCAGACCGAGCTCATCCCGACGCGCTTCGCCTGCCAACATGCGCCTCAACAGCCGCGTCATCCAACCCGTGCCCTCGCGGCAGGGAGTGCACTGCCC
>DATMQL010000350.1:0-18690 GCA_035566815.1 Steroidobacteraceae bacterium | reverse complement strand
GGTCCGGGGATCCAGTGGGGCGAGTCGCGAGACAACCTCGGCGATCTCGTCGACCGGGATTTCAAGGGCACGCTGGTCATCACGGGTTTCATCGCCTCGAAACGCAACGGCGTCCAGACCACTCTCGGCCGTAACGGGAGTGACTTCTCGGGCTCGATTTTCGGGGCTCTGTTGGATGCTGCGGAGATCGTCATCTGGACGGACGTGGACGGCGTGTTGTCGGCGGACCCGCGCCGCGTGCCGGATGCGACCGTCATCGACTCGCTGTCCTACAACGAGGCGATGGAGCTCGCTTATTTCGGCGCGAAGGTGATCCACCCGCAGACCATGGCTCCGGCCGTCGGCGGGAGCATCCCGATCTGGATTCGCAACACGTTCGCTCCCGAGAAGATCGGGACGCTCATCTGCGCGAAACCCACTTCGGCACTGCCTGTGAAGGGCATCACCAGTATCGAGCGCGTCGCGCTCATCAACCTCGAAGGCGCGGGCATGATCGGCGTCCCGGGCACCGCACATCGCCTCTTCGGCGCGCTGCGCGAAGAGAACATCTCGGTCATTCTCATTTCTCAAGGCAGCTCGGAGCACTCCATCTGTTGCGCGATTCCGCAGGAGCAGGCGGAGCGTGCGGCGGCGGTCGTGCGTCACGCGTTCGAGCGGGAGCTGAAAGAAGGGCAGATCCACGCTGTCGACATCGACTCGGATCTCGCCATTCTCGCCGCGGTGGGCGACGGCATGGCGGGTACGCCGGGCGTCTCCGGAAAAGTGTTCGACGCTCTCGGTACTTCGAACGTCAACGTGCGCGCCATCGCACAGGGCGCGTCCGAGCGCAACATCTCCGTAGTGATCGATGGGCGCCATGCCACTCGCGCTCTGCGAGCGGTGCACGCCGGCCTGTACCTTTCGCCGCACACCATCTCGATCGGCCTCATCGGGCCCGGCACCGTGGGTCGTGTGATGTTGGAACAGATGGCGTCCCAGAGCGCCCGCCTGCGCGAGCAATTCAACGTGGACCTGCGGGTTCGCGGCTTGCTCGGGTCGAAGCGGATGTTGTTGTCGGATTCCGGCGTCGACCTCGCCAGCTGGCGCGCGCAGTACGATCAGAGTACGGTCGGCGCCGATCTCAGGCGTTTCGTCGAGCACGTACGCGTCGACTATCTGCCGCATACCGTGTTGCTGGATTGCACGGCGAGCTCGGAAGTCGCCAGCCACTATCCCGAGTGGCTCGAAGCGGGTATTCACATCGTCACCCCGAACAAGAAGGCGAACAGCGCGGACCTCGCGTTCTACCGCCGCTTGCGTGAGGCGCGCCGCAAGGGGTCGTCGCACTACTTGTATGAGGCGACGGTGGGTGCCGGTCTCCCGGTCGTGCAGACGCTGCGCGATCTGCGTGAGACGGGCGACGACGTGTCGAGCGTCGAGGGCATCTTTTCCGGTACGCTCGCCTACCTCTTCAACGTGTATGACGGCAAGACGCCATTTTCCGACATCGTGCGGGATGCGCGTCAGCGCGGCTACACTGAGCCGGATCCACGCGACGATCTGTCCGGAATGGATGTGGCCCGCAAGTTGATCATTCTCGGCCGCGAGATGGGGTTGAGTCTCGAGATGTCCGATGTCAAGGTGGAGAGCCTGGTGCCGGCCGGCCTCGAGACCGGCTCGATCGAGGACTTCATGACTCGGTTGCCGCGTCACGACGCCGCCATGCGCGAGCGCCTCGACAAGGCGCGTGCGCGCGGTAAGGTGTTGCGTTACGTGGGAAAGGTTACGGCCGAAGGCGAGGCGACGGTGGGTTTGGCCGAGCTCGACTTGAAACATGCGTTCGCCAATATCGCGCTTACCGACAACGTCGTGCGTTATGCCACGCGGCGGTATTGCGACAATCCGCTGATCGTGCAGGGTCCGGGCGCGGGTCCGGAGGTTACCGCGGGCGGCGTATTCGCCGACCTGTTACGGGTAGCGGCTTATCTGGGGGCGCGCTTGTGACGGTAGCCGCGCGTCCCGAGCCGTCGGGACTTCATCGAGCCACGGCATTCGCGCCCGCGTCAGTGGGGAATGTTGCAATCGGATTCGACATCCTCGGCATGGCAGTGGACGCCCTCGGCGATCGCGTCACCGTCAGTCGCAGCAGCCAACCGGGCGTGCGCATCACGGCGATCAGCGGGGTGCCCGAAGAGTTGCCGCTGGAGGCGGAGCGCAATACGGCCGGCAGCGCCCTGATGGCGATGCAGCAGACCCTCAATCCCGGCTTCGGCTTCGAGATGCAGATCCAGAAGGGCATTCCCCTGGGCTCGGGGCTGGGCGGCTCGGCGGCCTCCGCGGTCGGCGCGGTGGTCGCGGCCAATGCGCTGTTGCCGCAGCCGTGCAGCAAGCTCGAGCTGCTGAAGTTCGCCATGCAGGGCGAGAAGGTGGCGAGCGGCTCGCTGCACGTGGATAACATCGCGCCCTGCCTGTTCGGCGGCCTGGTGCTCACGGTCGGCATCGATCATCCGCGGGTGAAACAGATTCCCGTGCCCGCGGGGATCAAATCTGTCATCGTCCATCCGCACATGTTTCTGTCGACGAAGCAGGCGCGCGCCATCCTCAAGCGCACTGTGGAGTTGTCGGATTTCGTGTGGCAGACGGCGAATCTCGCGGGCTTCATTTCGGGCTGCTACACGAACGATCTCGATATGATCCGCGCTTCTTTCCAGGATGTGGTCATTGAACCCCAACGTCAGGCGTTGATTCCTGGATTCAACGATGTGCGGCAGGCGGCGATGGATGCGGGTGCGCTAGGCTGTTCGATCTCGGGCGCGGGTCCGACGATGTTCGCCTGGGCGCTCGCGGATCACGCGGAAACGGTACTCGCGACCATGCGACGCGAATTCGGGCGGCACTCCATCTCGCTGGATGAGTGGATTGTTGACGCACAGTCCGTGGGCGCCCATCTGATCGACAAGTGAAGATTCCGGTGGTGGCGATGGAATTTACGAGCACTCGTGACCCGGCGCAGACCGCCGGATTTGCCGCGGCCCTGTTACAGGGCTTGGCGCCCGATGGCGGCCTGTATGTGCCGCGGACCTGGCCCGGTCTCGACCCCGGGGCATTCGGGAAGGACGACGACCTGCCGGGTGTGGCGACGCACCTGCTGACTCCCTTCGCGGAGGGCGATCAACTTTCGGCGTCCCTGCCGGCCATCACTCACGACGCATTCAATTTTCCGGCGCCACTCGTACCGCTCGGCACGGATGGACGCCTGTCCGTACTGGAGCTGTTTCACGGTCCCACGGCGGCGTTCAAAGATTTCGGCGCGCGCTTTCTGGCGGCGTGCATGTCACGGCTGCGCAAGCCCGACCAGCGGCCATTGACGATCCTGGTGGCCACCTCGGGCGATACGGGTGGGGCGGTCGCCGCGGCTTTCCACGGCCGTCCCGGCATCGAAGTGGCGGTCCTTTTTCCGAAGGGGCTGGTCTCGCCGACCCAGGAAAGGCAGCTCACCTGTTGGGGCGGCAACGTCAAGTCCTTCGCCGTGCGGGGCACGTTCGATGACTGCCAGCGCCTGGTGAAACAGGCGTTTCTCGACTCCGAGCTGCGCCAACAGACCGAGCTCTCGTCGGCCAACAGCATCAACCTCGGGCGGCTGCTGCCGCAGGCGGTGTATTACGCCGCGACGAGCCTGGCGATCTGGCGCAAATACGGCGAGCGGGCCTCGTTCGTCATCCCGAGCGGGAATCTCGGTAACGCAGCGGCCTGTATTTGGGCGCGCAAGGTCGGCCTGCCGATCGGCGAGATCGTTCTCGCCCACAACGCGAATCGCACGGTACCCGACTATCTCGAAACGGGCGACTGGCAGCCGCGTCCGAGCGTCGCCACCTTGGCCTCGGCAATGGATGTCGGGAATCCGAGCAACATGGAACGGCTCCGTGCGTTGTTTCCTGAGCTGTCCGACATGCGTGCCGCTGTGAGTGCATTCACCGTGACCGACGATGCCATCCGGTCCCGCATCCGCGCGGGATTCGGCGAATTCGGCCAGGTTTGGTGCCCGCATACGGCGACCGCCGCGGAGACCTTCGAGCGACTGAGTGCCGCCCGGCAGGGAGCGCCCCGCAAGCAGGGCCGCTGGGTGCTGGTAGGCACCGCGCACCCGGCGAAATTTCGGGAGATCGTCGAGCCGCTCATCGGCCACACCATTCCGGTCCCGGAGACCCTGGCGAAACTGTTCGCGCGGCCGACGGAATGCACCGAAATCGATGCTGACCTGTCCGCGTTGCGTGCCGCCCTGGGCCGGAGGAATCCATCTTGGAAGAGTTGAGCAACCTTCCACCGACTGCGTGGGTCATGATCGGCGGGGCGGCCGCCGTCGGTTTCGGAATCTCGTGGCTGTGGCGCTGGTACCGGAACTACAGTGCCCGCAAGGCACTGCGCGCGGCGGTGACGGCCGCCGGCTCGGATCACCTCGTCGACATGCTGGTCCCCGACGGAATGGGCGGGGGCTTTCACGTGGACTTCCTGCTGCTCACGGGCCGCGGCATCCTGATCGTGGACCTTCGCGACGTGCAGGGGAATATCTTCGGCGGTGATCAGATGGCCGACTGGACCGTCATGGACGGTCCGCGGCGCTTCACGTTCACCAATCCACAGAGCTCGCTCTACGACCGCATCGCCGCCGTCAAGGCGGTCGCCGGCGAGGTGCCGGTGGAGGGGCGCATCGTCTTCACCCGCCGCGGCAAGTTTCCGAAGGGCCTGCCGAAGTGGACGTTGATGGTGGACTCTCTGCGCGCGGAGTTTCCGTCGGTCGACTTCGACTCCGGCGCTCTCACCCGCTACCACGAGCCGTGGCAGAAGGTGAAAGGCGCGGTGAAGCCCAGCTACATGGCGCACATGCGCTAGGAGCCTGGCTCCTAGCCTGGCTCCTAGATGGTCTTGGCGTGGTCCGCCAACACCAACGAGACGCAGGCCGTCAGCCTGGTCGCATAGTCGATGTGGAGGAACTCGTTCGGGCCGTGCGCGTTGGCGTGCGGACCTAACACTCCGGTGATGAAGAACTGCGTCTGTGGGAACCGGGCGCCCAACATCCCCATGAACGGTATGGATCCGCCGCAGCCGATGTGTACGGCGTCGCGCCCGTAGATTACCTGCGAGGCCCGGGTGATGGATTCCTCGAGCCACGGCGCGAAGGCCGGCGCATTCCAGCCACCCGTCCCGCCCTCGGACTCGAATGTCACCTGCACGCCATAGGGCGGATCGCGCTCGAGCGCTTCCTTCAGCGCTTTGGCCGCGCGCGTGGGGTCCGTCGTGGGTGGTAGTCGCAGTGAGAGTTTGAAGGACAGTTCCGGCAGCAACACGTTGCCCGCCGAGCCGACAGGCGGCAGGCCGTCCGCGCCCGTCACCGCAAGCGTGGCGCGCCACGTGCTGTTGATGATGAGCTCCACCGGGTCGTTGGAAATCGGTTGCGCACCCTCGGCCCACGGCAATTTGCCGGCGACCGTGTCACCCAGAACCCGGGCCGCCGCCGTGACCTGGGCACGCCGATCCTTCGGGATGCTCGCCTGCAGTTCCTCGAGCAACAGATCGCCCGTCACCGGGTTTTCGACCCGGGCGAGGATCTGCGACACGATCCGAAACGGGGTTGGCGCGATTCCCGTGGCCATGCCGGAGTGCACGCCCTCAGTCAACACGCGCACGCGCAGCCGGCCGGTGAGATTTCCCCGCAGCGACGTAGTGCACCAGACCTGGTCGTAATTGCCGCATTCGGCGTCGAGACAGACGACGAGTGACGGACTGCCGATGGCGTCGCCCAGCGCGTCAAGGTGCGCCGGCAAATCGACGCTACCGCTTTCTTCGCAGGCTTCGATGAGGAGTACACAACGGGCGAGCTTGATCTTCTGCTCTTTCAGGGCGGCGATGGCGGTGAGAGAGCTGAATACGGCATAGCCGTCGTCGGCGGCCCCGCGTCCGTACAACTTGCCGTCCCGGATCACCGGCTCCCAGGGGCCCAGCCCGGGCAGCCAGCCGGTGAATTCGGGCTGCTTGTCCAGGTGGCCGTACAACAGGACGCAGCCGGGCAACTCGCCCGGGATGTCCACCAGTAGCAGGGGTGTCTTACCCGGGAGCCGCTGGATCTCCACGCGCATTCCCGGAATGGCCTGGAGCCGGCACCACTGCGCCATGAGCTGTACCGCCGCCTCCATGTGCCCGTGGCTCTCCCATTTCGGATCGAACATCGGCGACTTGTTGGGAATCCTGACGTAGGCGACGAGGCGCTCCAGGATCGACTCATCCCAGGTCTTGCGAACCGATGCGCGCAGCTGCTCGAGATCCATGGCAGTCTCCGAAGTATAAGTAAATCAAATAGATGGAAGGCCGAAGAGGGTCCGCGCCGCAGCCGTGCTGGAGCGCGCCAGGGTCGCGACCGACTCGCCTCGGGCTCGCGCCACCACCGCGGCGATGTGCGGCAGATACGCGGGCTCATTTCTGCGCGTGGCGGGCTTCGGGCGCAAGTCGCGCGGCAGCAGGTAAGGTCCGTCCGTCTCCAACAACAGGCGCTCAGCCGGGATCTCTTTCATGAGCGGCAGCAGGTGCGCGCCACGGCGCTCATCGCAGATCCAACCAGTAATGCCGATGGCGAAGCCCAATTCCAGGTATGCCGTGAGCTCGTGCGCGGCGCCCGTGAAGCAGTGAGTGACTCCGCCGATCAACGTCGAGCGGTGCTCTTTCAGGATGGCGAGAAAATCCTCGTGAGCATCACGCTGGTGCAGGAACACGGGCTTGCGCAACCGGGCGGCGAGCTCGAGCTGGCGGTGAAATGCGGCCTGCTGTACCGGCCTGGGCGAAAAGTCCCGGAAGTAATCGAGACCGCATTCCCCGGCGGCTACGACCTCGGGCTGCCGCGCGAGCTCCTCGAGCACGCTGAGCGAGTCGGGGGTCAACTCCGTTGCATGGTGGGGATGGACGCCGGCGGTCGCAAACAGCCGGCCCGGGCGAGAGCGTGCGAGTTCGAGCGCTCTCTGCGCCCCATCGATACTCGCCCCGGTCACCATCATCTGTACGACGCCCGAGGCCTCGGCGCGCGCAATCACGGCGTCCCGATCGCTGTCGTAGCTGTCGTGACCGAGATTGATTCCGATGTCGATGAGCGCGGGCGAGGCCGGAGGCGGGGGGTGTGTGGTATCGTTCGTCATGCGCCACCCGCATTCTACTGAACGCGGAACCGTCGAAAAAATGTGTTTGGATCTTGCGCGCAATAAATCCGCCCGCTCCTGGCTGCTCCTGCTCACCGTGGGGTTGCTGGCGTCCGCGCCGGCTGCGCGCGCCGCGGATTTGAACTGGCTCGACATCGAGAGCCGCATCCAGTACGCCTATTTCACCGAAGACACGCGGTCGTTGCACAACCTCGTGGAGCCGCTCGGCTCCAATGACTCGCACGACCGGCTGAAAAGCTACTACGCGGGACTGCTGGCGTACCGGCTCATCCTTTTGGCGCAGGCGCAGGCAGATCAATCCGCCGCCGCCGGCAAAGCGCCGGCCCCCGTCCGCAGGAACGATCGCAGCAAGAACGAGGCGCGCCAGACGGCGGAGCGCTGCGTGGGCTCGCTCGACCAGGCCCTGGAAGTCCAAAGCAACTTCGCGGAGGCGCTGGCGCTGCAGTCCGCCTGCCTGGGCATGCTGGCCGACCTGAGCACCTGGCGGGCACCGCTCGCCGCGCCCAAAAGCGCCACTCAGCTGCGTAAGGCGTTGCAGATCGCTCCGAAGAATCCGCGCGTGCTCTTGCTCGATGCGATCAGTGACTACGAGCATGCGAAAGGCCCTGGCGCCGATGCTGAGCACCCCTGCGCAAAATTCCAGGCGGTGGCTGCGTTGTTCGACGCAGAACGCGCGGACGTCGACCAGGTGCCGGGATGGGGTGCCGCGGAAGCCTACATGTGGCTGGGGCGGTGTTATCTCGATATCGGTAACCCCAACGAGGCACGTGATGCGTTGGAGCGTGCGCTGCTCATTGCACCTGAATTCGCACAGGCGCGCCGGTTGCTCGCCACCATCACGTCAGGTTAAATCAAGCAAACAGCACGTATAGGAGGGCTCGCGCGATGAATGTCCACCAACCGGTTGACCCGCCGGCTTCGCCGGACCTCGGCATTCGCGTGATCTACATGCTGCTGTTCGCGGTGGTGTTCTGGGCTCTGTGCTGGATACTGGCTGCCACCACCGTAGTGCAACTCATCGTAAGACTCCTGAACGGCCGCCCGAATCCGGACCTCACGCGTTTCGGGGCCTCGTTGGCGCGCTACGCGCGTCAGGTGATCGAATTTCTGACATTTGTCACCGAGCTGGCGCCGTATCCGTTCACAGCGTGGCCGGTGGAAGGCTGAAGCGAGCATTGCAAGCGCCGATCCGTCAGTTATGACGGGGCAACAAGACATCCTGGCGTGGTATGGTTGCGCGACTCACAAAGGCACACGAATCGATGCCTCCCGACCCTGATAAGCGGCAGTTGTTGGAACAGTTGCGCATCGACCCGGTGCACCGCGACGAGGAGACGACATCGTCCCGCACACTGTGGATGACCGCGGGTGTTGTGGCGGCCGTGCTTCTGGTGGGCGCGGTTGTTGCCTACTTCGTGTTGCGCGGGCCTCGTTTCGAGGTTGAGGCGGCTACCGCGGCGGCGCCCGCGGCCTCGGCGGGCCCGACGGCGATATTGCAGGCCACCGGTTATGTTACGGCGCGCCGGCAAGCGACGGTTTCCGCGCAGATCACCGGCGCGCTCAAAGAGGTTCTCATCGAGGAGGGCGAGCGTGTTACCGCCGGCCAGGTGTTGGCCAGGGTGGACGATACGGCGCAGCGTGCGGCCCTGGCGCAGAGCGTCGCGCAGGTACAGGTTTCCCAGGCCGTTCTGGTGCAGGAGCAGGCGCAACTCGAGCAGGCGCGCCGCGATCTGAAGCGCAACCAGGATCTCATCGACCGGCACCTGGTCTCGCAGCAGGCACTGGAGACCGCGGATACGCAGGTTCGGACCCAGGAAGCGCTGGTTGCCTCTCAAGTCAGACAAGTCGAGCTGTCGCAGGCCGCGCGGCGCGGCGCCCAGGTGCAACTCGACTACACCACCGTACGGGCGCCGTTTTCCGGCGTCGTGACCGCGAAGGCGGCGCAGGCCGGCGAGATCGTGTCGCCGATCTCCGCGGGTGGCGGATTTACGCGCACCGGTGTCGGCACCATCGTGGACATGGACTCGTTGGAAATCGAAGTCGATGTCAACGAGGCCTACATCAACCGGGTCCGGCCCAACCAACCCGCGGAGGCCGTGCTCGACGCGTATCCCGACTGGACGATACCGGCACACGTGATTGCCATCATCCCGACTGCGGACCGCAGCAAGGCCACCGTGAAGGTCCGGATTGCGATCGACCTGAAGGATCCTCGCATTCTTCCCGATATGGGCGTGCGCGTGTCGTTTCTCGAGGAGGCGGCGAAGAGCACGGACGCGGCGGCCGGGTCACAGGCCCCCGCGGGGCCACGGGGCCTGCTGGTGCCTTCCGGAGCGATCATCGAGCGGGACGGCCGCAGCATGGTGTTCACAATCGAAGGTGATCATGCCCACGCGACCCCGGTGACGCCGGGCCAGACTTACCGAGACCTGCGCCAGGTGGAAGGTCTCCCCAGCGGAGCGCGTGTCGTGAAAGCGCCTCCGGCCGAGATGACCGACGGAGCCCGGATCGTCGTCAACAAACAGTGAGGGATCGGCATGAGCGTTCTGGTGGAAATTCGCAAGCTGAGCAAGGTCTACGAGCGCGGTAAGGAGAAGATCGAGGTCCTGCATCACGTCGACCTCGACATCGAGAAGGGCGACTTCCTGGCTCTCATGGGCCCGTCGGGCTCCGGCAAGACCACCCTGCTGAATCTCATCGGCGGGCTCGATTCCCCCACCGAGGGTACCCTCACGATCGCCGGCAAGCGGATCGACAACCTCGGCGAAGGAGCGCTGGCGAAATGGCGCGCCTCGAACGTGGGCTTCGTGTTTCAGTTCTACAACCTGTTGCCGATGTTGTCGGCGCGGAAGAATGTCGAGTTGCCGCTGCTGTTGACCCGCCTCGGGTCGGCACAACGCAAACGCAACGCCGGCGTCGCCCTCGACCTGGTCGGGCTTTCGGATCGCTCGGCACACAAGCCCGGCGAGCTCTCGGGCGGACAGCAGCAACGCGTGGCCATCGCGCGCGCCATCGTGTCGGACCCGACACTGTTGGTCTGCGACGAGCCGACGGGCGACCTGGATCGTCTGTCGGCGGAGGAAATCCTGGGCCTGCTGCAGCAGCTGAATCGCGAGCACGGTAAGACCATCATCATGGTCACGCACGATCCGAAGGCCGCCGAGCATGCGCGTCACGTGTTGCATCTGGACAAGGGCACCCTGGTAGAGCGGCCCGAAGCCGTGCCTGCATGAAGTACCTGCACCTCGTCTGGGCGGCACTGTTTCGGCGCAAGACGCGGACGCTCTTCACCTTGTTGTCGATCCTGGCCGCATTTTTGCTGTTCGGCCTGTTGGATTCGGTGCGCATGGCGTTTGCGAACGCTGGCGGCAGCATCGTCGGCGCCGATCGTCTCGTGACCATGTCGAAGGTCAGTTTCACGTTGTCGTTGCCGAAGAGCCTGTTGCCGCGGATCCAGGCGGTACCGGGCGTGGCCGAGGTGTCCTACGCCAACTGGTTCGGCGGCATCTACCAGGAGCCGAAGAATTTCTTCGCGAATGAGGCCGTGGCGGACAACTTCCTCGACCTCTACCCGGAATGGCTCATGCCGGAGGAGCAACGTAAGGCGTTCAAGGCGACCCGCACGGGGGCCATCGTGGGGCAGAGCCTGGCGGACCGCTTCCACTGGAAACTGGGCGACAAGATACCGCTGCAGGCGACTATTTTTGCCAAGAAGGACGGCTCCAACACCTGGATCTTCGACCTGGTGGGGATCTATCACGTGCGTGATGCGAAGCTGAAGAGCCAGGAGAATCTGCTGTTCTTCAATTGGGATTACTTCAACGAGGCCGCCCAGTTCGGCGGTAACAGCACGGTCGGCTGGTACGCGGAAAAACTCGCCGATCGCGGCCAGGCGGACGCGGTGGCGCAGGCGGTGGACCGGCTGTCGGCCGACTCGGAACACGAGACCAAGACCCAGAGCGAGCAGTCCTTCACCACGGCGCTGGTGAGTCAATTCGCCAATATAGGGCTCATTGTCGGGGCGATCATGGCGGCGGTGTTTTTCACCCTGGTGCTGTTGACGGGTAACACCATGGCGCAGGCGGTGCGGGAGCGCGTACCGGAGCTGGCGGTACTCAAGACCATCGGATTCTCGAATCAAAGCGTATTGGGCCTGGTGCTGGCGGAGTCCGTGCTGTTGCTGCTGCTCGGAGGCTCGATTGGCGTCGCAGTCTCGGGGGTCGTCGTGAACGTCGTGCGAGCGAGGCTAGGGGACCAACTGCCCCTGGCGCCCCTGGATTCGTCCATCTGGTTGAGTGGCCTGGCGCTGATGGTCGTCATCGGCCTCGTCGTCGGCGCACTGCCGGCGCTGCGCGGCATGCGATTGCGCATCGTAGATGCGCTGTCGGGCCGCTGACATGGGCTCGATCATGGGAAGGCTGGGATTCGGGTTGGCCATGATGGTCGCGGTCGTAGTGCCCGTTATCCTGCTGACCGAGTCGCCGTGGTGGCTCGTGCTGGCTTTCGTGCTGTTGTTGGCTTTGTGGATGGCATTCACGCGAACCGGACAACAGTCGTGGTCGGTGACCCAAGTCGGTATCGCGACCATCCCGCAACGCCTCGGGTCCTCGTCGGTGGTCGTCGTCGGAATAGCGGGAGTCGTCGGAGTTCTGGTGGCCCTCTTGTCGATGGCCGCGGGATTCGAGACCACGCTGCGCGCGACAGGCACGGACGATACGGTCATTGTCATGCGCGCCGGCGCGCAGACTGAACTCAACTCGGTTGTCGATCACGATACGGCCGTAGTGGTGTCGCAGGCGGCGCAGGTACTGCATAACCCGGCGGGACAGCCCATCGCCTCACCGGAGCTGGTGGTCATCGCGTCGCTGCCGAAGATAAGTGACGGACTCGATGGTAACGTGGAGATCCGTGGCGTTGGGGAACACGCCTGGGAATTGCGGCCCAACATTAAAGTCATCGAAGGCCGCAAGTTTCAGCCGGGACTGCGTGAGTTGATCGCTGGCAAGCGCGCCGCTGGGCAATTCCGCAACCTCAACGTCGGCTCGAGCCTCAGACTCAACGGACAGTCCTGGACGATCGTGGGCGCGTTCGAATCCGATGACTCCCACGACTCGGAGCTGTGGGGCGATACCGATGTCGTCGGCTCAACATACCGGCGCGGAAGCAGTACCTCGTCGGTTAGCATGCGCCTGACCGGCGCCGATGCGTTCGAGGCGATCAAGGCGGCGCTGACGACCGACCCCCGGATCAAGGTGGACGTCACTACCACCCGCACCTACTACAACCAGCAATCCGAGGGCATCACGCGGGCCATCCGGGTCCTGGGGATCACCGTCGGGGTGATCATGGCGGTCGGGGCGATTTTCGGCGCTCTCAATACGATGTACGCCGCGGTCGCGACCCGCGCCCGTGAAATAGCGACGCTGCGCGCGATCGGTTTTCGGGGTCTGCCGGTGATCGTGTCCGTGCTCATCGAGACCATGTTGTTGGCCCTTTTGGGCGGCGTGCTCGGGGCGGGCATTGCCTGGGCCATTTTCGACGACTACACGGCCTCGACACTGGGGTCGAATTTCAGCCAGGTGGTGTTCGCCTTCAAGGTCTCACCCGTTTTGCTGTGGGGAGGACTCAAGTGGGCGCTGGCCATCGGGTTTGTCGGCGGTTTGTTTCCCGCGGTTCGGGCGGCTCGAATACCGGTCACCGTCGGGTTGCGTGAGATGTAGCGCAATCCGATGTCATGACAGCTTTTCGAGTGCGGCACACAGCGCGAGAACATCCTCCTCGCGCTGATCCCACGAGACGACGAAGCGGGTCTCGCCGCTGCTCGCCGCATTCCAGTCGTAGAACTCGAAACCTGCCTGGCGCAGTGTTTGTTTGCGTTCCTGGCCGAGTGCGAGAAAGACTTCGTTCGCCTCGACTGGATGCATCAGCAGCTCTGCGCCAGCGCGGCCGATTTTCCGGGCGAAGTCGTTCGTGCGTCGCGCGTTACGCAACCACACTCCCGATTCCACGTAAGCCAGGAGCTGCGCCGACACGTAACGCGACTTCGAGAGAAGATGGCCGGACTGTTTACGTCGTAGCTCGAAGTCCCGCACCAGGGTCGTGTCGAAGAACACCACCGCCTCGGCGGCCAGCGCACCGTTCTTAGTGGCGCCGAATGACAGAATGTCGACACCTGCGCGCCAGGTGACATCACCTGGATGGCAATCCAGGAAGGCCACCGCGTTCGCGAAGCGTGCGCCATCCATCTGCACCTTGAGGCCATGGTCGTGGGCGAGCTTGCACAGGGCACCGAGCTCTTCAGGGCGATAAGATGTCCCGAGCTCCGTTGCCTGTGACAAGGCCAGGGCCGTCGGCTGAGTCGTATGGAGGGAAACGGGGTGGGCCTCGAGAGCAGCGGCCAACGCGGCGTGCGTCACCTTGCCGTCGGGCGCCTGGAGTAATTCGATTTGTGCTCCACCGGAGAAGAAGCCGGGTGCTCCGGCCTCGTCGTTCGCGATGTGGGCTTCTTCGTGCGCAAAGATCACTCCATAGGAGGGAGTCAAAGTTGCCAGGCTCAGGGAGTTCGCCGCGGTACCCGTCGATACCGGGAAGGCGCGGACCTGGGTGCCGAAATAGGCGCTCAGGCAGTCATCGAGTCTTCGTGTCCACGGGTCATTGCCGTACGCCGAGACGAGGCCGTGATTCGCGTCGGACAGGGCCGCGAGAATCTCCGCGGAGGCCGTCCCGGTGTTATCGCTGAAAAATCGCAAAATGGGGCTCCTATTCGACGCGCCAGCGGAATGACCATGCGCCGAAAGTCAGAAAAATGAGGGCCGTCACGCCGAGATACAGCAGGTTAGGTGCGATCTGCGCGATGCCGGCGCCGTCCAGCATCACGGCGCGGCCGCCTTCGAGAACGTGAGTGAGCGGAAAGATATGAGCCGCCCACTGTACCCAGCGTGGCGAGCCTTCTAGTGAGAACCAGATGCCCGATACCAGCATCATTGGCCATGTCAACAGGTTGAGCATTCCACCGACGAGCTCCTCGCTCGAAACGCCGGCGGCAATCGTGAGGCCCAAGGCGATCATCGACAGCGCGCCCAGGATTGCGAGGAGCAACAGGAGCGCGACACTTCCGGCCGAGTGGAAGTGAATGATGGTTCCAACACCCAGGTAGAGAACCGTGGTGACAAAGAGGATCAGGCACAGTCGCGACAGTACTTGCGCGGTGAGGAATTCAAAGGCCGTGAGCGGTGTCGCGTGCAGCCGTTTCAGAAAACCGGTTTTCCGGTATCGCAGTACCACGTAGCCGACGCCGAACAGGCAGCTGAACATCATGTTCATGCCGAGAATGCCCGGGAACAGCCAGTCGACGTAGCGGACCGCGGCGCCGGTGACGGGTTGGCGCTGAGCGCCGGGTGCCGCGGCGAGCAACAGCTTCTCGACGATGTAGCCTTTCGGCGAATCAGTGTTCACCCAGTAACGGACCACACCCTTGAGGTCGACGAGCAGATCGATCTGTTGGTGCGTGATTTTGTGCAGGCCGTCAGGCTCATTCGCGATGGGAACGAAGTCGACGTAGCGCTCTTGCAGGAACGGATGCGCCCGTTTGTCGATACTGGGGGCGACCACTCCAACCTTGAACAGCGGCCGCGCGGGTCCGCCAAATACGAAGCCCATGCCGACGACCAGGCTGATCGGCAGCAGCAGTGTGAAAATCAGCGTGGCACGGTCGCGTATGAACTCCAGGTTGCGCGCGTGCCAGACGGCTAACAGGCGCCGGATCATGTGCGCAACTCCTTGCCGGTGAGCTCGAGAAAGAGATCCTCGAGATTTGGCGGCCGGATGCGCAAATTCTTCAACGGCACGTGGGCATCGAGGAG
Source organism: Steroidobacteraceae bacterium (assembly GCA_035566815.1). Taxonomy (GTDB): domain Bacteria; phylum Pseudomonadota; class Gammaproteobacteria; order Steroidobacterales; family Steroidobacteraceae; genus 13-2-20CM-66-19. Next base: position 3,647 of record DATMQL010000350.1, on the reverse strand, counting down.
CGTGCGCAGGGTGATCTCCAGATCCTGAGTGGCGATCTCGATGCGGTCGCTCGAGTCAATGATCTTCAGGGGCAGCTGGCGCGCGGCTTCCGGAAAATCATGACGGGGCAGTTCCAGCAGGACCTCCTCGAAGTGCTGCTGCAGGAGCTCGCGCGGGCCGCCGCGGGCGATGATGTGGCCGCCATCCATGATGGCGATGTCGTCGCAGAGCAGCTCCGCCTCGTCCATGTAGTGCGTCGTGAGAATGATGGTCTTGTTGCGCGCCTTGATGGACTGGATGAGTTCCCAGAAATTGCGCCGCGCCTGGGGATCGAGTCCGGTGGTGGGCTCGTCCAGGAACAGGATCGCGGGATCGTTCACGAGCGCGATGGCGAGCAGCAGCCGTTGCTGCTGGCCGCCGGAGAGCTTGCGGTTATCGCGTCCGGCGAGTTTTTCCAGGGCGCAGAGCCGGATGATCTCCTCGACGTCGAGTCCGCGGTCATAAAGCGAGCGGAACATCGTGAGAGTCTGTCGGACGGTGAGGAAATCCTGCAGCGCCGTTTTCTGGAACAGAATTCCGGCTTCCTCGCGAAATCGAGAGCCCAGAAGCTCGCCGCGATAGAGGATCTCGCCCGAGGTCGCGGTCAGAATGCCTTCCATCACTTCGATGGTCGTCGTCTTGCCGGCGCCATTCGGTCCGAGCAGGCCGAAACAGATGCCTTCGGGGACGCTGAATGAAACCCCGTCCACCGCGTTCACGGTGGGGTATCGCTTGATCAGATTACGGACTTCGAGAATTGGTATCATGGGTCACGTGAGCTACACCGATATGGTAACGCCACAGTTGCCGTTGTGGTCGGACAAGGATGCCGCCGAGGCGTGGGTCGTTCGAGAGAGTACTCGCGCCCGTCGTCTGACCGTACGCGTGTTCCACACGGGGCGCGTGGAAGTGGTCGTGCCCGCGCGAACCTCGCCGCGTGCGGTCGAGCATTTTCTCGAGCGTCATCGTGATTGGATCGAGCGCAAGCGTCATGAAGCGCGGCAAAAGGCAGTACCGGATACACCATTCCCGCCGCCACGCATAGAGCTGGCGGCTTGCGAGGAGACCTGGCGAGTCTTTCCTTCGGGCGGCGACGGCCGTGCGCGAGTGAGCGTCATCGGTCCCGGTTTACTGGCGTTGAGCGGCGATGCCCGCAACAAGCACTCGATGCGTCTTCTGCTGCGCCGCTGGCTGGTGGAGCGCGCGCAAGAAGTCCTGGGGCCTGCACTGCAAGAGTGCGCCCGCGAGCTGGGTTTCAGCTTCGACCGGATAATTATCCGTCGCCAGCGCACGCGCTGGGGCAGTTGCTCGACTCGCGGGACTATCAGTCTCAATTGCTGTCTCCTGTTTCAACGGCCGGAGGTGGTGCGCTACCTGCTGATTCACGAGCTGGTGCACACGCTGCACATGAACCATTCGCGCCGCTTCTGGCAGCGAGTCGCCCGGCACTGCCCGGAGTATGAGAGTCTCGATCGGGAATTACTCGACGGCTGGCGGCGGGTACCCTCATGGGTGTTTAGTGACGACTAACAAAGACAGACCATAGTGATGAGTAAAAAGACAGATCAGGTCGATCTCTCCGACGAGGGCATCCACTGGGAGCTGGGCTCGTCGCTTTCGTATGGGGAGTATCTGCATCTCGAAAAGATACTCGATGCGCAGAAGCCGCTCTCATTCGAGCACGACGAGACGATGTTCATCATCGTGCACCAGACCTCGGAACTGTGGATGCGGCTCATGCTGCACGAGTTGTCGGCGGCGCTGGAATGTATCCGGCGTGACGATCTCGATCCCACTTTCAAGATGTTCGCGCGCGTCTCGCGCGTGCAGACGCAGCTCATCGCGACCTGGGATGTGTTGTCGACGATGACACCCTTCGAGTACTCCGCGTTTCGCAACGCGCTGGGGCGCTCGTCCGGATTCCAGTCGTTTCAATACCGCATGTTGGAATTCATGCTCGGCAACAAGCACGCGGAGATGATCGCCGTGCACCGGCGCGATCCCGTTGCCTACGAGGCACTCGAGCGGGCGCTGGACGCGCCGTCGCTGTACGACGAGGTGCTGCGCCTGTTGAGTCGCCGCGGCTACGGCATACCTGACGATTATCTGACACGCGACTTCCGCGAGCCGTATCGCGCCAGCAAGGAAGTCGCGGGCGCGTGGCTCGGCGTGTACCACAATGCTGAAAAAGACTGGGATCTTTACGAGCTCGCCGAGCGGCTGGTCGATCTCGATCACAACTTCCAGCTGTGGCGCTGCCACCATCTGAAGACGGTGGAGCGCATCATTGGCTACAAGCCCGGTACCGGCGGCAGCGGCGGGGTCTCCTACCTGGCGAAGGCGCTGGAACTCAAGTTCTTTCCGGAGCTGTGGCAGATCCGGACTTCGATGTAGCCACGACCCGGGAAGTCGCCTTGCGTCGCGACCGCGCCCAGCGATATACGAGCAGGACAGCGAGAATTCCCGCATAGATGAGCGGCTCGCGAATGTCGCGTTTCACCTGCCAATAGAAGTGCCACACACCCAACACCGCGATGATATACACCAGGCGGTGTAGTTTCTGCCAACGCCGCCCGAGCCGGCGCATCATCCGGTTCGTCGAGGTCACCGCCAGCGGAATGAGCAACAACAGCGCCAGGAAGCCGATGGTGATGTAGGGTCGTTTCGCGATGTCCGTGAACAGCGTGCGGAAGTTGAATTCCAGGTCGAGGGACAGGTAGACGGCGAAGTGCAGCAGCGCGTAGAAGAACGCGAACAGTCCCAACATCCGGCGCAGGCGGGGCAGGTGCGGCAAGTTGGCGAGATGCCGCAGTGGGGTGATCGCCAGGGTGATGAGCAGGAAGTTCAGGGCCCATGTGCCGCATTCGTGCTCGAGTTTCTTGACCGGGTCGGCGCCGAGGCTGAAATCGAGCCAACCGAAGGCGCCACAGAGCAGCCACGCGAGGGGCAGCAGACTTGCGACAAATACCAGGGGCTTATAGAGGAGGCGGTAGCGCTGCTCGACGTTCACTATTCGGTTGCGTCTCAGAAGTAACGGCGCAGATCCATTCCCTTGTAGAGATCGGCGACCAAGTCGGCGTAACCGTTGAAGGGGAGCGTCGGCCGGCGGGCGGACAGAAAGGCCGCGCCGATGTGCCGCTCGGTCGCCTGGCTCCAGCGAGGGTGGTCCACCTGCGGGTTCACATTCGCGTAGAAACCGTATTCGTTCGGGGCGGCTACGTTCCATGCCGTGTTCGGCTGCCTGTCGGTGAAAGTGATTTTCGCGATGGCCTTGATGGATTTGAAGCCGTATTTCCACGGCACCACCAGTCGTAGGGGTGCACCGTCCTGGTTGGGGAGCGCCTGGCCGTAGAGGCCGACCGCCAGCAAGGTGAGCGGATGCATGGCTTCGTCGATGCGCAGTCCTTCGACATAAGGCCAGGTCAGTACGCGCTCGCGTTGTCCCGGCATACGGCGCGGGTCGTACAACGTGGTGAATTGCACGTACTTGGCTTTCGATGTGGGTTTGAAGCGCTCGAGGAGGGCGCTCAGGGGAAAGCCCACCCAGGGAATGACCATTGACCAGGCTTCGACGCAGCGGAAGCGATAGATGCGCTCTTCCAGCGGCTGCGATTTCAGCAGGTCCTCG
>DATMQL010000349.1:0-9661 GCA_035566815.1 Steroidobacteraceae bacterium | reverse complement strand
TTGCTGCCGGGCCCCCGGGCAACACTCTATTTCATCTACAACGGACTGCCGGTCGATAGTGACAGGTTGCAGGACGAAAGCGCCACAGTTCGCCAGATGATGGACGGCGCGTTGTACGAACTCCCTCGCGACCACGGTCTCGAGCGGCAGTGGCGCACGCGACTCGTGCAACTGCTTCCGACCGCTACCAACCGCGAGGTCTGGCTGGACTTCATGTTGGAGGCAATCCCGGCACTGCAGGCCGAGGGCTGGGAAGTTCTGGTCGCCGCTGACTTCCCCTATCGCATCGCGAGGGCGGACGACTGGTATGGCGATCTGGAGTCGGATCGTCGGCAGGGATGGTTCAACCTGCGTCTGGGTGTCATCGTAGACGGACAGCATGTGAACCTGCTCCCTGCTCTCGCCCGCTACTTGCAGACCTCGCTCGCCGCTGGCGATCAGACCTCATTGGCAACGGACGCTACTACCGCGCCCGAGCCTCGGGAGGCTAACGCCGGCTGTCGCGTAGGCGAGCAATGGCTCGTGGCACTCGATGACGGCCGCTACCTGCCGATTGCGATCGAGCGGATTCAACGCATCGCCAACACACTGGTGGAGCTTTTCGATCGCGACGGCCTGAGCGCGCAACAGGCCTTGTCGCTCCCCAGGAGCCATACCGGCCGTATCGTCCAACTGGCGCGTGAATTGAATGGCCCGGCACTGCGGTCGAACGACACCACGCTGCGTGCCCTCCTCGACGATCTCGAAGCTTCGGGCGGCGTCAAACCTCTGGCCGCACCCGCGGACTTCCGTGCAACACTGCGACCGTACCAGGAAGAAGGCCTCGGCTGGCTACAGTTCCTGCGCCGGCATGGCCTCGGAGGCATCCTGGCGGACGACATGGGATTGGGAAAGACCGTCCAGACCCTCGCCCACCTTGCCCTTGAAAAACAGCAGGGACGTTTGCGGAAACCATCGCTCATCGTCGCACCTGTCAGCACACTGGGCAACTGGCAACAGGAAGTGCAACGTTTCACCCCGGAGCTCAGTGTCCTGCTCCTGCACGGCAGCCGGCGCAAAGAGTCCTTTCCCCTCATCGCCAAAGTCGATGTAGTGATTACGGGCTACTCACTCCTGCAACTCGACAGCGAGGTCCTGCTCGCTCAGGATTTCTACCTCCTCATCCTCGATGAGGCGCAGACCATCAAAAACCCACGCGCCAAGGTGTCCGGGATGGCGCGCGCACTGCGTGCCGAGCACCGGTTGGCCTTGACGGGAACGCCGGTGGAGAATCACCTCGGAGAGCTGTGGTCTCTGTTTGATTGTGTGCAACCGGGCTTGCTGCGCGATGAGCGCAACTTTCAGCGTCACTACCGCACTCCTATCGAAAAGGAAGGCAACCGCTCGCGCGCGCAAGCCCTGGCGCAGCGGCTCGCCCCATTCCTGTTACGCCGCACCAAAGACGCGGTTGCCAAGGACTTACCGCCCAAGACGGAAATCGTCGAGACCCTGGCATTCGACGAGCGCCAACGGGACTTCTACGACGGGATTCGGCTCGCGAGTCATCGCCGCATCCAGGAAGTCGTCCAACAGCAAGGGCTGGCGCGGAGCCAGATCACGATTCTCGACGCCCTGCTGAAACTGCGCCAGGCCTGCTGCGATCCGCGGCTGCTCCGGGTGGGTAGCGGAAATGCCGAGATTCCATCCGCGAAACTGGAATGGCTCTCGAGCGTACTGCCGGAGTTGATTGACGAGGGGCGCCGTGTCCTGGTGTTCTCACAATTCACATCGATGCTGCGGCTCATCGAGGCGGCGGTCACCGCGCTGGGTATACCGTATTGCCTGTTGACGGGTGAGACCCAGAACCGCTCCGACGTCATCGCACGTTTCCAATCGGGCGGCGCACCGTTATTTCTGATCAGCCTCAAGGCCGGCGGCACGGGGCTCAATCTGACCGCCGCGGACACGGTCATTCACTACGACCCCTGGTGGAATCCCGCCGTGGAAGCGCAGGCGACCGATCGCGCGCATCGCATCGGCCAGGACAAGCCCGTGTTCGTATATAAGCTCATCGCCCAGGACACGGTGGAGGAACGGATCCTGCAGTTGCAGGCGGATAAACACGAGCTCGCCAGCCGGCTTTACACCCAGGGCGGCGCCAGCCCCGCGTCGTGGACCTCGACCGACATCGAGGCGCTGTTCGCACCATGACGCTTCTCGACACCTCATTGCAGGCACAAGTGGACGCGCAGTTGCTGGAACAGGGCGCGTTCGCGCCGCTCGAGCTCCTGTTCAACTCCGGACGGCTGTTGTACAGCGACTACGAAAGCTGGCGCCGTCGCGAGATCGAATTTCTCGACGGCGTCCTGATGGGTAACCCGGACAAAATCAAGGCGGAGCTCGAGCAGGCCGCCGGCTATGCCCGCCGCATCAAACTCGTGGAGCAGGCCCAGGAGTTCCACGCCTGGCACCAGGCCGCGCCGGAGGCTGCCGGTGGCGGCGACCGGCCGCTGCGCATCAGTATGGATCCCCAGTTGCAGCGGCTCATCGGCAGCCGTTATGTCCGGGCGCAGAGCGTTCCGCAGTTGGACCTGTTCTTCGACAACCCGGTCGTCGCCCTCGCCAACGGCATCGTGCAGGCGCTGACGACCCATAATCTGATGAGCGCGCAGCGACAACTGGACCAACTCTATACCCAGGCGCCCACCCACTCGGAGCTCGCCGCTTTCGACCAACTGTTGGCAGCCCTCGGGCATCTTGCCCATCCGGTGGCAGAACCCCGCGCGGAGTTGGCTTTCCTTCTCGAAGTCACTCCCACGGCCCGACGCCTCCTCGGCGCGCAATCGCGCGATCTACTGTCACCACTGTGGATGCAGCTGGGAGACGCCGTGCGCGGGAGCGCCTTCGACACCGATGAGCCCGCTTTGCATCGTAGCTTCGCCCTCAGCCAGGCGCAGGACTGGGCGGGAGTGACTGACAGCGTGTTGAGCGAGCCGGGCTGGCAACGGCATGCTCCACTGTGTCTGCGACTGGTGGAGAGCGCATTCAACCGGCGGCAACGGGTTGCGGCACTGGCGGCGTGGTGCCACGTGTGTTGGCGGGCACCCGCAGAGACCTCACAGGCCGTGAGTAAACTGCGGCAACCTGAGCTGACGACGCTGTGGCAGCGTTTTCTGGATGATGAGCCGGACGCCCAGACTGCTGGCGAGAGCGCGCTGACCGAAATTGACTTCCCGGCGTGGCTGCTGCTCAGCGAGCCCGGACTGGCCTTGCAACTCGCCGAAGAACTGGCAACCGGCACCCCGGCCGAGGAACCCTATCGCTGTGTGCATCGTTGGATTCATGCACGCCGTGCGCGGCAGCAGAGCGAAGAGCTGGCGCTGCGGAAGTCCCTGCAGGCCAGTCACCCGGCGCTGTTTCGGGTGCTCAAGCGATCGGTGTGAGCGAACACAGGCGTCGCGCCAATCCGACGGCTGTTCGAAGCACTACCCAAATCGCCGCCCGTCTAAGCTCGCCGCGAACGACGTCAGGATACACGTCGTAGAACAACGTCCTGCAAGCCCTCCTAAACCGCGTACGTTTTTCAGCGTATTTCCGCGGAAAAATAGTTTTATTTGTCTCATTTAACGGCTTCCTTTGCGCGCCGCACTGGGTCTATTCTTGCACCCGCCAGTCAGGCCAGGAGTAGATCGAAGGGGCGGTCGATGAGCGCAGCACTAAAACTGGAGATGCAAATGTCGGTTGAAGAGCGGGTCGCAAACATCGAGTTGGACATGGGCCACGTCCGCTCGACTCTTGCGGACATGAAAAGCGACGTCAGATCCGTACAAAGTGAGGTTAAGGAGCTCAGAGGCGACGTACAAGGACTCAGAACCGAGCTTCATTCGTTCAAGACGGAGGTCGCGAAGGAGTTCGCATCGGTTAGAGGGGAAGTAGCCGGCGCGAGAATTGAGACTGTCAACTTGAGAGCGGAGATGGAGAAGGGGTTCGGGCTGGTAAGGGAAGAGATCGCTGACGCGAGAATGGAAACCGCCAACTTGAGAACGGAGATGAAGGAAGAATTTGGGTCTCAAAAAACGGCAACGGAGAAGCTACGCGGCGAACTTAGGGTTTGGTTTCTCCTAACCATTGGTGGAGTTCTGGGTTCTTTGGTGGTCTTTTTACACATGGGACATGTGTTTTGAGGGTGTGACTTCGCCATCCAACGGTTATCGTTTGATAGAGGTGACTATGGCACTTGAAGATCGTGTCGCAAAGCTCGAAGCGGACATGTTCCATTTGATGTGCGGAAGCGTGAAGCTCCCCAGGTCGGCTTACAGTTCGAACCTCAGCTTTGAGGACTGGGCTATCCCAATTCTGTACATTGGGATCCTTTACGGTATGTTCTGGCTAGGATTGGAAGTTGGAGAGCTAGCAGAGCGCCACCACGCGAGTCACAACACCCCCGCCAGTGTCCGTGGCCCGGCCAACCCACCAGGCCACGACACAGTCTAGGATCCCCGCTAGGGCGACGTCGTCCCCTTCAAACAACTGCTCATGAACGTCTTCCGCGCATCGCCCGTGAGCCCCTTGGTCTTCGCATCGGCGTTGCAGCTCTTCATCTTCGCCTGCTGACTGTTCAGAGGCTTGGCATCGGTGCTCGCGCCGGCGGCTGACAGGCACGTCTTCATGAACGCCTTGCGATCATCGCCCGAGAGACCCTTGGCCTTCGCGTCAGCGTTGCAAGTCGTCATCTTCGTTTGCTGAGTGTTGTCGGCCAGCGCAGGCTGCGCCAGCGCCGCGGCGGCCAGTGCGGCCGCTCCCAGGGTCACCAACCAGATTGACCGTCTCATACGCCCTCCCCCTTTGAACTAAGGATTGTCTGAGAGCGCCTATCTTAGTCCACTGAACCGTCAGGTGCTTTGCCGGCGCCGATGGAGATCGGCGGCTGCGGGCGGTCGCCCGCCAGAGCCAGCGATAGCGGCGCCACCAACGCGGTCGCGCCGATGTGTCCCAGGGTCAGCCGGGACCCCGATCGCCCGGGCTGATGGATCTGGCACAAAGTTGGTGCGAACCGGGCAGACCCCTGCCCGAATTGGTGCGGACATAGGGGCATGGGGCGGGCGTTTGACGTAGACGGATTGTCGTGCGGGAATGCGATCATGAAAACCCATGAGCGAAAAGCCAACAGCAACGGGCGGGATGGAATCGAGTGAACGCCAGCGTGCGCCGCGTCGCCGAAGCACATCAGCGCGTCGACGGCGAAGCCCGGATCGCCTTTCGTTGCCGCGCGGACGGCGTGATCGCACTGGCAGACCTCTACCAGCGGGCGCCCTGCCGGGTTCTTTTTCCGACGACCGAGGCTGGCGAGCCCGTGCAGGCGGTTCTTCTGACCACGAGCGGTGGACTGACGGGCGGAGATCGAACACGAGTCTCGGTCTCGGTCGAGCCAGGTGCTCGAGCCACGGTCACAACGCAGGCCGCGGAAAAGATCTACCGCGCGCTGCCGGACACGGGGGACGCAGTCGTGCAGGTCGATATGCGGGTGGGGGATGCTGCCTGGGCGGAATGGCTGGCGCAGGAGACGATCGTATTCGAAGGCTCCCGACTACGGCGACTGTTCGCCGCGGATGTGGCGGCCACTGGGCGGCTGCTGGCCGTGGAAAGCATCGTGTTCGGCCGTACGGCGATGGGGGAATTTTTCAACAGTGGCATGCTTCACGACGCGTGGCGCATCAGCCGCGCGGGACGACTGATCTGGGCCGACGCCCTGCATCTGGATGGGGATATACAGCGTCTGCGCGCCATGCCATTTGGATTTGGCACGAGCGTTGCTTGCTCGACAATCCTTTACGCCGGGGCGGATGCGCCGCAGCAGCTCGTCGAAGCGCGGCGTTTGTTGAGCGATTGTGCATTGCCGTGCGGCGCTACGTCGCTGGACGGAATCATGCTCGTGCGCATAATGGCGGACGACGCCTCGGAGTTGCGTGCGGCCGTAATGAAGCTGATCGCCGGGATCAGGCAGGCCGCCGCATCTTTGCCGGCGCGACTTCCCCGGGTATGGCACTGCTGAGAAAACGCGCATGAATCTGACACCCCGCGAAAAAGACAAGCTGCTCGTCGCAATGGCGGCAATGGTCGCCCGCCGACGCCTGGAGCGTGGCGTGAAGCTGAACCATCCGGAGGCTATCGCGCTCATCACCGATGTCGTCGTGGAGGGCGCCCGCGACGGCATGAGCGTCGCTCACCTGATGCAGGCGGGTGCCAAAGTGCTCACCCGTGATCAGGTCATGGAGGGCATACCCGAGATGATTCATGACATCCAGGTCGAAGCGACCTTTCCCGACGGGACGAAGCTCGTCACCGTCCATCAGCCGATCCGCTGAAGTTCTCATTACGGCGCGAGGTCACGCATGATCCCTGGGGAAATTATTACGGTCGACGGCGATATCACGCTCAACGAAGGGCGGACACCGGTGATCCTGACTGTCGCCAATACCGGTGACCGGCCGGTGCAGGTCGGCAGCCATTACCATTTTTTCGAAGTGAATCCCGCGTTGTCTTTCGATCGCGCCCCGGCCCGCGGCAGGCGGCTCGATATTCCGTCAGGAACCGCGATTCGCTTCGAGCCCGGCCAGAGTCGGGACATTCAACTCGTACCGTACGCGGGCACGCGCCGCGTCGTTGGCTTTCGCGGCGAAATCATGGGCGCGCTCGACACGCCTCTCGTGAAGGGGTCCTGAAGCTCATGGCAACGACTATCACTCGCCGCGCCTATGCCGCGATGTACGGCCCGACGGTCGGCGATCGGATCCGGCTCGCCGACACCGAGCTGTTCATCCGTGTGGAGGAAGACCGCACCCTTTACGGCGAAGAAGTAAAATTCGGCGGCGGCAAGGTGATTCGCGACGGCATGGGCCAGAGCCAGGTGAGCCGCGCGGGCGGCGCCGTCGACACCGTCATCACCAACGCTGTCATTCTCGATCACTGGGGTGTAGTGAAGGCTGACATCGGTATCCGCGACGGACTGATCACCCGCATTGGCAAAGCCGGCAATCCTGACGTGCAGCCTGGCGTCGATATCATCATCGGGCCCGGGACGGAAATCATTGCAGCGGAAGGCAAGATCGTCACGGCCGGCGCCATCGATTCGCACATCCACTTCATCTGCCCGCAGCAGATCGAACACGCGCTCTACGCCGGTGTCACGACGATGCTCGGCGGGGGAACCGGCCCCGCGCACGGCACGCTCGCCACCACTTGCACACCCGGGTCCTGGCACCTGGCTCGCATGATCGAATCGGTCGACTCCCTGCCGATGAACATCGGTTTCTTCGGCAAGGGCAACGCGAGTGAGCCCCAGGCGCTGGAGGAAATGGTGAATGCCGGTGCCTGCGGTCTCAAGCTCCACGAGGACTGGGGCACGACACCGGCCGCCATCGACTGCTGCCTGTCCGTCGCCGACGCCATGGACGTGCAGGTCACACTGCATACCGATACGCTAAATGAGTCGGGCTTCGTCGAAAGCACCATAGCCGCATTCAAAGGCCGCACCATCCACGCCTTTCATACGGAGGGCGCCGGCGGTGGTCACGCACCCGACATCATCCGTGTCTGCGGACTGCCGAACGTCCTGCCCTCGAGCACCAATCCAACGCGACCCTACACGGTCAACACGCTCGACGAGCATCTCGACATGTTGATGGTGTGCCATCACCTCGACCCGAGGATTTCCGAGGACGTGGCTTTCGCGGAAAGCCGGATCCGCAAGGAGACCATCGCCGCCGAGGACATCCTGCACGATCTGGGCGCATTCTCCATGATGAGCTCCGACAGCCAGGCCATGGGCCGGGTCGGCGAAACGATCATCCGTTGCTGGCAGACCGCGGATAAGATGAAACGCCAGCGAGGCTCACTCGTACCGGATTCCGGGGGCAGCGACAACTTCCGGGCGCGCCGCTACATCGCCAAGTACACGATCAATCCTGCCATCGCCCACGGTATCTCCCGTCACGTGGGCTCGATCGAACCCGGCAAACTGGCCGACCTCGTCATGTGGTCACCGGCCTTTTTTGCGGTGAAGCCGGAACTCGTCATCAAGGGTGGCAGCATCGCGGCAGCCCCGATGGGCGATCCCAATGCGAGCATTCCCACGCCCCAACCCATTCACTACCGTCCCATGTTTGGTGGCATCGGTAAGGCGGCGGCAAAATCTTCTCTGCTCTTTGTCAGCAAAGCCTACATCGGCAACTCGCAGACGCGAACTCTCGAGCGCCTGCCCGTGGCCGTTGAAAACACCCGCGCTGGCATCGGCAAGCACAGCATGGTGCACAACTCCGCGACCCCGCACATCGAGGTCAACGCCGAGACCTACGAGGTGCGGGCGGATGGCGAGCTGCTCACCTGCGAGCCGGCCACGGTACTGCCGATGGCGCAGCGATATTTTCTCTTCTGAATCGTCATGGCTGCTCTCATACGCGCTGTCGAAATCCTGCCGCCTGGAAAATGGCTCGGGTCTACCGCGGTCGACCATCTCGTACTCACCTTCGACGAGCGGCATCGGCGACGATTGCGTTACGTTGCATGTGGAGGGACGACCTTCCTGTTAGACCTCCCACGTGCGGTGGTACTGCGCGCGGGGGATGGGCTGCGGCTCGAAGACGGACGGATAGTGGGCGTCGAGGCGTCACCGGAACAACTGGTGGAGGTTACGGCACCGGACGCGGCGACGCTGGTCAGGCTGGCGTGGCACATAGGAAACCGACACGTTCCGGCGCAACTCGAGCCTCATCGCATCCTGATTCGCGATGACGCGGTCATTGTGAACATGTTGCATGGGTTGGGCGCGACGGTCACGCCGGTGATGGCAGCCTTCACGCCGGAGACCGGCGCATACGACAGCAGCGGCACCGTTGCCGCCCAACCGGAGCACTCAGCCCAACACGAACACCCGCCGGCGGGACACCACCATGATAGCTGAGCCCGCGTTGTACCGGCTGCTGACCTGGTCGTCTCCCGGCTACCCCACGGGCGCCTTCAGCTACAGCCACGGCCTCGAGTGGGCCGTCGAGACCGGTGACGTCGCCAACCTGCAAGGCCTGCTCGACTATGTCACGGGAGTGTTGGAGAGGGGCGGCGGTTGGATCGACGCAGTACTGTTCGCCCACGCGTGGCGCGTCACGCCAAAGTCTGGCGAAACGGCCGCACGCACGGAGCCAGGCTCGCTCGCCGAGCCCATAACGCCTGCCGTATTGAATCCGCTCGCGAAGTTAGATACCGTCGCCCAACTTGCGGCCGCCTTCCGCAGCAGCTCCGAGACCGCGCTCGAAAGCCGCCAACAAGGGGGAGCCTTCCTGGACGTCACCCGCAAGGCGTGGCCCCACCCAACACTCGACGCTTTCGCTGCCCGCCAGGCCGAGGCCGGGGGCGCCCCCGTGGCCCACTGCATCGCCGTGGCGGTGACCTGCGCGGCTCATGAAGTCGCCCTGCCACCCGCTCTCCACGCCTACCTCCACGCCGTCGCCGCCAACCTTGTCTCCGCCGGCGCACGACTCATTCCACTGGGACAAACCCAGGCGCAGATCGCGATCGCCCGCTTGTCGCTAATCATCACCGGTATCGCAGAGCGCGCGCTGGCGACGAGTCTCGACGACCTCGGCACCGCGGCCCCGGCCATCGAGCTGTGCTCGTTGCGCCATGAAAC
>DATMQL010000348.1:0-5978 GCA_035566815.1 Steroidobacteraceae bacterium | reverse complement strand
CGGGCAGTCGTGCCCACGTGATCGAGTACATAGCGGGCGCCGGCCTCATGGTGAGCCAATGCACTGCGCAGACAGCCAGTGGCTATTTTCGGCAACAGGACGGCTCGTTGCATCACGGTACCGTGATCGCGGATGAGGCTGCCGCCCAGTACCACGGTGCTCAGGAACGGCTCGAGCACCAGCCCGCGGCCCAGCTCCTCCATCACGAGCATGATTTCAGTGGAGCCGCCGTAGCCGCCGGCACCCTCCGGCAAACCCAGGCTGAAGACGCCTTGCCGCGCCAGCAGGCGCCAGATTTCGGGGCTGGAGCCGTGCGGGGATTCGAGGAACGCCTGCCGGCGCTGGAACGTATACTCTCGCGCGATCAGCCGCCGCATCGAGTCACGCAGCATCGACTGGTCTTGGGTGAGTTCAAATTCCATGGATGATCACCAGGATAGGGGACTTCAGCGCGAGTCGTGCCGCGCCCACCTGAGACATGTTGACACGCTCATGTGACAGAAGGTATTTGGCGTTAGTCCTAGGTGTTCCGACAGGGTTGAGGTCAAGACTGTGTCGCTATTTGACATTTCCGGCCGGGTGGCCGTCATCACTGGCTCATCGCGCGGCATTGGCCGCGCGGTGGCCGAGCGCCTCGCCGAACACGGCGCCAAGGTCGTCATTTCTTCGCGCAAGCTCGAGGCGTGCACTCCGGTCGCGGATGCCATAAACGCAGCCCGCGGTCCCGGCACGGCGATTGCCGTAGCCGCCAATATCTCCTCCAAGGACGACCTGGTGAATCTCACCGCCAAGGCTCGCGAGGCCTTCGGGAAGATCGATATCCTGGTCTGCAACGCGGCGACGAACGTGCACATGGGGCCCATGGCGACCATCACGGACGAGCAGTTCCGCAAGATCCTCGATAACAACATCCTGTCGAACCACTGGCTGATTCAGCTCGTGGCCCCGGAGATGATCACACGCCGTGAAGGCGCGATCGTGATCGTATCGTCCGTCGGGGGCTTGCAGGGCTCCGCGCTCCTGGGAGCGTACAGCCTTTCCAAGGCGGCCGACTTCCAACTCGCGCGCAACCTGGCCGTTGAGCTCGGACCACACAACATCCGAGTCAACTGCGTCGCTCCCGGGATCATCAAGACGGACTTCGCCCGCGCCCTGTGGCAAAACCCGAAGATCGCCAAGGCCAGCGAGCACGCGACGCCGTTGCGCCGGCTCGGTGAGCCGGACGACGTGGCCGGCGCTGTGGTGTTCTTGTGCTCGCCAGCCGGCCGGTTCATCACCGGCCAGAATCTGGTCATTGACGGCGGAGCGACCGTCGGCGGCAGCTCCGCGAAGTTCGAATAGAGCTCAGTGGCCGGCGCCCAGGCCGCGGTATTCGATCAGCGGCCCGATGTCCGGATCCCGCCCGTAGAAGTTACGGAACTGCGTCTGCGGATCCTGGCTGCGACCCCGTGACAATACTTTGTCGCGCAGGTAGTCGCCGTTAGCGCGTGTCAGGCCACCGTGCTCGTGCATCCATTGCCCCGTGTCGCGCGCCAACACTTCGCTCCACAGATACGCGTAGTACCCGGAGGAATAACCGCCAGCGAAAATGTGCAGGAAGTACTCTGAGTGATAACGCGGCGGCACATCCGGGAAGTCGACGCCGTTCTTGTGAAGCGCGGCCGCCTCGAAGGCGGCCACATCAGCGGCGGCCGGAGCCTGCGAGGCGTTGATGAGATGCCATTCCTGGTCGAGCATGGCGGCGGCGAGATACTCCGTCGTGGCATAACCCTGGTTGAATTTCTGCGCCGTCAGCACCTTGTTCAGCAATTCCTGCGGCATGGCCGCGCCGGTCTGGTAGTGCTTCGCGAAGTTCGCCACGACGACGGGCTCACGAGCCCACATCTCGTTGTACTGCGATGGGTACTCGACGAAGTCCCGGGGTACCGCCGTCCCGGAGAGCAGCGGGTAGTGCACGTTCGACAGCATTCCATGAATCGCATGACCAAACTCGTGGAACAGCGTGGTCACTTCATCGAAAGTGAGCAGCGCCGGCCGCCCGGGCTGCGGCTTCGGGATGTTGAGATTGTTGGTCACAACCGGCTTGAGCCCGAACAGCCGCGACTGCCGCACGAAGCTGCTCATCCAGGCGCCGCCCTGCTTGTTGTCGCGCGCGAAGTAGTCGCCTAGGAATAAGGCGAGCGGGGTACCGTCCCGATCGAAGACCTCGAACACGCGCACCTCCGGCTGGTACACGGGCAGGTCCTTACGCTCTTTGAACGTGAGGCCGTATAACTCGTGGGCGGCAAAGAACACGCCGTCATTCAATACGCGATCGAGCTCGAAATACGGCGCGACCTGCGCCTCGTCGAAGTCATAACGCGCCTTCCGCAGGGCTTCGGCGTAGTACGCCCAATCCCACGGCTGCAACTTGAACGGCTGCTGGTGGTCGCGGGCCGCGTCGGCGTCGATGATCTTCTGCATCTCCTCTGCATCGCGCCGTGCGCCCGCCAGTGCCGCCGGCGCGATGTGAGTGAGGATCTGATGCACGGCGGCCGGGGTCGCGGCCGACTCATCCGCCAGTTGGTACGCCGCGTGGTTCGGATAGCCGAGCAGGGTCGCTCGCTCGGCCCGCAGCTTCACGATCGTTGCAATCACCACTGTGTTGTCGGAGACACCGCCGTTGGCGCGCTCGATGGATGCCTTGTAGATCTTCTCGCGCAACGCCCGATTCTTCAGGCGAGCCAACGAGGGTTGATTCGTCGTGTTCTGCAATGGGATGACCCACTTCCCGCCCAGGTTGCGAGCCGCCGCGGCCCGCTCCGCCGCGCCGATCTGCTCCGCGGAGAAACCATCGAGCTCCGCCGCGCTATCGACGACCACGGCGCCATCCTTGCTCGCTTTCAACACGTTCTGTTTGAATCGGGTCATCAACGAGGATATCTGCTCGTTGAGCTCGCGCAAATGCGCCTTGTCCGAATCCGAGAGCGTGGCGCCGGCGCGCACGAACATGACGTGATAGCGCTCGAGGAGCTGCAACGACTCGGCATCGAGCTTCAGACTCGCACGGCGTCGGTATAACGAATCGACGCGGGCAAACAGGGCGGTGTCGAGCAGAATCGAGTCCTCGTGCGCCGTGAGCCGCGGCGTCATCTCGGTATCGATCTTGTCCATCTGTGGATCGGTATTCGAGCTGTTGAGGTTGGAGAAGACAGTGCTCACCCGGTCGAGGAGCTGCCCGGTGCGCTCGAGGGCCACAATGGTGTTCTCGAAGTCCGCCGCGTGCGGATTGCGCGCGATAGCCGCCACTTCCTCGCGCTGCTCCCGCATGCCCTCTTCGAATGCCGGCACGTAATCCGCGTCTTTGATTTTGTCAAACGGTGGCAGCCGGTAGGGCAGCGTGCTCGGTTGCCGGAAAGGATTGTCCGCCATTGCGATCGTCCCCGTGTGTGTCGGTGGTGCGCCACTGTGCGGCGCAGCGGGCTCCCCTGCCACTCCGGCAGCCAGGATGGCCAGCAGTATTGAGGTCATATGGATCCGTCCCTGTGTAAACCAAGCATTCTCCCAGACCGGCCGGCAGCGGTACACTATCGACCCGGCCCCCGCCGATGCGGCGGGCCCCATTTTCATGAGACCGATCCGCATATGGCCATCACACAAGACTCCGTCGTAACGCTCCATTACACGCTGAAAGACGATGCCGGCGAAGTGCTCGACAGCTCGAGCTCCGGAGAGCCGCTCGCCTATCTGCATGGCCATGGGAATCTCGTTCCCGGCCTGGAGCGCGAGCTTGCGGGCAAGAATGCGGGGGAGAAGCTGAGCGTGAAAATCTCGCCCGCCGATGGCTACGGCGAGTTCGATAAGGCGCTCATCCAACGCGTGCCGCGCCGGGCCCTGAAGGGCATCAAGAACATCAACGTCGGGATGAGGCTACACGCGCAGACGCCGCAGGGCCCGCAGGCGGTCACCGTGACGCAGATCCAGGGTGACATGGTGACCCTGGATGGGAATCACCCGCTGGCCGGCAAGAACCTGAACTTCGATATCGAAATCACGGACGTTCGGGTGGCGACTGAAGAAGAGCTGGAGCACGGCCACGTGCATGCCGCCGGTGACCATCACCACCACTGAGCGAGTCACACCCTATTCGAGCACGAGCAGGGTGGAGTGTGGCGTGAGCGGACCCTCGCAACTGTAGTGGTTCCACGAGGGTCGATCTGAGTCTTACCCGCACAGCGGGCGACTCTTAAACTCGCGCCATGAAAATCGCAAAGCCCCTGCTCCTGGTCTCGACACCTCTCGGTGTCGTGTGGGGTCTGCTCGAGGCGTATCGTCTCGCTGGTGGGCTCGTCCTGCTGATGGCTGCCATGGTTGGAACGATGGCGGCCGCCGCGGGCACCGTCGTCGCGACCATCCGCCGCGAGCGTGCCGCCGAGCAACTTGCACACTCCTCTCAGCCTCACGCGGAATAGGTGAATCATGGAGCTCGTCAAAGTACTGGTCATCGTGTTGCTGGGCCTGATCGTCACCAGCCTCGGTAAAGCGATGTTCCATATGTCATCGGGCCCCGAGGACTCGGCGAAGACAGTGCAGGCGCTCACTTTCCGCATCGGCCTGTCGGTCGCATTGTTCATTCTCCTCTTCGTGGCCTGGTACGCCGGCGCTCTGACACCGCACGCAGGTCCGTAAGCCGCTAAGCTAGCGGGAGGTCAGTCACCTCCCGCTTCATGACCCTTTATCAGCGACTCGCGGACGACATCTCCGCCTTGATCCGCGACGGCACCCTGAAGATGGGTGAACGTATCCCGTCCGTGCGCGAGATTTCACGCGAGCGCGGCCTCAGCACCGCGACGGTCGTCCGCGCTTACGAATTGTTGGAAGGCCAGGGTTTCATCGAGACGCGCCCGAGATCGGGCTTCTACGCCAGCGGGCAATGGCGAGCCCAGACGATGCCGGCGGCGCGCGCATCCAAGCCCACAACCGCACGCATGCCCGTTTCCCGCTCGACTCGAGTGGACATCAGCGAACTGGTCTTCCAAGTGCTCGAGTCGGTGCGCGACCGGCGCCTGGTGCCGTTCGGCTCGGCGTTTCCGAGTCCCCTGCTCTTTCCCATGAGCCGGCTCGCGCGCTGCCTGAGTGTCGGGGCGCGCCGCATGGACCAGTGGGGCACGCTTGACGATCTTCCGCCGGGGAGCATCGAGTTGCGGCGACAGATCGCGCGCCGCTACCTGCGTTCTGGCGTGCGCGTCTCGCCAGATGAGATCGTCATCACCTCGGGTGCCCTCGAAGCCCTCAACCTGAGTCTGCAGGTTCTGACACGACCAGGCGACATCGTCGCGGTCGAGTCACCGGCGTTCTATGGTTGCCTCCAGGCGATCGAGGCCCAGCGGCTGCGGGCGGTCGAAATCCCATCACACCCGCGCTATGGTGTGGATGTCGCCGCGTTCGCGCGGACTCTCGCGCGCCACCCGGTACGCGCCTGCTGGCTCATGACGAACTTCCAGAATCCGCTCGGCGCCCTCGTCCCGGAAGAGACGAAACGCGAGTTGGTGGCACTGCTCGAAAAGCATGACATTCCGGTAATCGAGGACGACGTCTATGCGGAGCTCTTCTTTGGACGCCAGCGCCCGAAGCCGCTGAAAGCGTTTGACAGCAAGGGATTGGTGCTCAACTGCAATTCCTTCTCGAAATCACTCGCCCCGGGGTATCGTGTTGGTTGGGTTGCCGCCGGCCGCTTCGCGGCAGCGCTGCAGCGTCGGAAGCTCATGAGCTCCCTGTCAACGAGCGCGCCTGCGCAGGACGCCATCGCGCTTTATCTCCGCGAGGGCGGCTACGAGCGTCACCTCTCTACACTACGTCGAGCACTGGCCGCTCAACAGGCCGCCGCGATCGAATCACTATCCCGGCACCTGCCGGCTGACATTCGTATTTCACACCCCGAAGGCGGCTACTTCCTGTGGCTCGAGTTGCCCGACGGTCGGGATGCGATCGAGATTCAT
>DATMQL010000347.1:0-2185 GCA_035566815.1 Steroidobacteraceae bacterium | reverse complement strand
GCGGCGAACAGAGTGGTCGTGCCGTTGCGCTTGTAGTCATGGGTCATCGCCCCGCATTTTCCGGGCTTGAGCGGCAAGCCCAATTGCGCGCGGTCGAGCGCCTGGATTCGGCTCTTCTCGTCGATCGAACTCGGGATCGTTGGCGCGCAGGTTGACGCCGACGGCTTTGGCCATGGCGCGGCCGGTCCAATGCGCGGCGTGGCCGAGCGGTTCGGAGCAGGTCAGGTCCATAACCTTGGCGACGACCTTGGCCGAAAGCGGAGCGCGGCCAGGCTTGCGCGTCCTGTCGCGCAGTAGGCCTTCGACACCCTGCTCAGCGTATCACGCTTGCCAGCGCCAGACCGCGGGTCGGCTGACGCCCGCGCGCCGCGCCACTTCCTGCACAGGCAAGCGGTCGGCCGAGCAAAGGACGATGTGCGCCCGCCACACATGTTTGAGTGGGCGATTACGATCCGCGACGATGGCCAGCAGACGCTGGCGATCCTCCGCGGGAGGAAGGACACAGACGGTTTGAGCCATGCCCACAGACTCGCACATCCGCCCGCATCTGTGAATCATCCGACTGCCTCAGTGCACATCTAGGTGCCAGACCTCCGCCGCGTTTGCGGATCGCTCGCTTCATCGTACGAGCGGCACCCGCGTTTCGATAGCCAAGATAGTCTGTTCGAGCGGCATCCGCGAGCCGAACGGACAAGCGTGCGCTTCGGGTATCGGTTCGGCGAGAATGGCGTGCTCGTCCCGCACGAGGCGAGCAAGAGTCGATCCGCGAGGTGGCTCGCTTGCGCGGCAGGAAAGCCGCTAAGGGCCATCGCCGAGGCGTGCAGGCGATGGGGCCATCGGATCAGCCATGAGGGCGTGGCGTGCTTTCTGACTGCTGCAGGCGACGTCGAGGCGCGGGGAGATTCGGCGCCGTATTCGAGTGCCGGAGTGTGAAGTGCGGCGCTGGTTTAGCCCGCGCACTAAGCTTAAACTCATTCTGCTGCGTCTTAGGCGGCGCGGCCAATAAATTTGCCTTGAGGGAGGTTCCCATGACAGAAACGCCGCGTGATCTCGTCATTGTAATGACCAGGGGAACAGACCACGAGCTGTCCTCCGTCGCGTTCACCATCGCGAATGGCGGACTTACTGCTGGCCTCAAAGTCTATGCTTTCCTCACCAGCGCTGCAGTAGATCTCGTTCGCAAGCGGGCGATTGACCTAACTCACGTTCCGCCGCTCGACCCGCTAGGCGCTCTCGTTGCAGACTTTCTGAAGCGGGGTGGCGTGATTTGGGCCTGTCCGCCGTGCGTCAAGGCTCGTGGCTACACCGAAGACGATTTCATCGAGGGCGTCGCAATCCAGGGCGCAAGCGCAATGCACGCGCTGATCCAGAAAGGAGCGGCGACGTTATCTTTCTAGGTCTCGCCGTCCGTTAGCGCCGCAGCCATTCCTCGCCGATCTGGACGCTTGGATCGCCGACCAGACCACTCGGCCAAGCCGGCCTGAGGCGCTGCGCCGCCTGGCGACGGTGGGGCTCGCGGCTGGGAAGACCGGCATTGGCCTTGGGGGGATCGGCGCGCTGACCGCGTTGGCCTCCGTCGTCAGGAAGCCGAACACCCCATGCCAATCAGTGGGCGCTGTGAGGTGGCAAATCACGTCGTATCGCGGGCGGGCGCGACAAGCAAGAACGGCCATATGGCTATGATGGGCGAGTCGGATAGCTGGCCGCTCAAGGTGTTAGCTCTGGTATTCGGCGACCAAAGCAAGCTGCTGGCCGCCCTTTGTGTTGCCAAGGATTTGGTTCGCGGCCACGCATACTCCTAGCAAGGACATCGTTGTCGCGAGCAGCCCCGTGTCCCTGACCTCGTCGATCCGGAGGGGCGGCGTAAGGCAGATCGATCGAACCTCTTCGGCCTCCGTTTCCATGACATCCGCGCCGACGTGGATGGGTGCATTACGGTCGAGCAGATGCCCTCGCGGGCTCGAGAGACGAAGTCCGGGATTGTGTCAGTGCTTGCTCGAGATAGTCGGCGAAGACTCGCGCCTTTCGCGAAGGCCGCCGTCCGGCAGGGAAGACCACAAAGGCGACCATCGGATCGAGCGCGTAGTCCGTCAGCACTTCCGCGAGCACGCCCGACGCAAGCTCCTCCGCACACATCCAGATCGATGCGACGGCGACGCCAAGGCCGAGAGAGGCGCAGGCGACG
>DATMQL010000346.1:0-16596 GCA_035566815.1 Steroidobacteraceae bacterium | reverse complement strand
CAATGAAAAAGGCCGGTAGACCCGCATCCCGCTGGATCTACCGGCCCGATCGTCTGGTTGGAAACTACCAGCGCTTGGGGGCGCCGCCGCCACCGCCGCGATTACCACCGCCACCGCCGCCGGTACGTTCCTGCGCCTCATTCACGCGCAGAGGACGTCCGCCGAGTTCTTTTCCGTTGAGGTTCTGGATCGCGCGCGAGGCATCCGCGCGTGACATCTCAACGAAGCCGAAGCCGCGCGGCCGGCCCGTGTCGCGGTCGGTGATCAGACTCACCGACTCGACAGTGCCGTGCTGGCCAAACAGCTCGCGGATTTCACTATCAGTGGCCGAAAACGGAAGGTTTCCGACATAGATCTTCGTCATGCAATCAAACTCCTGATACGGAAATGCCCTAACGGACGGCTCATGTCACGTCGGCGATTTCCGAAACACTACCAGCAGGAATGCAAACCGAAGATCGATTAACCGTCGGCGCGCATGCTGCCACCTGGTCGAGAACGATTCGGCTTTTCGCAGACTCGGAAGCCGGCTCGCAAACCATGCGGGCGGCAGGCGGCAGGGAAAGGGAAAGGTCACGAACCGGCGCTGACGATACCGCAGGACGCCGCCGGGACACAAGCATTCGACCGTGGCCCAAGGACTTGGAAGCCAACGACCGGGGCGGGAACTGCCGCCACGTTATGTGCGATGTTATTCATCCGACCGTCGGACCACTCCGTGGTTCCCTGACAGTTGAAGTTTTTTTGTCGCCACTGCAGCGCCGTTGAATGACCGTTCAGCGGGCAAACCCAACCCGTTGGAGGTCGGTCCGGCGCCGGCTACAAGCGGTGCTACCAGGAGCCTGTCTGAGCAATGCTCGCCTACTGCGGCCGCGTCCTAGCGGTAGCGCGCGAGGACCTTCTCCAGCCCCTTTGAGCCGGGTGCCAACGCCTCATACGAGAGGCTGTTGAGCGGTGCATCGGGGGTGGCGTTGATGTCATGGAATTCGCTTTCCGACTCTTCGACGTACAGCAGTCCGGTCAGGTATTCCCCGGCCTTCATACGTTCCTGGATCTGGGAGGCGGCCGCGATACGGTTCGTCGGGTCATACGCGTGTTCGAGCTTTCGCAGCACGATACGGCTGCCATCGTGCATGACGACGGGTAGAGTTTCACCCGCCTGGTAGTCAGCGACGATCTCACGCTCGAGCGGTACGAAGTCGGCATGGACCGCCGGCTCGTAGTGCTCGCGGGTGTAGGCGTAACTCTTGGTGGAGCCCTCGTGGTCGTTGAACGTCACGCAGGGCGAGAGCACGTCGATGAGCGCGAAGCCTTTGTGCTTCAGTCCCGCCTGGATGAGCGGCACCAGCTGACCCTTGTCGCCGGAGAAGCTGCGCGCCACGAACGAGGCCCCGAGCGTCATCGCCAGCAGGACCGGGTCGATTGGGGGTTGGAAGTTGGTTTCACCCTTCTTTGCCTTGGTACCGATGTCCGCCGAGGCCGAGAACTGCCCCTTGGTGAGGCCATACACCCCGTTGTTCTCGATGATGTACAACATGTTGACGTTGCGGCGGATGGCGTGGCAGAACTGCCCGAGGCCGATCGACAGCGTATCCCCGTCGCCCGACACACCGATGTAGTGCAGATTGCGGTTGGCCGCGTTCGCACCCATGGCGATCGACGGCATACGGCCGTGCACCGAGTTGAATCCGTGGCCGCCGCTCACGAAGTAAGCGGTGGTTTTCGACGAGCAGCCGATGCCGGAGAGTTTCACGACATTCTGCGGCTCGAGCGACAACTCCCAACAGGCCTCCGTGATGGCGGCGGTTATGGAGTCGTGCCCGCAGCCGGCGCAGAGCGTGGAGAGCGCGCCTTCGTAGTCGCGACGGGTGAAACCCAGCTCGTTCCGGGGCAGCGAAGGATGGGCAACTTTGGGCTTGGCGATATAGGTCATACGACTATTCTCTCAGCCGGGGGCTCTCAGCCTGCCGCGGCGTCTTTGGGGCGCGGGCGCGCCAGATCACGTGGGCGGATCTCCGCGAGCACGCCATCGACGATGAACGTCGAGGAAATAGGCAACCCGTTGTAGTGCAACAGCGAGCGCAGCTTCGACTTCTCGACTGCCGACTCGAGTGTCAGCAGCGCACGAAACTGCGCGTCGCGGTTCTGCTCGACGACAAACAGCAGTTTGTGGGCGGCCAGAAAACGCTCCACATCCTCACTGAAGGGGAAGGAGCGCACCCGCATGTAGTCGACCCTGACATCGTGAGTCTTCAGGATGTCCATCGCTTCGTGGATGGCGCCCTCGCAACTGCCGATCGACACGATGCCGATCTCGCTGCCGGCGGTCGCATCGACTGTGCTGTAGACGAGGGCGCGCGGCACTAACTTCTTCGCCGTATCCCACTTCTTCAACAACCGGTCGAGCAGGATCTGGTACTCGACCGAATCTTCCGTGTAGGTACCGTACTGTGTGTGACCCGAGCCCCGCGTGAAATAGGCTCCCTTCGGTGTAACACCCGGGAGGGTGCGATAACCGATGCCGTCACCGTCCTTATCGAGGTAACGGTAGAACTTCTCGAGCTTCTCGATGGCTTCCTTGTCGAGGACCTTGCCTCGATCCGGCCGATAGCTGTCGTCCCATTTCAGGTCACGGCACATCCAGTCGTTCATGCCGATATCCAGATCGGAGAGCACGAACACCGGGGTTTGCAAACGCTCGGCGAGGTCGAATGCCTGCACAGCCATGTAGAAGCATTCTTCCGGGTTCGCCGGATACAGGCACACGTGACGGGTGTCGCCGTGGGATGCGTATGCGCACTCCATGAGATCACACTGTTGTGTACGCGTCGGCATACCGGTGGAAGGTCCCACGCGTTGGATGTCAAAGATCACCGCAGGCACTTCGGCGTAGTACGCGAGGCCCAGGAACTCGTTCATGAGCGAGATACCCGGTCCGGAGGTCGCGGTAAACGCGCGCGCTCCGTTCCACATCGCGCCGATCACCATTCCGATCGCGGCGAGCTCATCCTCCGCCTGGATGAACGCGAAGTTCTTCCGACCGGTATCCGGATCCACCCGCATGCGGTCGCAGAATCCCTTGTAAGCGTCCATCACCGATGTCGATGGAGTAATGGGGTACCACGCCGCGACCGTAGCACCCGCGAACACGCAGCCGAGGGCGGCCGCGGTGTTGCCGTCGATGAGAATGTGGCCCGCTGTCTTGTCCATTTTCTGGACGCGCAGCGGCAGCGGGCAGGTGAAATTCGCCTTCGCGAATTCATACCCGAGCTGGATCGCTTTCATGTTGCTGTCGACGAGCTGCGGCTTTTTAGCGTACGTCTCCGCGAGCAACTTGCGCATGAGCTCGAGATCCAGATCGAGCAGAGCCGCCAGCACTCCCGCATAACAGATGTTCTTCATCAGGATGCGCGTGCGCACGCCGTTGAAGTTCTCGTTGCACAGCCGGGCGAGCGGTACGCCCAGGACCGTGATGTCCTCGCGCTTCAGCAGCGCGGGACGCGGCCAGGTGGAGTCGTAAATGAGAAAACCGCCGGGTGCGACTTCCTTCACATCCTTTGCATAGGTCTCCGCATTCATCGCGACCATGATGTCGACGCGGCCCGAGCGCGCGACATAGCCATCCTTGGTCACACGGATCTCGTACCAGGTCGGCAGTCCCTGGATGTTGGACGGGAAGTAGTTCTTGCCCATCACCGGAATGCCGCTGCGGAAGATGGACTTCATCAGCAGCGTGTTGGCGCTGGCGGATCCGGTGCCGTTGACCGTCGCGATCTTGATCGCGAAGTCGTTCACTCTTTTGTCGATGCTCGGGGGAATCATGCGATTTTCGGTTCCTTGGCCAGCAACACCCGCGCCTCGTCCTGCGCGTGTGGCCAGTGTACGTACGATTTCTGCATGTCCCACGCCGCGGTGGGGCAGCGCTCGGCACACAGACCGCAATGAACGCAGAGGTCTTCGTCCTTCACCATGACCCGGCCGGTCTGCGGCAGCGGCGCCGAAACCAGCAGGGGTTGCGCGAGATTCTTCGCGGGCGCCTTCAGGCGCGTGCGCAGATCGGCCTCGTCGCTGTTGCTCGTCATGGTCAGGCAGTCGACCGGGCAGATGTCGATGCAGGCATCGCACTCGATGCACAGCTTCGCGGTAAAGACGGTCTGCACGTCGCAGTTGAGACAGCGTTGGACTTCCTGCGCTGCCTGTTCCGCCGTGAAGCCGAGTTCGACCTCGATGTTGAGTTTCTTGAAACGTTCCTTGAGTGATACGTGCGGGACGAGCCGACGCTCCACGGGCGCGTAGTCGTTGGAGTACGACCACTCGTGCATGCCCATTTTGCGGCTCTGCAGGTTGACACCCGGCGCCAGGCGATCCGCCACCGGCTCTCCCTGGCAATGGCGGTGGATGGAGATAGCGGCCTGGTGCCCGTGCTCCACGGCCCAGATGATGTTTTTCGGGCCGAAAGCGGCGTCACCGCCGAAGAACACGCCGGGGCGGCTGGATTGAAACGTCGTGGTATCGACGGCCGGCACTTCCCACTTGTCGAATTCGATGCCCAGGTCCCGCTCGATCCACGGAAAGGCGTTCTCCTGGCCGATGGCGAGAATCACGTCGTCAGCCGGCACGAACTCCTCGGCCACGATGCGCTCCCCGGTGATCCGGCCCTGCGCGTCGATGTCATATTCCATCTTATCGAACAACATTCCCGTGAGCTTGCCGTCGGCGACGACAAACGATTTCGGTGAGTAGTTGACGACGATGTCGACGCTCTCCGCCTCGGCGTCCTCCAGCTCCCAGGCGGAGGCCTTGAAGAACCCGCGAGGTTTGCGCGCCATCACCTTCACGCTGCGCGCTCCGAGCCGCAGACTCGTGCGGCAACAGTCCATCGCCGTGTTGCCCACACCGATGATGAGTACGCGCTCGCCGATCTTGTCGATGTGGCCGAACGCGACCGACTCGAGCCACGCGATGCCGATATGCACATTGGCCGCGGCCGCCTCGCGCCCCGGAAGGCGCAGCTCTTTGCCCTTGGGGGCACCGGAGCCGACGAACACCGCGTCGAATCCACCACTCGCGAGCAGCTCGCGCATGCTCTTGATGGGATGGTTGAGCTTCAGATCCACACCCATGCCCGTGATCTGGCCGATCTCATCGTTGAGCACGGCGTGGGGGAGGCGGAAGGAGGGGATGTTGGTCCGCATGAGGCCGCCGGGTTCGCCCGACTGCTCGAAAATAGTGACCTGGTAGCCCAGTGGCATGAGGTCGTTCGCGACTGTCAAAGACGCGCAGCCGGCGCCGATCAGGGCGACCCGCTTACCGTTCTTGAGCTGCGGAATCTTGGGCAACCGCCCCGTGATGTCGTCACGGTGATCGGCCGCGACGCGCTTCAGCCGGCAGATCGCGACAGGCTGCTCCTCGACACGCGTGCGCCGGCAGGCGGGCTCACAGGGCCGGTCGCACACCCGGCCGAGGATGCCGGGGAAGACATTCGAGTGCCGGTTCACCATGTAGGCGTCGGTGAATCGGCCCTGCGCGATCAGACGGATGTACTCAGGGACATCGGTGTGGGCCGGACAGGCCCACTGGCAATCCACGACTCGATGGTAGTAGTCGGGATGCGCGGTATTGGTCGGTTCCATTAATGCCCCGCGTCCTGCGGGAGGCCCTCATATAGTGCAAGGGAGGTTGAGTATAGAGGCCTGAGCCCGAATGTCACCGTCGTCGCAGCATGATCACACCTTGCTGCTACGCAGCATGGACGTGTTCCCGCAACAGATTGGCAATGAGGGTCCGTAACCGCGCTGGATTCAATGGCTTATGCAGGATGGGCAGGCCGCTGGCCTCCGCGTCGCGCAGCCGGTCCGGCGCCGTGTCACCCGTTACCAGCAGGGCGGGAATATCCACGTTGAACTCGTTTCGGAGCAGTTCCACGACTTCGATGCCGTTTTCCCCGCCGCGCAGCCGGTAGTCCGAGATGATGAGGTCGGGAAGGCGCTGCACGCTCACGAGCTGCTGGAGCATCTCCTTGCCCGACCCGGCGGTGAGGACCTCGCATTGCCATTTGCGCAACAGGGCCGCCATGCCCTCCTGGACCGCTCCCTCATCATCGATGACGAGTACCAGGGCGCCGGCAAGATCGAATACCCCCGCCGTGTCGGGATTGCTCTCGATCGGTACATAGTTTTCCCGCGCGCCGAGGGGCACGGTGATCGCGAACATCGAGCCCTTACCCACCGCCGAGCGCAATTCGACCGGGTGATCCAAAAGGCGTGACAGACGCTGCACGATGGCGAGGCCGAGACCAAGGCCTTTGCGCCGGTCGCGCTCGGGATTCTCCAGCTGATAGAACTCGCGGAAGATCTCCGCGTGTCGCTCAGCCGGAATCCCCCGGCCTGTATCCCACACTTCGATCCGAACGGTGTTACCTCGCCGGCGACAACCGAGCACAACTCCGCCGCGATCGGTGTAGCGCACGGCGTTTGCGAGGAGGTTGCGGACGATCCGTCCGAGTAGCGACGGGTCGCTTACGACGTGCACGCCCGTCTTCATGACGGTTAGCGACACCCGCTTCTGACGAGCGATCGGTGCGTATTCGAAGCGCACCCGGTCGAACACTATCGCCAGGGGAATCGTGGTCACGACCGGCTGCACGACACCTGCATCGAGACGCGAGATGTCCAGCAGGGCGTTGAACAGCTCCTCCATCGCATCGACCGAATGACGGATGTTGCCGATAACCTGGCGCTCGCGGTTGGCGAGCGGTGACTCTTCCAACGCCTGTACGAACAAGCCGAGCGCGTGCAGCGGCTGGCGCAGGTCATGGCTGGCAGCGGCGAGGAAGCGCGACTTGGCGATGTTGGCCTCCTCGGCGACTTCCTTACGCCGGCGCAACTCCTCGATGAGGCCGGAGTTTTCATAACGAAGACTGATGAACTCGTCGATCGAGCCGTACACGCGCAACGCGAACAGGGTCATGAGCACGACGTAGAGAATCATCAGCGCGCTCGTCGTCACGTGCAGCAGATCGTCCTCGCGCATGAAAATCACGGCCGCCGGCAGGATCGCGGGATACATGAAAGCGAAGAAGGACGGCATCACGGAACCGGAAGCGTATACGCAGCCCGAACCCATCCCGAGCAGGCCCATGGTGAGGAAAAGCTGGTACGCCAACCCCTGCGGGACGTACATCACCACCGCGCCCGCACCCCAGATAACGCCGGCGAACAGGGAGCCCACGATCGCGTAGGTGCGCCACGGGCCGATGTCCTCCGGGCGGGGGTCGATGCGCTCGAACGCGCGCCATTGGAAAAACCGGCCCAAAGTCCATGCGTACACCGACCCCATCCACACCAACACCTTCCAGGGCGCGACACCTTTCGCCAGGGCCGCCCCCATGAGAGTGGCGATAACGGCGCTGCCGACCATCGCGATGGGCATATTTCGGTATTGCGTGCGGACCTTCTCGTTCTCCACGAGCAGATCGCGGACGGCCAGCCGCTCCGCCAGCAGCGGATCGGCCGGCGCGCTCGGGAATTCTTCCGTTGCGGGTTCCTCGGTCGCCATGGAAGGCAGCCTAGCACTTGCCGGGACCTTGGAGCGCCCGGCCCCGGACGGCGCGGGCGCGCTGCAGGCGCAGATTGTCGCCAGGCGTGGGCGCCGATAAACCGCGACAGGTGTGCTTTATCGCCCGGTCTTGCGTAAACTCCCAGTTAAATAAGTAAACAGAGATAGAAGACTTCTCAACACGGACGAAGTACATTCAAACTGGCTTTTTTACCGGTAGCGTTCTGACGCTAACGACGTCAAGCTGCTGCGCCCATGGTGGGACCAAGGTCCACTTGGCGCGGAGCGCCCCGTTCACGCAGACTGGTTGGATACTCCTGCAGAACAATGTCCCTGAAAGTACTCGTCATTGACGACCACCCTCTAGTACAGCAAGGGGTCGCAGCAGCACTGGAATCGCTCGGACACGAGACGCAGGTCATGTCCGCGCGCGACGCCGAGCAAGGAATGGCCATGGCCGCCGCCAATCCCGAACTCGACCTCGTGCTACTCGATCTCGCCCTGCCCGGAATGAGCGGCTTCGGTTTGATCGGTCGGCTACACGAACGGTTTCCGTCGTTACCGGTCGTCGTGCTATCGGCTCTCGAAGATCCCGAGAATGTCCGGCAGACCATCAACTCCGGCGCCATGGGCTTCGTGCCGAAATCCGCACCCACGCGCGTGCTGCTCGAGGTTCTGCAACAGGTCCTCGAAGGCAACGTCAGCGTGCCGGCGAATCTGCAGGGCAGCGCGGGCCTCTCGAACGGCTCGGCCGGGACCGCCGCGACGGATTCGCCGCAGCCCATACCGGATGTCGGTCTCCTGACTCTGCGTCAGCTGGAGGTCCTGTCCCGCGTCTGCCAGGGCAAGACCAATAAGCAGATCGCCACCGAGCTGGGTCTGTCCGAGAAGACGGTGAAAGCCCACGTCACGGCCATCTTCAAGGTGTTGGGAGTAGTAAACCGGACGCAGGCGGTGCTCGTCGCCCGCCGCGTCGGCATGATGAACACCTGAAGTGACTGGCCCTGTCTGACTTCGGCTCAGCCCGCGCGACGCGCCCGGACCACGGGCGCGTGTAATAAATTATTGATGAGTGTGCGCAACCGGCCCGCGTGAAAGGGCCGGTGCAGCACCGGCAGGCCGTCGCGCTCTTCAACAGGCCCGGTCGTCGCGCTGACCAGCAGCGCCGGCACCTCGACGTTGAATTCATTTCGAAGCATTTCAACCACCGCGGTACCGTTTTCACCCGGCGCCGGACCGTCCGCGATGATGAGATCCGGCAGACGCTGCACGCCACCGAGGCTCGCCAGCATCTCGGCGCCCGAAGCGGCCGTCAGAACCTCGCAATTCCAGCTCGTCAGCAACTCTTTGAGCGCCTCGCGGCCGGCAAGATCGCTCTGTACCAGCAGTGCCAGCCGCCCGTTGAGGTCGAAGCTGGCGGTGATCTCGGCAAGCGGGTCCAGAAGGGCGTAATCGTCGTGATGGCCGCGGGCCACGGTCACGGCGAACACCGAGCCTTTGCCGACCGTCGAGCGCAATTCCACGACATGCCCGAGCAGCTTCGCCAGCCGCTCGACAATCGCAAGTCCGAGCCCGAGTCCCTTGCGCCGGTCGCGCTCGGGATTCCCGAGCTGCGCGAATTCCTGGAAAATCTGCGCGTGCTTCTCGGCGGGTATGCCCGGTCCCGTATCCCAAACTTCCACGCTCACCTGCTCGCCGCGACGCCGGCAGCCGATCGTGACCCGGCCGCGCTCGGTGTAACGCACGGCATTCGCCACCAGGTTGCGGACAATCCGCGCGAGCAGAGTTGGATCGCTGCGAACGTACAGCGACGTTTCCATAACATGCAGCGATAGCCCTTTCTGTTGCGCCACCGGTGCATATTCGAAGGCGAGCCGCTCGAACAGCTCGGCGAGCGGAATCGTGTCGAGCCGGGCGTGGACCGCTCCCGCGTCGAGACGCGAGATATCCAGAAGCGCGTCGAACAATTCCTCCATCGAATCCACGGAGCGGCGCACATTGCCGACGAGTTGGTGAGCGTGAGCCGGAAGAGGAGTGTCCTCCAATGCCTGTACGAACAATTCGAGCGCGTGCAGCGGCTGGCGCAGATCATGACTGGCTACCGCGAGGAAACGCGACTTGGCAACGTTCGCATCCTCGGCGGCCTTCTTCTGAGCGCGCAACTCTTCCACGAACTCGAGGTTCTGCAGCCGGACACCGATGGACGCTTGTAGTGCCCGGCACAGCCTGCGGCCGTAGAGAAGCATGAGCGGTGCGGACGCAAGAGTGGCGAGTCCGATCACCACACGCCACAGCTCGCCACCGAACAGAAAAGGCACCGAGGCGAGCACGAAAGTCGGGTACACGAAGGCCCGGAAGGCGGGCAGATACGGTGCGGCCAGGTAGGTGGACGTGAAAGCGAGACCGGTCGTGACGAGCAACACGACGATCTGGTCCGAGAAGCTCCCCGGTATATTCAGAGCGATACCGGCGGCGCCCCAGACGACGCCTGCCAGGGCGGCCGAGATGACCGAATACCGGCCCCAGCGCGGGACATCCGCATCGACGGGATTCACGCGCTGGAACCATTTCCACAGCGTGATCCGGATCACGCAGTTGACGTAAACTGCGGCAAGCCACGGCACGACGGCTCGCGCCGACACCTTGTCGTACAACACCGCCGCCATGAAGCTCGCGGTGACCGCTCCGCCGATGAACGCTCCGGGCATGTTGCCGTATTGCGCTCGAATGAGCTCGGCACCGATGATCTGTTCCCTGCCCGGGACGTCCGGCGTCCGGCGGCTGGATTCGACGTCCAGTGTCTGCATGGCGCACGATGATACGCGCCGTGGTCCGGTTGCCTATACTGCGTGGATAAATATGTCCGATCCTGTGCCTGCCGAAATCAAATTACGCACCACCTCACGCGTGCTCGAGGTGAGCTTCGCTGACGGGAGCCGTTTCCAGCTGCCCTTCGAATACCTGCGCGTCCATTCACCCTCGGCGGAAGTGCAAGGACATGGGCCGGGGCAGGAAGTGCTGGTACTAGGTAAGGAGAACGTCGGTATCCGGGCGGTCGACCCGGTGGGTCAATACGCAGTCAGGCTCGTGTTCGACGACGGCCATGACACCGGGCTGTTTACCTGGAAGTACTTGTACGAGCTGGGGCGCGATCAGCAGTCGAAGTGGGCTCAGTACCTGGGGCGCAAGGCTGCCGCGGGTCGATAAAAAAAGGCCGGGCGTTTGACCGCCCGGCCTTTTCCAGTTGCAAGACCCCCGTACTCGACCCGATTCTGCGCAGCACCCACGCCAAATTGCAACAGAAAGTGGCACGAATGAAAGACGATCGATCGACAGACTTCGGTTTTCAGCAGGTCGCATGGGGGGATAAGGCCCGCCGCGTCCGCGGGGTGTTCGATTCCGTCGCGGGCAACTACGATCTGATGAACGACCTGATGTCGGCGGGCGCCCACAGGTTATGGAAACGCTTCACCCTGTCCCTGACGAATCTTCGCCCTGGACAGCGCGCCCTGGATGTCGCCGGCGGCACCGGCGATCTCGCCGCGGGACTCGCACGACAGGTCGGCGAGCGCGGACTCGTGATCCTCACCGACATCAACTCGGCCATGCTCGGACACGGCCGTGACCGACTGACTGACGACGGGCTCGTTGGCAACATCCGGTACGTACAGGCAAACGCCGAACGGTTGCCATTCGCCGACAACACCTTCGACTGCATCACCATCGGTTTCGGACTGCGCAACGTCACCGACAAAGCGGCCGCGCTGCAGTCCATGCGCCGCGCATTGAAACCCGGTGGCCAACTCCTGGTACTGGAATTCTCGCACCCGGTGGCCCCCGCGCTGAAACCCCTGTACGACGCCTATTCCTTCCGGGTGCTGCCGCTGTTGGGAAAGATCATTGCGCGGGACGAGGCGAGCTACCGTTACCTGGCCGAGTCCATCCGCATGCATCCCGGGCAGGAGAAGCTCCTCACCCTGCTGCAGGAGGCGGGCCTCGAGGGCTGTCGCTATCACAACCTCTCGGGCGGCATCGTCGCCGTCCATCGCGGCTACAAATACTAGAAGTCCGCCGGGCGCCGACCATGCCGGCACTGCGCACGCCCACCACGCAGACAACCGCGACCGCTATGTCAATTCCGGCAGACAGCAACGCCGCGCCTAACGTCTCGGCACGGACAAATGTGACTGCTGTCAGAAACAACAGCGCCACGGCGCTGCCAGCCCAGCCGGCAATGAGACTTGTTACCGCGACGACTACGGTCTCCAGCGATACGCTTGCCGCGCTACCCAGCGTGAGCGGAAACAGATGCGCGACGATGGCCGCTGCCGCGGCGAGCGCGCCGACGACCAGCTGGGCGCCCCGACGCCTGATGCGTGCCACTCGTCGGAAAACGGTGAGAGCGCTCAAGGGGCGGCTACAATGACAGGTACTGTGTCGATCGAATTCATCTGCTTTGACTTTCCATAGTGTCGCGACCGAGCCAGGACCCTATCCGCGTCTCAACCAACGTTGCCCGTGCCATGACCGAGGAAGTGCTGCTACTGGATGACGACCTCACCACTCTCACATTCCTGGAGGAAGTGCTGAGTGGTGCCGGCTTCAAGTGTTCGGTCAGTGGCGATCCGCAACAGGCCCTCGCAACCGTCGCCGCGCGCGAGGAAATCGCGGTCGTCGTCAGCGATCTCTACATGCCTCACATGAGCGGCCTGGAATTCGCCGACGCCCTCACCACCCTCGGTCTCAACAGACCGGTACCTCGTGTGCTGCTTCTGACAGCACGCCCCTCGCTCGAATCCGCGGTTGGTGCGCTTCGCAGCGGCGCCCATGACTTTCTCGTGAAGCCGATTCGGCCCGCGGAGATCATCGACACCGTCAGTCGCGCACTCGAGCGTGCCCGCCAGGACCGCCGCGCGTTCATGGCGAGTGCTCCGGACGTAGTGCAACTCATCCGTCACGCCGAGGAGTTGACGGGCGAGTTGCGCAGGCTGGCGGAGCCGGCTGCCAGACACACATCGAACGGCGCACGCCAGAACGATCTGTCGCGGGAATCGTTCCAGAATGTGGCGCCGTTGCCCTCCGGACAGCGGACCAAGGTCTCAGTACTCGACACCATCGAGCAGCTGCGCCGCGTCCGCGATCGCTACAACAGTCACAAGCTCGATGAGGTGGCCTGGGAGCTGTTGCTGGAGTTGCTCCGCGCCGAGCAGGGCAATCAGAAACTCTCGGTCTCCGCGCTCACCATCTCGATTCCCGGAGTATCGGCGACCACGTCGCTGCGCCGGATCGGAGAGCTCGCTACGGGAGGCTACGTGGATCGCATACCCGACGCCCGCGACGGACGCCGGGACTTCGTGACGCTCACCATCAAGGCCCGCGGCCTGCTGACGGACTATCTCGCCAACGTCGATAGCTGTTTGACAGATCTCCTTTCCAAGGACACACCCGTGTCCACTGCGGCACGCTCCAGCGGCTGAGCAGGCGGCGACTGTGCGGCGGACTATAGCCGCCCCCATCCCCACCCCTCATAGGTCCACTGGCGTCTGTTACGACCGACTGCGTTCAACATGGATGCGAAACCGCCACGCATGTGAACTGCGTCGCACGGCGGCGACGCTCGCCTGACTAGAGTGCGCTGCTGGCAAGACAGCACGACGGCTCCAACATACATGCAGACCAACATCGCACGGGCGAGCGATTATGACCAAGCGTGGGCCGCGGGCAACACACGCACCACCATCCTCATCGTGGACGACGACACCACCGCGCGTTTGACATTATCAGCGATGATTTCCAACGAGGACGAGTACCGGCGGCGCTGGCGTTATGTCCCGATCATCGCGGTGACCCGGCTCGACAATCAGAATCTGGTGCGTGAGGGATCATGAAACGAATCTACCGGTTCATCGAGCCGATCAATATCGCGTCGGGTGCCACCGACCCGTGGCAGGGCATCTCGGCGGACGTCATCCGGCGTTTCGTCGACGTTCTGTGCGCGCAGCATGCCCTGCCGAAGGAACTCCTCGAGACGTACCACGCAGACCTCGAAGCTCTCGATCGTTGGCTGATCGAAACCAAGCAGCGCACGCTCGTCAGCGCCACGGATGAGGACGTCCGCGAATACATCAGTGTCTCCCTATCGTGTCTGAGAGCGTTCTACGGATTCCTCGTCAGGTCCGGTTGCCGGGACGACGACCCTACGGAACCGGATCGCGCCCCGCGTGCCACACTGGCCCTGCGGCGGGATCGGGAGCACTAGGACACACGGGGAGCCAGAGCCTGTGTGACTAATGCTCGCCTACTGCGGCCGCCCCAGATCGAGCCGATTTCCGTGATCCTTTCCCTTACATAGTCCCCACTATGCGCGGGAAACGATCACGGAAATCGGCTCGATGGGGGGCGCCCTCGCTACGGCGATCATTAGTCACACAGGCTCTAGCCCCTCCTCGAAGCGAGGTATAGGATCGGCGCCGCACCGGAGCCGAGCCATGCTGACCGCCACAATAGAAAACGTGCTGAATCGCGGCCTGCCTCGCTCGCCGCGCGCGCAGCAGCTCTGTGCCGAGCTGACGGGACGGAGCGTGGCCGTCGAAGTGCGC
This sequence comes from Steroidobacteraceae bacterium, assembly GCA_035566815.1. Lineage (GTDB taxonomy): Bacteria > Pseudomonadota > Gammaproteobacteria > Steroidobacterales > Steroidobacteraceae > 13-2-20CM-66-19. Next base: position 2,440 of record DATMQL010000346.1, on the reverse strand, counting down.
GAAATCACACGCCTGCTGGTGGAATCGACCGGAAGCACGCTACGCATTACCCGCGGCGACGCCGGGGCGGACGCGGAAATCGTCGGAGGACCCTTCGGCCTGCTGGCGCTCGGCGGCGCCACTCCCGAAGCCGTGCTCCAGCGCGGCGATGTGGAGATCCGCGGGGACGCCGAGCTGGCGCAGAAATTCCGGGAGCTGGTCCTGCTGCTCCGACCTGATCTGGAGGAGGAGCTGGCGCTCGTCGTCAGCGACGTGCCTGCCCACCAGATCGGACGTTTCGCCCGCATGGCTTTCGGCTGGACTCATAAGGCCGCGACGACCACGGTACAGAATATCGCTGAATACCTCGGCCACGAGCGCCACGACCTCGTGCCGCGAAACGAGGGAGAGCAGTTCCTCCGCGGTGTCGATGCCCTGCGCGAGGACATCGATCGTCTCGAGGCACGTATCTCTCTCCTCAGCCAGCAACGCGGCGGCACACTGTGAAGCGGGTGGCCAGAGCCTATCTCATCGATGGGCATCTGCTGCGGCCGACCCGCATCGGCAGCTTTCTGCGATCCTTTCGCTTACATAGTCCATGCTATGCGCGCGAAACGATCGCAGAAATCTGCTCGATGGGGGTCGGCCTCGCGACAATGCCCATCGATGAGATAGGCTCTAGTCAGTGAAGCTGCGCGTGCTCGCGCGGCTCCTACAGATCCAGCGCGTACTTCTCAAACATGGTCTCGACGACTTCGTCCGCGCCACTCACCTCTACAGGCCGCTGCGCTTCCTGTTTTTTCTCTCGCCCGGCATCTGGTTCGAGCGCCGCCGTCACGCCAGTCGCGGCGAACGGTTGCGGCTGGCCCTGGAGGAGCTCGGCCCGATCTTCGTGAAGTTTGGACAGGCCGTGTCCACGCGCCGCGACCTCCTGCCGGAAGACATCGCGGACGAGCTGGCGAAACTCCAGGACCGGGTGCCCCCGTTTCCCGGCTCGATAGCCCGCGAGAACATCGAGCGCGCCTACGGCAGGCCCATAGGAGAGGTGTTCGCCGAGTTCGATGAGACGCCGCTCGCCGCCGCGTCGATCGCCCAGGTGCACGTGGCGCGCCTGTTGGATGGCAAGGAAGTCGTGGTCAAGGTGCTACGTCCGGGCATGCGCGAGCGGATCGGGCGCGATCTCGAAGTGTTGTATGCGCTCGCGGGCCTGGCGCACTCGTATTGGAGCGAGGCGCGGCGGCTGCGGCCGCTCGAGATCGTCGCGGAATACGAGAAAACCATACTCGACGAGCTCGACCTGATGCGCGAGGCCGCCAACGCTGCACAACTGAAGCGCAATTTCGCCGGGTCGGACCTGCTCTACGTGCCCGATGTCTACTTTGACTTCTGCCGCCTGGAAGTCATGGTCATGGAGCGCATCCATGGCGTGCCCATTTCCGACATGGAGCGCCTGCGCGGCGTGGGCGCGGACATCGCCAAGCTCGCCGAGAACGGCGTGCGCATCTTCTTCACGCAGGTGTTCCGACATAACTTTTTTCACGCCGACATGCACCCCGGCAACATCTTCGTGTTGTTGACGGATCCGCGCAATCCGCGCTACGCGGCCATCGACTTCGGCATCATGGGCACTCTCGACCCGAGTGACCAACACTACCTGGCGGAGAACTTCCTGGCGGTGTTCGACCGTGACTACCGGCGCGTGGCGCTCCTGCACGTCGAGTCGGGCTGGGTACCGGCCAACACCCGGGTGGACGAGATGGAATCGGCGGTCCGCACGGTGCTCGAGCCGATCTTCAATCGCCCGTTGAAGGATGTGTCCTTCGGCAACATCCTGGTGCGGCTGTTCGAGATCTCCCGGCGCTTCAACATGGAAGTGCAGCCGCAACTCATCCTGCTGCAGAAGACCCTGCTGAATGTGGAAGGACTGGGCCGCGACCTGTACCCGGAGCTCGATATCTGGCAGACGGCGAGCCCCATCCTGCGCGAGTGGATGCGTGAGCGGCTCAGCGTACGGCAGGTGTTCAAGGATCTGCGGCGGCAGATGCCCGAGCTCATCGAAGTGGCGCGCACGATGCCAACCCTCATGAAGGGGCTCGTGCAGCGGGCCAGGGGTGGCCGGCTGCAGATGGAACTGACTTCGGCCGATCTCGAGGCTCTGAAGGAAGAGATCCGGCGTAACGCCCGACGGCGCGACCTGATCCCGATCGGCGCGGCGATCCTGTTCGCGGGACTCTTCTCGCTGGCCGTGTCGTCAGGCACGGGGTGGCAGGGTTGGGGGCTTTCCCTGGTCGGCGTGGTGTGGCTGCTGTTGGCGTGGCGGCGACGCTAGGCAGGCGAGCGACCCCAGGGCAGGCAACGTGCGACCGCAGCGTGGAAGAGGGCACGGCCGTCTCCGCGGGCCACCCCCGCGCCCCTCCGGGCTAACCCCCGCCGGCATTTGCAGACCTGGCCACCGTGCGGC
>DATMQL010000345.1:0-37708 GCA_035566815.1 Steroidobacteraceae bacterium | reverse complement strand
GCTTGCGGCCTGGTGTTTGCCGCAACCTACGTCGGTCTCAACACGATGGCGGACATGCTCGCCATTATCGTCAACCCCAGATTGCGGCGGGCGCGATGAGGGTGCGGCCCCCGGCCTCCGCGCTGATCGGCGCAGCAATCGTGATAGTTATGGTTGCCGCCATCATACTGGCCCCGTGGATCGCGCCCTACGCCGAGAGCCAGTTCATCGGCGGTGTCTGGGATCCGCCGGGCGCTACAAGCTGGCTGGGCACCGACAACCTCGGTCGCGACATGTTGACCCGCCTCATGTACGGCGGACGCAATACGGTAGGCATAGCCGCAGTCACAACCACCATCGCGGTCATCCTGGGGACCGCTCTAGGATTTGTCGCCGCCACAGTCGGTGGCTGGGTAGACAACATCCTGTCACGCTGTATCGATATCCTCCTGTCGATACCCGTCCTGATTTCGGCCTTGATGGTGTTGTCGGTGCTGGGATCCTCGGTTGCGGTGCTCATCGGAACCATCGGTATCCTGGAAGCGACGCGGGTCTATCTCGTGGCCCGTGCGGTCGCCCGCGGCATCGCCCTGCAGGAGTTCGTGGCGGTCGCGCGTCTGCGGGGTGAGGGCCTGGCCTGGATCGTGGGCCGGGAGATCCTGCCCAACGCACTGCCGCCGCTCATTGCGGAAGCCGGTCTGCGCTTCTGTTTTGTTGTATTGTTTATTGCATCACTGGGGTTTCTCGGCCTCGGTATTCAGCCGCCCGCGGCCGACTGGGGCTCGATGGTTCGTGAGAATGCGCAGGCCATCAATTTCGCGCTGCTCGCTCCACTGTACCCGGCCGCCGCAATCGCGGCGCTCACTATCGGGGTGAATCTCATCGTTGACTGGCTTCTTTCGATCTACGCGCGACCCAGCGGGCACGCGTTGGAGCTATAGTTGGTTCTGCGTGTCGAAGCACTGCGAGTGGAGACCCGGTCGGGCGCCGTTCTCGTGGATGGCGTGGACCTGGAGCTCGCGCGCGGTGAGGTACTGGGGCTGATTGGTGAGTCCGGCGCCGGAAAGTCCACCATCGGCCTTGCCGCGCTCACGTTCGCGCGTCCAGGCTGTTGCATTACTGGCGGTCGCATCGTTCTGAAGGGGACCGATCTGCGGATGCTGGATGCCGACGGTCGAAGCCGCGCACGCGGTGTGCGTGTCGCGTATGTCGCGCAAAGCGCGGCGGCGGCGTTCAACCCCGCGATGACCCTGTTGGATCAGGTCGGCGAAGGCCCGGTCCGCCACGGACTCATGAGCCGTGCGCAAGCGCGACAGCGAGCCATAGAGGCGTTTCGCGCGCTCGACCTTCCGGATGCGGAGCACTTCGGCGCGCGATACCCACATCAAGTCTCCGGAGGACAGCTGCAGCGGGCAATGGCCGCCATGGCAATCTCATGCAGCCCGGACGTGCTGGTGTTGGATGAGCCGACGACCGCGCTGGACGTCACGACACAGATCGAGATGCTTGCGCACCTGAAGAAACTCATCTTGCTGTACGGGACGGCGGCGCTCTACATCTCTCACGACCTCGCCGTGGTGGCGCAGATCGCTGACCGCATCATGGTGTTGCGCCATGGAAAAACGCTGGAGGTTGGAACTGCGACCCAGATTCTGACCGCGCCGCGCACCGAATACGCCCGTGCCTTGGTAGCCGAGCGCAAGGCGGCGGGCGGTAGCTCGACAGAGAGTTCCAACAAGCCCAATCCCGACTCCGCCTCCGGCGCTGGCGTTCAGTCCGACGCCGGCTCCGAACCCGCATCCGAGCGCGAGCGCGGCGAGCCGCTTCTAGCCATCGAAGACCTCACCGTCCGGTTTGGCGACCGCGACGTCGTGAAGGCAGCGCGTTTCACGGTCTCAAAGGGCGAAACGGTAGCGGTTGTCGGCGAGTCCGGCTCAGGCAAGACCACCCTCGCACTGGCCATCTGTGGTCAGGTGGCCCCCCATAGCGGCACCCTGCGCCTGGGCGCCACTCGCACACCACTGGCCGCTCGCTACAGCGGGCGCAGCCGCGAAGAGTTGCGCCGAATCCAACTCGTCTTCCAGCTTCCCGACGTCGCCCTCAATCCGCGTCACACGGTGGAGGCGATTATCGGCCGTCCGGCCACCTTCTACTTCGGGTTGCGTGGCGCCGCATTGCAGGCTCGTGTGGCCGAGCTACTCGCGGCGGTCGGACTCGACGCGTCGCTTGCCGGGCGACTCCCGGGCCAGCTCTCCGGCGGCCAGAAGCAGCGCGTCTGCATCGCCCGTGCACTGGCCGCGAAACCGGACCTGATCATCTGCGACGAGGTGACTTCGGCGCTGGATCCGCTGGTCGCCGAGGAGATCCTGAAGTTGCTGCGCCGCCTGCAGGAAGAGCTCGGTCTGGCGTACCTGTTCATCACCCACGACCTGGGGTCGGTCCGCCGCATCTCCCATCGCGCGGTCGTCATGCTGCAAGGGGAGATCGTAGCGGAAGGCCCGGCGGCCGAGGTTTTCGGCCAGCCGAGTCATCCCTACCTCATCAAGCTCCTCGCTTCCGTCCCCGAGCTGCGGGTCGGCTGGCTGGACGAGATACTCAAGGAGCGCGGTTTGATAAAGTAGCCGCACCTCATGAGCTCATCACGCCGCAAGGCAGACGGAAAAGAAGGCGGCGCGACCGGCAGTCGAGGGCTGTTCAGGGCGATCCTCGCCGGCCCCGGCCATACCCTCGCCGACGCATTCGCCAACCTGGAGCAGGCGCCGCAAGTGGAGCGCGTCTGGCGCCACCCCAAGCGGGATCTGCTGGGCGCCCGCATTACTCTCGCGCCGGAAGAAGGCGAAGGTTACTGGGAGCTGACTCGCGTCCGCGACGAAATCTACGTGGTCATCGCCAACTTCGCCTACAAGGACCCGCGCCTGGAGCTGGTCCCCGGCGACGGCATGGTGCAGTTCAACTTCAAGATCAGTGGCGACATGGCGCTCGCCGTGAGCCGTACCGAGCCCTTGCGTTGGAACCGGCCCTCCCTGCTGCTCTGGTCCCAGCCGACCGGAGTCGATATCAGCGAGTGGACGGCCGCGAGCACCCGGGAGCAGTTCATCATCGTCAGCATGCGGCCCGAATTTCTCGCCGAGCAGATCCTGACCACGGGAGTCGAGGTTCCCGAGCCTCTCAAGGCGTTTGTTTCCAACAAACCCGAAATCAACTATCACCAGCATCCGCTCACCGCGCAGACCTTCGAGATCGCCACCCGCCTGATCAACAATCCGTTCACGGGCGCGCTGGCGCTCGTCTATACCGAGGCCCTGGCGCTCGAGTTGCTCTGCAGCGCCGTCGGAAGTTTCTCGCTCCTGTCGAACACCACGAGCGAGGAATACACGGAGCGCGAGCTGCGGTGTCTTCACACGGCCCGCAGCGTTCTGACGCGTCAGTTCGCGCCGGCCCCGACGATTGCCAAGCTCGCGCGGGCCGTGGGGATGTCCAAATCCACCCTGACCCAGGGATTCAAGGCGGTGTTCGGCGAGACCATCTTCGATTTCAGCCTGCGCTGTCGGATGCAGCACGCGCTCACACTGATGCGCGACCAGAGCTGGTCGGTGGTGAAGGTGAGCGAAGCCGTCGGCTATTCCCACTCCACGTCGTTCACAACCGCATTTCGGCGTCATTTTGGCATTCGACCCATCGACGTCCGGCGTGTGAAATCGCGTTAGGCAATGACGTGCAAGATCCCTGCGCTCCCCCCAGCTGCAAGCCCCTATCGCCGCAATAGGCCCGCCGTTCGCGGGCAAAGACCACGCTTTTTGCCCGCGGCGTATAACCTGCTCTGGCGGCGCTCGCGGGAAGCGCCGCAGGCGACTTCCCGCCAATCAGATAAGTGGATCTCCTAGCAATTGCGCGCAGGCGCGAAGGACGTCGGCTGTGACCGCAGGTAAGGTTCTTTGGGGACGGCATCTATGAAGAAAATCTGGGCGGGAATTCTCTGTGCGACCGCGGCGCTAGCCGAAGGGGTGGTTGCCGCAGGCGCATTGAGCGAAAGCGAGCCGGCCCAAAATGCGCCCGCCCAAGGCCCGTCTGCCCAAGGCGCACCTGCCCAATACGGGCCGGCCGTTACCACGGCCGACTACGCCCGCGCCGAGCGCTTCCTACCTTACAACACCACTCCGTTGGTTCTGCATTCTCCGGGCCCCGCGACATGGCTGCCGGACGAGACCGCGTGGTACCAGATTCAGACGTCGCAGGGCCCTGCTGCCGTCCTCGTCGACCCGGCGCACCGCACCCGTGAGGAAGGCTCGCCACAGGCTAAACAAGCGGCATCAGTGGCAGCGGCCGCTGCAGCGGACCCCAACGTTGCCCCTTCACCCGACGGAAAGCTCGTCGCATTCATCCGTGGTGACAATCTCTGGGTACGCGAGCTCGCGACGGGTAAAGAGACGCAGCTCACCACCGACGGGGCGAATGATTTCGGGTACGCCACTGACAACACGGGCTGGCAACACACCCATCACCCCATCGTTCTCTGGTCGCCCGACTCGCGCCGGATCGCAACCTTCCAGCAGGATCAACGCGGTGTCGGTGAGACATATCTGATCAGGACGCAGCCGGGACACCCGCAACTCGAGAGATGGAAGTACGCGATGGCCGGGGACCCCGTCATCGCAACGCTGCGCAGAGTGATCATCGACGTAACCACACGTACGGTCGTCCCACTGCAGATACCGCCAGATCCCCACCGGTCATCTCCGTGTTACCACGTGGAATGTGGCGATGGGACGCTTGCGGATGCCCAGTGGAATCCCGACAGCACGCAACTCGCGTTCGTATCGACTTCGCGCGACCATAAAGACGCAAAATTGCGCATAGCGGATGCCGCGACCGGGGCTGTTCGCGAGGTGCTCGAGGAGCAGGCGGCAACGTACTTCGAGTCGGATATCTCGCAGTCCAACTTCGGCGCGGTCAACTGGCGTTACCTGCCGGCGCGCAATGAGCTGATCTGGTACTCCGCGCGCGACGACTGGGCACACCTCTATCTTTACGACCTGGCCACGGGAAAGCTCAAACATCGAATCACCGCGGGCCCCTGGAATGTGATACAGGTGCTGAAGGTCGATGAGAAGGCACGCGTGGTGTACTTCCTCGGTGTCGGACGTGAGCCGGGGCAAAACCCGTATTTCGTACACCTCTACAAAGTCGGGCTCAATGGGCTGAACCTGCGACTCCTCACCCCCGAAGATGCGACCCACGAGGTCTCGCTCGCTCCCTCTGGGAGTTATTTCATCGACAGCTATTCGACACCTGACACGGCGCCGGTCACGGTTCTACGCAACGGTGCCGGGAAAAAGCTGCTCGAGCTGGAAAAAGCCGATATCACCGGGCTTACGGCCCAAGGCTGGGTGCCGCCGGAGCTCATCACCGTAAAAGCGCGTGATGGTGTCACGGATCTCCACGGACTTCTGTTCAAACCCAGTCACTTCGACGCGAGCCGGCGCTATCCGCTGGTGAACGAGATCTACCCAGGTCCGCAGGTCGGCAGCGTCAACCTGTGGAGCGATAAGCAGCAATGGAAGTTCGCGCCTTCCCGTGGCGACGCGCAATCGCTCGCCGAGTTGGGATTCATCGTGGTCGCCATCGATGGCATGGGTACGGAGCTGCGCTCCCGCAAATTTCATGACACGTACTACGGCGATATGGGAGACAACACCCTGCCGGACCAGGTCGCGGCAATGACCGAGCTGGCGCATCGCTACACCTGGATCGACCTGGAGCGCGCCGGCATCTACGGCCATTCGGGCGGTGGATTTGCCGCCGCCGCGGCCATGCTGCGCTATCCCGACTTCTTCAAGGTCGGCATTGCCGAGTCCGGCAACCATGATCAGACCGGCTACACGGACGACTGGGGCGAGAAATTCCAGGGTCTCCTGCAACGCCGTCCGGACGGCACCAGCAATTACGACAGCCAGGCGAACCAGAATCTCGCCGCGAACCTGAAGGGCCACCTGCTGCTCGCGCACGGCACTCTCGATGAGAACGTGCCGCCCAATCTCACGTTGCTCCTCGCCGATGCGTTGATCAACGCCAACAAAAATTTCGATCTGATCCTGCTGCCGAATCAGCATCACGAATACACCGGGCGGGCGCAGACCTGGATGATCCGCCAGCGCTGGGATTATTTCGTTCGTTATCTGCTTGGCGCGTACCCGCCTGTCTATGAGCTTCACTTGCCGGACTCACGTAGTAGCGACCGCAGTGGCGCCAGTGCTGCGGGTACGGGACCGGCGGCGCCGTAAAGGACTCGAGTTATGTCGACTTCCAACGATCCTCTCCTGCAGCCCTACCAGTTGCGACATCTGACACTGCGCAACCGGATCATGACCACATCGCATGAGCCGGCGTATCCGGAGGAGGGGATGCCGAAGGCCCGGTATCGTGCCTATCACGTGGCACGTGCCAAGGGCGGCGTCGCCCTGACCATGACGGCGGGCTCGGCGGCCGTGTCGCGCGACAGCCCGCCGGTTTTCAACAACATTCTCGTCTACAAGGACGAAGTGGTGCCCTGGATGAAAGATCTCGCTGACGCCTGTCATGAGCATGGTGCGGCGGTGATGATCCAGCTCACACACCTGGGCAGGCGGACCCGCTGGGACAAGGCTTTCTGGCTGCCGGTGGTCTCGCCATCCCACCACAAGGAAGCCGCGCACCGGGCCTTTCCAAAGAAGGCCGAGGAGTGGGACATCGCGCGGATCATCATGGACTACGCGGATGCCGCCGAACGCATGCAGGCCGCGGGACTGGATGGTATCGAGCTGCAGGCCTATGGGCACCTGATGGACCAATTCTGGTCCCCTCTCACGAACGAGTTGGAGGCACCCTACGGGGGTACGCTCGAAAACCGGCTGCGTTTCACTTTCGACGTGTTGTCTGCCGTGCGTGCCCGCGTTGGAGCGAAGTTCATTGTCGGGGTCCGCTACACGGCGGATGAAGTGCTGGAGGGGGGGCTCAACAAGCAGGACGGCCTCGAAATTTCCCGGCGCCTCAAGGCGAGTGGAATGGTGGACTTCCTCAACATCGTGCGGGGTCATATCGATACCGACGCCGGCCTGACCGACCTGATCCCGATTCAGGGCATGCCGAGCGCACCCCACCTGGATTTTTCCGGAGAGATCCGCGCGGCGACGCGCTTTCCGACGTTTCATGCGGCTCGTATCCAGGACGTCGCTACGGCGAGGCATGCCATTGCCACCGGCAAAGTCGACATGATCGGAATGACCCGGGCGCACATGACCGACCCGGAAATCGTGCGCAAGATCATCGAGAAGCGCGAAGACGACATCCGCCCCTGTGTCGGCGCGAATTATTGTCTCGATCGCATCTACCAGGGTGGCTCGGCGTACTGCATTCACAACGCCGCCACGGGTCGTGAGCTCTCCATGCCTCACGAGATCACCCCAGCGAAAGTGAAGCGCAAAGTCGTGGTGGTTGGAGCGGGTCCCGGCGGCCTCGAAGCCGCCCGTGTCGCTGCCGAGCGCGGTCACGAAGTCGTCGTTTATGAAGCTGCCGGCGAGCCGGGCGGCCAGATACGTCTGACCGCGCGCAGCCGCGCTCGCCAGGAGATGATGGGCATCATCGACTGGCGTATGGCTCAATGCAACGCCCGAGGTGTGAAGTTCCATTTCGAATCGTTCGCCGAGGCCGACGCAATAACGGCGGAGCGTCCTGACGTCGTGATCGTGGCGACCGGAGGGTTGCCGCACACCGAAGTCCTGAAGGCCGGCAACGATCTCACCGTGTCGAGTTGGGACATCCTGTCAGGTGGCGTCAGGCCGGCCGCGAACGTGCTGTTGTTCGATGATGCCGGCGATCACGCCGCTCTGCAGGCCGCGCAGATTATCGCCGACAGTGGCGCGAAGCTGGAAGTCATGACTCCCGACCGGTCTTTCGCTCCCGAAGTCATGGCCATGAACCTCGTGCCCTACATGCGCGGGCTGCAGAAGCTCGATGTGACATTCACGGTTACGTTTCGCCTCGAAGAAGTGACGCGCGATGGCGGCAAGTTGCTGGCGATCGTCGGCAGTGACTATGGCGGAGTGAGGAAGGAGCGTCACATCGACCAGGTTGTGATCAACCACGGCACACTGCCCAACGATGAGCTCTACTTCGCCCTCAAGCCGCGCTCGAGTAACAGGGGCGCGGTCGATTACGGACGCCTCATTGCCGGCGTGGCGCAGCCCCGGGGCGATACTTTCCAGCTTTTCCGGATAGGCGATGCGGTCTCGGCGCGCAATACGCATGCGGCGGTGTACGACGCTTTGCGGCTCGTGAAGGATTTGTAACGACAGTGTCGAATCGCGCAGCGCCGCTGCCCGGAATGTGGGCGCGGCGCCGCGACGAGCACCGCTTCGGCGCAACGCCGTTTCGTTTGTGGCCAAACTCCTAGTAATCAGCATTGCAAGCGAAGCCCCCGAGCGAAAGCTACGCGTATGTTCTAAAAAAACGCGGGGTCGCAAGCTACTATGAAGAAAGAGTCGGTCACTTCAGTCGGCGCAGCGGTGTTTCTGGCGCTTTACGGCATGCCGCACGTTGTCTTCGCACAACAAACTTCTGCGGAGGATACCAGCTCGAGCACCGGCCCGGTCGAGCTCGCGGAAATCACGGTAACGGCAAACCGTCGTGAGCAGACACTCGAAGCCGTGCCCTACAGCATGTCGGTGGTCAGCGCGGAGCAACTCGACCAGGCGGGTGTGACGGATCTTTCCTCTTTGGCGAGCGAGGTGCCGGGACTGAGCATGTACGACTTTGGTGCCAGGTTGGCCGGGGCCGTGGCTCCCGTCATTCGCGGTATCAATGCGACCGCCGAGCCGACCCGCGGCTTTCGCAGCTTCGAGCAGAACCCCGTGGGTACCTACATCGGTAACTCACCGATCGATGGTTACTTTCAGTTGGATGACCTCAAGCAGGTCGAGGTGCTGCGCGGGCCGCAGGGCACCTTGTACGGCGCCGGCGCGCTCGGCGGCGCGTTGCGACTCATTCCCAACGACCCGGATTTGAAAGCGTTCGGCGGCTCCCTGGAGGCCAGCGGCGGGCGACTCGCCCACTCCAGCGGCACCAGCTACACCGTGAAGGGCATGATCAACATCCCCGTAAACGACACGTTGGCATTCCGGGCCGCGGCGAAGTATGCCTACGAGCCCGGGTTCACCAACGCGTACGGCTTGCTGAAACGCTCCAATAACGGCTTGTCAGGCATTCCGGAGCTGGCGGATCCGGCCGACCCGATCGGCAGTCCGGGAATCTATTCCAGCAAGGACGATTGGAATTTCCAGAAGACCTTTACCGGGCGGGCGAGCGCCTTGTGGAAGCCGATCGACGGATTCAGCGCCGAGGTGGCCATTCTGCACTCGAACCTGCAGGGCGATGGGGGTCCCACGGTGAATCCCGACTTCGCAGGTGGCGTGTCACCCCTCGATCCGCTCACCACGCTGCCGGCGGGTGGCCACTACCAGGAATTCACGCAAATCGATCAGCCGTACTCGCGGTACACAAACCTGCTGAGCGCCGACCTCAGTTACGATGTGGGTTTCGCGACCGTATCTTCGACGAGCTCCTACTACACCACCACCGGTAAGACGCTCGAGGACAATACCTACGATCTCGCCGGAATCGAGGGCGGCGCGTTCCTATCCTACTACGCAGGATCTCCGACCAATCCGCGTTTTGTGTACGACCAGCTGTTCGCCGATCATGCGCACACCTTCTCTCAGGAAGTGCGGCTGGTGTCGACGTCCCATCCCGATAACATGTTCGATTACGTGCTGGGCGTGTTCTACGAGAAGCAGGAAAGCAGCGGCGCGTGGACCATCGCGATTCCGGGCTCGCCCGAGCGGGCTGCATTGTTGGGTAGTCCGATCCTCGTCGGCCCGAACGATGTGAACTTCCAGCAGATCGACACCCAGAACTTCCAGGACAAGTCGGTCTTCGGCGAGCTGACCTACCATTTCCTCAAGCACGGCCAGATCACCGTGGGTGTCCGGCATTTCTCGCAGGAATTCACCGACGCGCAGTCGTATGTCGACTACACGTTCCCGACCAACATTCCCGCGACCCCGCATAGCTCGCCGGCATCCAAGACCGTCGGCAAGGTCGATCCGTCGTACGAATACGCCGACAATCAATACGTCTATGCATTGTGGTCCCAGGGCTTCCGCCGCGGCGGTGCCAACTCGGTGCCGCTATCAGGGCCGTTCCAGGAGAGTCCTGTGCTGTCGACCTATAAGCCCGACAGCACCAACAACTACGAGACCGGCCTGAAAGGCCGGTTCGCGAACGGCATCAGCTACACCATCGATGCTTTCTACATCAAATGGGATAGCCCGCAGATTTCAGCCAGCCTGCCGTCCGGAAACCTGGCGGTCTACAACGCCAATACCGCGGTGTCGAAAGGCTTCGAGCTCGAGACCAGCGGACCGTTACTGCTGCGCGGACTTGCCTATTCGCTGGGCTTTTCCTACGCCGACGCGAGGTTGAACAGTGACTTTTCGTTGCCGGCGAACAAGGGCGGTGTCATTACGCCCGGGGCTCTTACGGGTACCCGCGGCGAGCAGCTTCCGGGGAGTCCCAAGACCAGCCTGAGCGCGGCGCTGCTTTACGACACCATCCTGACTCCCGGCTATGATCTCGGACTTTCGTTGAACGGCGTCTATCGCAGCTCCGTCAAGATGCAGCTGGCGCCCACGCTCGGGGCAGCTACAGTGCAGCAGTCGTCGTCGTATCAGATCCTGAATTTCTCCGCCGCGGTGAATCACCAGTCGTGGCGCTACACGCTCTACGTCACCAATCTGTTGGACCGGCAGGAGATCCTGGTGCCGCCGGTCCAGCCCGGCGCCGGCAACGACTTCAACATGCTGGCCAATGACTACGTGGTCAACCCGCCGCGTGAAATCGGGGTGCGGGTCGGCTATAAGTTCTAGCGTGGGCTAGAGGTTCTAAACGTAAGCGGATTCTCCGGGTACGAGGATAGTGTACGCTCGCGGTTTCGTCGGCAACGAACCGCGAGTGGAACATCGTGTCCGAACATGATCGTCAGCCCGAAACCGAGCCGGATGCGACCGAGCGGCCAGCGAGGGAATCCCCAGCGGGGGCGACCGAGCGCGCTTTGCCGGAATACCTGGCCGAAGTTCGCGAAACGTCCGACATCCGGCGCGGTTTTCCGTTGCCTCCGGGCCCGCGTCCGTTCATGGACGGCGTCAACTTCACTCTCTTCAGCCGTTACGCCCGCCGAGTCCGGCTGGAGCTGTTCGCGGATTGCCAGGACGCAAAGCCGGCGCGCAGCATCGATCTCAACCCGGTTCATCACCGCACCGGCGACATCTGGCATGTCTGGGTCAAAGGCATCACGCCGGGGCAGGTCTATGCGTACCGGGTGGATGGTCCGTACGAGCCGGCGGCCGGTCATCGTTTCAATTTCAACAAACTGCTGTTGGATCCGCGTGCCACCGCCATCACGGAGTTACCTCCGTGGGATTTCGATGCCGCCCGGGGCTACGCACCCGACAAGGTAAACAGCGGCTCACGGCCCTCGAACATCGATAACGGCGGACTCACGCCGAAGTGCGTCTATACCCGCCTGCACTTCAATTGGCAGAACGATCAGCCGTTGCGGTTGCCATGGTCGAAAACGGTGATCTATGAGACTCATGTCCGCGGCTTGACCATCCATTCCACCTCGGCGGTGTCGTATCCGGGCACATACCGGGGCCTGATCGAGAAAATCCCGTATTTCAAAGATCTCGGCATCACCGCAATCGAGTTGTTGCCGGTGCAGGAATTCAACGCGCGCGAGCTCAAAACACGCAATCCGCAGACCGGCGAAGTCCTCAGGAACTACTGGGGATACAACCCCGTGTCGTTTACCGCGGTGAACGGCGCTTACAGCAGCGCCGGGAGCGGTGGACAGCAGACGTTGGAATTCAGAGAGCTGGTGCGGCAGATGCATGCCGCCGGCATTGAAGTGATCATCGACGTGGTGCTCAATCACACCGCCGAGAACGATGAGCTCGGGCCGACTATTTCCTGGCGCGGGATCGAGAACTCGATTTTCTATACGCTGGAGAAGGACAAGCGTCGCTACATCAACGCCGCCGGGACCGGCAATACCATCAATGCCAATCACCCCGTGGTGCGCGACTATATTCTGAACGCGTTGCGTTACTGGGTGACGGAGATGCACGTCGATGGCTTCCGCTTCGACCTGGCATCGATCCTCGGTCGCGATGGAGCCGGCAATCTGCTCACCAATCCTCCGCTGCTCGAGCAGATCGCGGAGGACCCGATTCTGCGCGATACCAAGCTCATCGCCGAGGCCTGGGATGCGGCGGGCGCTTACCAGGTGGGGAGCTTCTCGGAACGCCGCTGGGCCGAATGGAACGGGCACTATCGCGACGATGTGCGTCGCTTCTGGCGTGGTGACGACGGCATGCTGGCTGCCTTCGCGAGCCGCATCTGCGGCAGCGAGGACATCTACGCGAAGTCCGGCAAGGGTCCCGAAAGCAGTATCAATTTCATCACCTGTCACGACGGCTTCACGCTCAACGATCTCGTGAGCTATGCCGGGAAACACAACCTCGCCAATGGCGAAGACAACCGCGACGGCTCGAATGACAATTACAGCGCCAACCAGGGTGTCGAAGGCCCGACCCGGGATCCCTACGTCGAATCACTCCGCGCCAGGCAGATCCGCAACTTCCTCCTGACACTCTTCATTTCGCGTGGCGTGCCGATGATGCTCGGGGGCGACGAGTTTCGCCGCACGCAAGGCGGCAACAACAACGCGTATTGCCAGGATAACGCGACGAGTTGGTACGACTGGAGCGAATTGCAGCGGAACCAGGACCTGCATCAATTCGTCAAACACATGATTGCGCTGCGCCAGGCGCATCCGATCCTGGCCCGCGAGCAGTTTTACTCGGACACGGACCTCACCTGGTTCGGCCCGGCGCAGCGGGCGCCGAATTGGCACGACCCCGGCGCCAAAGCCGTCGCTTGCCAGATTCACGATGGTGTGGCCGAGTCGATCTTCCTGATGTTCAATGCGGGCAACCAACCCGTGACCTTCCACACACCAGTGGCGCCGGAGAAGGGCCGCTGGCGACTGGCCATGGATACTTCCCGTGACGAGCCGATCGCGAGCATGATCGAGTCACTCGTCGATTCGCTGCAGCCCTACGTACTCGAGCCCCACTCGAGCGCTATTCTGGTCGCTTGAGGGCGAGCCATGAAGACCCAGGTCGCCATCATCGGTGCCGGCCCCGCGGGAATGCTTCTATCGCAGATACTGCGGCAGGAAGGCATGGACTGCGTCGTGATCGAGAGGCAAACCCGCGAATATGTCCTGGCACGAATCCGGGCTGGTGTGCTGGAGCCCACGACGGTCGAGGTGTTGCGGCAGTACGGACTGGCGGAACGCCTGGAGCGGGAGGGCCATTCACACGATGGAATGAAGATCGCCTGGGCCGGCCGCGAGAGCTTTCTCATCGACATCCAGCGGCATCTCGGCAAGCGTTTCGTCGCCTACCCGCAAACCAACCTGCAGGAGGATCTGTTCGCCGCTGCGGAGCGTCATGGCACCCGTCTGGTGACCGAGGCGCAGGATGTGAATTTCCACGACATCACCTCGGACCGGCCGTCGGTGACGTTCCGATCGCAAGGCGAAGTGGTGCGCGTGGAATGCGATTTTATAGCGGGCTGCGACGGCTTTCACGGCGTGTCACGTCAAAGTATTCCCGCCGCGGCGCGCCGGGACTTCGAGAAGATCTATCCGTTCGGCTGGCTGGGCATTCTTTCGCAAACACCGCCCCTTCCCGACATTACGTACTGCAATCATCCGCGTGGCTTCGCGTTGGCCTCGATGCGCAATCCCCAACTCAGCCGCTACTACCTCCAGGTTCCTCTCGATACGCGAATCGAAGACTGGCCGGACGCGCGCTTCTGGGAGGAACTGGCACGCCGCTTCCCCTCCGAGCTGGCCGCGTCGATTGTCACCGGGCCGTCGATCGAGAAGTCCATTGCGCCGCTGCGGAGTTTTGTTACTGAGCCGATGCAGTACGGGCGTTTGTTTTTGGCTGGCGATGCCGCCCATATCGTCCCACCGACCGGTGCGAAGGGGCTGAATCTCGCTGTTTCGGACGTGTTTTATCTAGGACGCGCACTGGCTTCGTATTATGCAACCCGCGATATGTTGTCTCTCGATGCGTACAGCAACACGGCCCTGAGACGAGTCTGGAGTGCGGTGCGCGTCTCCTGGTATCTGACGACGCTTCTGCATCGTTTCCCCGATGCCAGCGACTTCGACCAGCGTGCGCAGGAGTTCGAGCTGGAGTACCTACGATCCTCCCTGCACGCCCAGGCTGCGCTCGCGGAGCAGTACGCGGGGCTCCCTCTTTAGATTAGATTAGGGCGCTCCCGCGGGAACATCGGCCTCCCCGGCGCTATTTAGTAAAGCCGCGCCGCGAGATTACGGGACACTGATGACCTGGTGATTGCAAAGTGCGTAGAATGCGTTCCCAGCGAACGGCGTGTGCCGCGGCAAGGGCCAGGGACAGCGCCAGGAATCGTCTTTTTTTGGCCCGGCCGAAAGGGGGAGGCAGGCATGAAAAGGTTTCGTAGCGCCTTGGGCGCGATGGCGGCCGCTATGCTCGTGGCAGCATGCGGCGGTTCGAATACCGAGTCGGCGATGGAGAATCCCTCCACGTCGCATGGGACGTTAGTCGAGAATCCACCACTGCGCATCGCTTCTCTGGATGCCACCACTTTCCAGACGCAGTTGGCGAGCACCGGTCCCTCGGGGCAGCAATTACTGCAACTCACCGGCGCCCCGACCTGCGGCATCGACTTCTACTACATCAAGTTCTATACGCTCGGCGGGGCTGGCGAGGTCACCATGTCCTCGGGCGCTCTCATGGTGCCGACGGGTGCCGCGCCAGCGTGCTCGGGGCCGCGCCCGATCGTGCTTTACGCGCATGGGACCCAGACCAATAAGGCGTTGAATCTCGCGGATATCACGAACACGTCGAACACCGAAGGCGCGCTATTAGCGGCCATGTTCGCGGCGCAAGGTTATATCGTCGTCGCACCTAACTACGCCGGCTACGATATCTCAACGCTCGGCTATCATCCGTTCCTGAACGCCGTTCAGCAGTCGGGCGAGATGATTGACGCGCTCAGCGCCGCGCGCACGGCGTTGCCGAAGACTTTCGCCGCCTCCACGACGGACAACGGGAAATTGTTCGTGACGGGTTACTCCGAGGGCGGCCACGTGGCGATGGCGACCCAGCGCGCTCTGCAGGCTGCCGGCGCCACGGTCACTGCCGCAGCGCCGATGTCCGGTCCGTATGCGTTGGAGGCTTTGGTGGACGCCTTGTTTTACGGGCAGGTTAACGTTGGCTCCACTGTCTTCTCGCCGCTCCTAACGACGAGTTATCAGAAAGCTTACGGAAACATCTACACGGCCACGACCGACATTTATACGACGACTTACGCGACGGGCATCGATACGTTGTTGCCGAGCGTGACCCCGATTGACTCGATCATTGCCAGCGGTAAATTGCCCCAGCTCGCGCTCTTCGACAACGTAACGCCGGTCGTCACCATACCGGGGGATCCGACCACCTCGGCCGTGCTGACGGCGGCACTCGCGGTGCCGAGCGATCCAAACAACCCGAACACTCCGCTGTTTGCCGCGGGTTTCGGCGAGCCCTCCCTGATCACGAATACCTATCGCGTGAGTTATGCTCTGGATGCGGCCGCGGATCCGGACGGCGCACTGCCGACGCCGAAGGCCGGCGTGCCGCTCGCCGCCGTCGCGCCGACACAGACCTTCCGCAAGGCGGCCTATCTCAACGATATGCGCAATGGAAATTGGCACCCCACCGAGCCCACCCTGTTGTGTGGAGGCGACCAGGATCCCACCGTATTCTTCAAGGTCAACACGCAGGTCATGCAGGCTTTCTGGAGTGCTTTGCCTGCGGGGCTCGTCACCGTCCTCGATGTGGGTGGCACACCGGCGGGGCCGTTCGCGGCCATCCAGACTGGCTTTCAGACCAGCGAGGCGCAGCTGTTCGCGTTCTACCAGACCGCCGCCGGCGGTGGGCTGTCGCCGGCAGCCGCACAGCAGCAGATCGTAGCGGGGTACCACACCAATGTGGCGCCGTTCTGCTCCCTGGCCGCGCGCTCGTTCTTCAGCCAGTTCTAAAGGGATTCAGCCATGAAGATGAAACTGACTCTGCGCGCGCTGCCTGTTGTGCTCACGACGCTCACCGCCGCCGCTTCGATCTGCCACACGACGTTGGCCCACGCCGATGAGGTTCCGAGCAATACCGTGCGGGTGGGAATGTACTTCGTGTTCTATCACGTCAAGGCCAGCGACATTTCCGGACCTTACACCCCGGCCGGCGTGAATCTCGACCTCAAGGACACACAAACGGCTTACTTTGGTTATATCCGGCGGCTCACCTCGTACCTGGACCTGGAGCTTGCATTTGGAGTGCCGCCGAACACCAAGACTGTTGGCAGGGGGCCGGCGACCCTGGGCTCGGTTCCTTACAACGGACAGACCATCGCCACCGCCAAGTGGCTGGCACCGTCCGCACTGATCGAATACAAATTCTTCAGTGAGAGTGCCGCGCTGCGTCCCTACATCGGTGTCGGTGTGAACTACACCAGCTTTTACGACCGCCAGGTTACCGCCGCCGGAGCCGCGGGGACGGGCGGGCCGACCCGGCTTTCGCTGACCTCCTCGGTAGGGCCGGTCGGCACGGTGGGCCTGAAGTATCAGTTCGGGACCCGCTGGAGTGTGAACGCGTCGTATAACATCAGCCAAGTCGACACCAATCTGAAGACCGATACGGCCGGTGTAATTCGTACGTCGCGCGTCCACTTCGGACCGCAGGCACTGGTGATCGCGGCGGGCTACTCGTTCTGACCGGGGCGCCTAGCCCGGGGCGCCTAGCTGCTACATCCGCATCATGTCCTGCATCGGCATCATGTTGTGGTTCATGTGAGCCATGACCCAGACGGTGCCGAAGACGAGGACGAACACGATGAGGACGCCAAAGGCGAGGGCCAGGACGTTGTTCGTATTGTCGGGCGCCGTGGTGATGTGCAGGAAGAACACCAGGTGGATACCCATCTGGGCAACCGCCAATGCCACCAGGGCGACGGGGATGCCTGGCCCATAGATGATGTGGGTTCGAGCGACCCAGAACGAGGCGAGGGTGAGCGCTATAGCCAGCGCCAGTCCCAACGAGTAGCTGCGAACGCCCTCGCGTATCCCTTCGCGGCCTTCGCCCTCTTCGGATTCGTATCCCGGGGCGAGATCGCCTCCGACACTCATAGATTCATCCCCACCAGGTAGACGAGACTGAAAATCGCCACCCAGATGATGTCGAGTGCGTGCCAGAACAGGCTGAAGCACAGGTAACGGTACTGGATGTCGCGCCGAAAGCCTTTCGCATAGAACTGCGCCATCATCGTGCCGAGCCACAGAAGCCCGGCGGTTATGTGCAACCCGTGGCACCCCACCAGGGTAAAGAACGCCGAGAGGAAGGCGCTGCGGGTCGGCCCGAAGCCGCGGGCGACCAGGCCGTGGAACTCGTGCAGCTCGAACAGCAGAAACACGAATCCCAACAGGCCGCTGATGAGCAGCGAGATCTGCGTCCACTTCATGCTGCGCTGACTGACCGCGATGCTGGCCATGCCGCAGGCGAAACTGGAGGCCAGCAGGCAGGCGGTCTCGATGGCGACGCTGTCAGGATCGAAGATCTGGCGCGCGGACGGGCCGCCGGCGGTTGCAGGCGCCAACACCGCATAGGCTGCGAAGAGCGCGGAAAACATGATGATGTCGGAGATGAGGTAGATCCAGAACCCATATCCGACCACGATTCGCTTGGACGCGGGGCCGCCCGCGCCGTGCCCCGGCGCATGGGAGTGCACGTGCCGTGAGCCTTCACCACCTGCGGAATCGGCGGGTAGTGCCACACTGTTCATGCCAGTGCCTCCTGCGCCCGCCGCGGCTCCGCGCGTCCGGCAGCTCGGAGCGCCTCGAGCCGAGCGGCCCGGTTCGCGCGATCCTCGCGCGCGACTTCCTCAGCCGGTATGGTCGTCTCCACAATATCCCGCCAGGCGAGGACCACGAAAGTTGCGTAGGCGCCTATGAGGCCTAGCACGACGAGCCACCAGATGTGCCAGATCAGGGAAAATCCGGTCAAGACCGCAAAGAACGCCGTGATGAAGCCGGTCGGACTATTGCGCGGCACCTCGATGGCCTCGTACCGCGGCTCCGCCGACAGTTGCAGATTCTCACGTGCCCGCAACTTCATGCCCCAGTACGGCTCTTCGCTGTCGACATTCGCAAGCACCGCGAAGTTGTAGGCGGGCGGAGGAGAGGAGGTCGCCCATTCCAACGTGCGCCCATCCCACGGGTCGCCGGTCAGCTCGCGCCGGCGCGCGCGAGTTCGTATCGACACCGTCAGTTGCACCACTTGCAGGATGATCCCGGTCAGGATGATGAGGGCGCCAACTCCCGCCACCAGTACCCACGGGTGCCATTCGGGCTGTGTGTAATGTTGCATTCGTCGGGTCATCCCCAGCAGGCCGAGCACGTACAGCGGCATGAACGCCACGTAAAAGCCGACGAACCAGCACCAGAAGGCGGCCTTGCCGAGGCGCTCATCGAGGCTGAAACCGAACGCTTTCGGGAACCAATAGCTGTAGCCGGCAAAGGCGCCGAACAGCACGCCGCCGATGATCACGTTGTGGAAGTGCGCCACCAGGAACAGGCTGTTGTGCAGCACGAAGTCCGCGGGCGGCACGGCCAACAGGACCCCGGTCATGCCACCGAGCGCGAACGTCACCATGAAGCCGATGGCCCACATCATGGGCGCCGTGTAGCGTACGCGGCCGCCGTACATGGTGAAGAGCCAGTTGAACAGCTTCACGCCGGTCGGGATCGCGATGATCATGCTCATGATGCCGAAAAAGCCGTTCACGTCGCCGCCGGGTCCCATGGTGAAGAAGTGATGCAGCCACACCAGGAAGGACAGCAGGCAGATCGCCATGGTCGCGATCACCATCGAGCGGTAGCCGAACAGGGGCTTGCTCGAGAACGTGGAGATCACCTCCGAGAACACCCCGAACGCCGGCAGGACGAGGATGTAGACCTCCGGATGCCCCCACGCCCAGATGAGATTCATGAACATCATGGGGTTGCCGCCGGCCTCGTTGGTGAAAAAGTGGAACCCGACATAGCGGTCGAGCAGCAACATGGCCAGTGAGGCGGTCAGGATCGGAAAGGCCGCGACGATCAGCAGGTTGGAGGCGAGGGACGTCCAGCAGAACACCGGCATACGCGAGTAGGTCATCCCCGGTGCGCGCATTTTGAGTATGGTGGTGACCATGTTGATCCCCGCCATGAGCGTGCCGATGCCCGAGATCTCGAGCGACCACGCGTAGTAGTCGACGCCGACGCCGGGCGAGTAGGTGAGCTCGGACAAAGGGGGAAACGGCAGCCACCCGGTGCGCGCGAATTCGCCGACGACCAGCGAGACGTTCACCAGGAGTGCGCCCGCAGCCGTCAGCCAGAAGCTGACCGAATTCAGTGTTGGAAACGCGACGTCGCGTACGCCGAGTTGCAGAGGCACCGCGAAATTCATGAGCCCGACCACGAACGGCATGGCCACGAAGAAAATCATGATGGTGCCGTGTGCCGAGAAGATCTGGTCGTAATGCTCCGGCGGGAGATAGCCCGGAGCGTTGAAAGCCAACGCCTGTTGCGAGCGCATCATCAGTGCGTCGCTGAAACCGCGCAGGAGCATGACCAGCGCCAGGAGGCAGTACATGATGCCGATGCGCTTGTGGTCGACACTCGTGATCCACTCTTTCCACAGGTAAGGGACGTACCCCTTCACAACCACCCACAGCAGCAGCCCGGTCAGCACCACGATGAGGACCGCCGAAGTCACGAGCGGAATGGGCTGATCGAATGGAATTGCCTGCCAGGTGAGCTTACCGAACACGTCTATTTCTCCCGGGTCGGTGAGACCGAGGCATTGGGGCGCCCGGTGCGTGGCCCGGCGCCTGGCGGCAGCTTTTGCAAAAGGATGGCATCGAACAAACCGGCCTGGACCGCGCGGTAGGTGTAGGGTTTCACGTTCTCGGTTTGCCGTAGCAACGTCCGGTAAGACGCTTCATCCAACTCCGGGCCGGTGGTGCGCGTGGCCGTGGTCCATGCAGTAAAGTCCGCGGCGGGCAGCGCGTGCATCTCGAAGTTCATGTCGGAGAAGCCATCGCCGCTGAAGTGCGCGGCGAGGCCGGGAAACACCCCGGGCTCGTCGGCCTGCAGGTTGAGTTGGCTTGCCATGCCGTTCATCGCGTAAATCTCGCTTCCGAGTCGCGGCACGAAGAACACGTTCAGCACCGTCGCCGAGGTAATGCGCAGATGCAGGGGTACCCCGACCGGCGCGACCAGCTGGTTGACACTGGCGACTCCCTGGTCCGGGTAGATGAACAGCCATTTCCAATCGAGCGAGACGACATCGACCTCCAGAGGTTGGCCACTCGAGGACAGGGGGCGGGCGGGGTCCAGGTCGTGCGAGCCGAGCCACGCAATGCCGCCCAGGAAGAACACCACGAGCGCCGGAATCGACCAGACGATGAGCTCGATCCGCCCCGAATAGGCCCAGTCGGGCAGATGGCGGGCTCGCTTGTTGGTGGCGCGGAACCACCATGCGAATGCGAGCGTGGCGAGGATCGTCGGGATGACGATGGCCAGCATGATGGCGAGCGAGTTCAGTAGAATCGTCCGCTCGGCATTTCCTACCGGCCCGGCTGGCGAAAGAATAGCTCCTGAGCACCCCTCGAGAAGGAATGGCACTGCCAGCGCGGTCAGCAGATTTTGGAGGCGAGCCTGGCGCACGACGGGTTCTCGGGCGCGCTGCGGGGTTGGCGCGGTTCCCTTCAACGGCAATGGGTTTTTAAAGTTCCTTCGGGAGCTCATGGATAATCTCACCCATACCTTGATCGGGTTCATTGCCGGCGAATCCCTCGGGCGCGCGACGCGTGCCCGCCAACCGGGATTGGCCCCGGACGTCCGGCGCGGGTTGTTCGTCGCGATCGCCGCCATTGGCGGCAATCTCCCGGACCTGGATCTGCTTTACAGCTATCGCGGCGTCCCCCACGACACGCAGGCGAAACTGGGCTACGTGCTGGAGCATCGCGGGTACACCCATACCGTGCTGGGATGCCTGGTGCTCACCTTGCTGCTCTATGCCGGTGCGGAGTGGTGGCTGCGGTACCGGCGCCTGGCGCCGACCCGCCGTGACCGGTTCGAGCTCTTGGCGATGTCCATGTTTGGGACTTTCCTGCATCTGGCGATGGATTTCTTGAACAGTTATGGCGTGCATCCGTTCTGGCCGGTCCAAAACGGGTGGTTCTACGGCGACTCGGTATTCATTGTCGAACCCCTTTACTGGGCGGCCGCCGCCCCGCTGGTCTTCACGGCGCGATCAAGAGTGGTGCGGGTAGTCATCGCGCTGGCGCTGCTCGCGGGACTGGCTGCGGGTTTGTTCCTGGATCTCGTGCCTGCGCTCGCGTGCCTCGCCTACGTGGTTCTGACGGCTGCTTTATTGATTATTGGCTGGCGCGCCTCGGCGCGTACCGCCGCTATCGCCAGCGCCGTCGCCATGCTCATCGTCACAGCCGCCTTCATAACGGGCGGATACTTTGCCGCCCGCCGCGTGGAGGCAAGTGCTGCCACGGATTTTCCGGCCGGGCAGGTCATCGATCATGTCCTGTCACCGGGCGCGATGAACCCACTGTGTTGGGATGTCCTGCTGTTGGAAACACACGGCGATCGTTACACGGTCCGACACGGTGTGGTATCGAACGCGCCGGGGCTGATATCGGCGGCCAGGTGCCCGACACTGTCTGGCAACGGTCCCACTGTTGCGCCGCTGGCCAAAGTGCTGGCCCCGGATTCCGCGGGAATGCATTGGATCAGCGAGTTCGAGATGTCGAAGACCCATCTCGCGCAGATCGTCGCGGGCAACTGTAACGCCGCCGCGCTCATGCAGTTCGCACGTGCTCCGTTCGTGGCGGAGCTCGGGCGCGAATGGGTGATCGGTGACCTGCGCTTTGCAGGCCAACGGGGCGGCGGAATGGCCGACATCGACCTTAACCCGGATTCCCCAGGCCCCTGCTCGAAGCGGGCCCCGTGGACGCCGCCCCGCGCGGAATTGTTGCAATAGCTTGCTGCTCGAGCCGGGTTGGCCCCGCCCCGCACCGGCCCCACCCGCCGCGCCACGACCCCATCCCAACGACGGCCAAGCTTATTAATCGGGTATTCGCCGCGTTTTAATGGTGGCCGGGTAGTGTGAAACACGGATAGAACCCTTGGCTGCCGGGTGCGGATGGTCATCCGATCGAGGTACCTGTGTTCCGCCTGATCGCCGTATGTTTGCTTGCGGCCGGCGCGACGATGGGTTGCGCCGACACGCACCGCGTTACTTCCGGAGGCTATTATTGTACTGCCGGGACCCAGAACCCCTGTCCCGAGCACGAGGTGTACGGAGACTGTCAGCCCTGTCCGAGCGCCTCGGTGAGTGCGGTCCGCTAGTGATCGACCAGGCGACCCCCGGGGATATAAAATTATTTCGCAGCGCCTGTCGGGCCCCGTAGGGCTGCTTCGTCGTTTCAAAAGCGTCGGTTGGCGCAAATGAGGACACGAGCATGCGATTCATGATGATAATGATCCCAAAGGGTTACGAGCAGGCCGCCCCGGGGACTGTGCCTGACGCCAAGGCCGTCGAGGCCATGATGAAGTACAACGAAGCACTGCAGAAAGCCGGTGTTCTGCTGTCGCTGGAGGGTCTGCACCCGCCCTCCATGGGCGCCCGTGTCTCCTTCGAGAGCGGCAAGCCGATGGTGACCGACGGCCCGTTCACCGAGACGAAGGAGGTCATCGGCGGCTACTGGATGATCCAGGTCGCCTCCAAAGCAGAGGCCATTGAATGGGCGAAACGCTGCCCCGGCGGCAAAAACGAGATCATCGAAATCCGCCAGGTACAGGAGATGTCGGACTTCCCCGCAGACATACAGAAGGTCGCGGAGAAATTCCCGGAGATGCAGGCGGCGCTCGCAAAGCAGTGACCGGCCGCCATCCTGCGTTGGACGCGGACAATTTGACGGCCATGTGCGGAACGTTCACGCTCGAGTCCCCTCGAGTGATCCAGGAGCGCAGACATGGCCGACTTTTACGACATCCCGGTGCGGGGAATCGATGGATCGCCTGATCTTCTCGGCGGGCTGCGCGGGAAGGTCGTACTGGCTGTGAATGTGGCGAGCCGGTGTGGGTTGACGCCGCAGTATTCCGGTCTCGAGCAATTGCAGCGTGAGTTGAGCGAGCAAAATTTCACCGTCGTCGGGTTCCCCTGCAACCAGTTTGGCGCGCAGGAGCCCGGCACAGAGGCGCAGATCGCGGAGTTCTGCCAGACGAATTACGATGTCAGTTTTCCACTGAGCGCGAAGCTCGACGTGAACGGGAAGGGCCGCCATCCGTTGTATGCCTTCCTGACCGCGCCCGAAAACGGTTTCGCAGGCGACATCGAGTGGAACTTCGAGAAATTCCTCATCGGTCGCGACGGTAAGGTGTTGAAACGCTACCCACCGCCGACCAAGCCGCAGGACAGCGGACTGCTGCAGGATATTTCGGACGCGTTGTAGCAGGGCGCCCGCCGGCGGCTTTCAAGGAACCAACTCTCCCAAAATCGTCGGAATCAACTCCGATACCGTCGGATGGATATGCACTGCATGTTGTAGCGTCGTAAACGGCGCCTTCGCTGCCATCGTGTCCAGGATGCCATGTACCGCCTCGTCGCCGCCGACGCCGAGAATGGCGGCGCCGAGAATCTCCCGGGTGTCGGCATCGACGACCACTTTCATGAACCCCTGCGATTCTCCCTTTTCCACCGCCCGGTTCACCCGGGTCATCGGGCGCTTTCCCACACGGATCTTACGCCCGCTGGCGCGCGCTTCCTTCTCGGTCATGCCGACGCGCCCCAACGGCGGATCGACGAACAGGCCATAACAGAGAATACGGTCAGTTACCCGGCGGGTTTCGCCGTTGAGCAGATTGCCGGCGATGATCTCGAAATCGTTGTAGGCCGTGTGAGTGAAAGCGCCTCTGCCGTTACAGTCGCCAAGAGCCCAGATGCCCGGGACGTTGGTTTGCAACTTGTCGTCCACCTTGATATAGCCGCGATCATCGACGGCGACCCCGGCGCGGTCGAGCCCGAGATCATCGGTGTTAGGCCGCCGCCCCACCGCCAGCAGTACGTGTGAGCCCAGGACTTCCGGATCACCGGTAGTGCATTCAACTCCCGCAACGATCTGGTCGTCGCGTTTGTCGAAGTGAATGCATTCCGCACTGGTGCGAACCGTAATCCCTTCGGCGGCGAATATCGCTTCGATCGCGGTCGACACGTCTTCGTCTTCACGCGAGACGAGCCGAGGCCCTTTTTCGATCACCGTCACCGTGCTGCCGAAACGGCGATACACCTGCGCGAACTCGAGTCCCACGTAGCTGCCCCCGACGACGACCAGGTGCTTCGGGAGAATGTCCAACTCGAGAATCGAGGTGTTGTTAAGGGTTGGCACCCGACCGACGCCGGGCAGGTCAGGCAATACGGCGCGGCCCCCAACATTGAGGAAAATCTGCTTCGCCCGCAGCAGGTCGTCCCCGACGCGCACCTCCTGTGCCGACTCGAGGCGTGCATGTCCCTTGAAGACCGTGCAGCCTTTCAGGTTGCCCAGCCAGGTCTCGATGCCATCTCGGGAGGTGGCGACAATCTTGTCTTTACGTGTTTTCACGGCGCTCATATCGACGGAAATCCCGCCGTCAATTCTCACGCCGTATTCCGCAGCTCGCCTGGCCTGGTAAGCGACCTCCGCGCTGGCGACGAGCGTTTTGGTCGGCGTGCATCCGGTATTGACACAAGTGCCCCCGAACAGATGACGCTCGACCATGGCCACGGTCATGCCAGCCGCGGCGAGTCGCCCCACCAGCGCAGGCCCCGCCTGGCCCGCTCCAATGACGATCGCGTCGAAAGTCGCACTCATAACCGCCCCTGTGCCAAGTCCTGGCGCCGCGCGCGTGCAATTCCAGACTCTGCCAGCTTTGCGGGGCTTCCGCTTGCCCGTTCTATCGCCCGCAGCCCGGCACGTCGATTGCTTCCCTCCCGCCATGGTCGCAGCAGTCAACACCATCGTGCTATTGCCGTGCCGCCGGCACCGCTCCCAGCAAAGATTCAGCAAGGGAGTGCTCATTGCGGCCGCACGCGCCTTCGGCGGCGTGCCGGCGGCCTGCGATCCGCTCCGCTCCTCCCCTCAAATTGATGGCGGCAAGATCAATCGCCTGAGTCACTGGACCCTTCCAACCTGACCGCTTCCGGGTAACTGCGCCGCGGACGGGTCGCGCCTTGGCGCGCGCCCGCTCTGCGGTTTCGCAACGTCGCGTTGGGAACCAAGGTTCACCGGGAGCTCATGTGAAAACCGCTTACCTCTACATTTATCCGATTGTCCGTCGCTTGTTTGCGACCACTCGCCGTCTTTCCGATCACCACCCGACTGCGGTGTTATTGCTCGTGCTGAGCCCGTGGACCATCCCGCCCGCCAGTGCGCAGACAATTGCGCAGGACGTCGTCATCGACAACCACGTTCGCGTCGGCGAGCCGTTGGAAAAAGCAATCGACTATTTTACATCGGAAGCCTTTCCGAGCGTCATTGTCGGCAACGGGCGCGGCGGCTTGTATTTGTATCGCTCCATCACGGGGCAACTGCAGGGACCCTGGAAGCGCTCCACCATAGTCGAGCAGGGTAGTGCGTATGAGCGCGCGCGGCCCATAAAATTCAGCGGCGATGCCTACCCGGGACTGGTAGCCTCGATTGGCAATAAAATCGTCCTGTTCGAAAATCCAGGCAATCGCGGCCATGCTGCCGCGGTGACCCGGCCCTGGCCCGCCCACGTCGTGAATCCCAACCATGGCTGTCATGACATCCGCCTCGAGGATCTCGATGGCGACGGCAAAGTCGACATTGTCTGTTCGGGGGCGATCAGCTTGCGCGCCCCCGAATTCGTGGCGTTCCAGAACGATCGCAACCACTGGCAGGTGGTCGATGATGTCGCGGACGTCGGTGACGATGTTGCCATTCTCAAGGTAGGAACTGATTCCCTGCCGCACCTGGTCGGTTCCGATCCGAGCGGCAACATCTTCTGGTATGAGAATCCCCGCGCGCGCGGCGGCAATGCACGCACCGCTCATTGGTCCAAACATTTCATCGGCCCCGGCAACGTCGGCAACAGCTTCGCCGCGGGCCAACTCGTGTCAGGTAAATATGCGGTGGTCACCGCCGCCAACGAGCATGAGGGTCCCGGAGGAGGGACGGACGACAGAGGGATAACGTGGTACGAGCAGCCCCCTGACCCGCAGGATCCCTGGATCGCGCACCGAATAAGCACGAGTTACCGCGACGTGCACGAAATCAACCTGGGCCACTGGAACGGCGGCGTCCCGTACGTTCTCGTGGCCGAGCAGGAGCAGGCCTGCGATCCGGCGCGGCCCGAGAGCAAACCACCGGACCACCCCGGCACGCCCTGCCGCATCACCATGTTTCAATGGAATAACGGCCAGCCCCGGGAGGCTGTGCTGGCCGACACCGGTACCCAGAACCAGGTGGTCCTACCCTGGCGCGGCGGCCTCCTGATGGCGGATGCGAATCACGGTGCCTACGGTGCTTCGAAGTCCGTCCACCTGCGACTCATTCTTCCATGACGGCAGCGTCAGGGCACATCCCACACGGCCGAGCGCATTCCGTACGGCACCGAATCCAACACCGCCTCGACCTGGTCGATCTTGCCCTTATCGATCTGGAACAACTCGGAGATTTCCAGTGTGTGTGGCGCGCGCACCGGCGAGGGTGCGGTCTGCCCGTTGGTGAGATGAATGTCCTTGATCCGGCCAGCGTGATCGAAGAAAGCAAACGACATCACCAGCCCCCGCTCGCGGTCCACGACCGGGAAGCGGCGGTCGCGTATGGAGGTGACGAACGAGAAGTAGCCGCTCTTCTGCTGATCCTCGCAGCCCAGCGCCACGACATTGAAGCCGCCGTTGGCGGGGCGCAGAAAATTGGGGTTGCTGTTGGTCTGAACGCCGTTCTCCCACCGCAGGCAGGTCGGCGCAAAGGGGGCGGTATTCTGTCCGGTGTTGCCGCCCAACCCGGTGAAATAGGAATTCGCCACTTTGACCAGGTCCGCGCGGGACATCCTTTCGCCAGCCGGCAATGTGCGCAGGAATTGCGGGCGGGGAGTGCCTTTCTCCTCCATCGTCTTGCCCGCAGGAGGAAAGCTCGTTGTTCCCCCGGAGCGGACCACGATTGTCTCCACCTCGCTGATCAGGCCGTAGTCAACTTTCAGCCGCAGGGCGAGGTAAACCGGGTTATCAGCCTCGATCACGGTGCCATACAACCCAACTTGCCCGTCTTCCGGGTCGGCGACGTAGAGTCGGTATTTCCCCGCGGTCGTGGCCGTACCCCACAAGCCGTCGCCGAGCCGTAACTCTTGCCCGTTTTCTGTAAAACGCACCACTCGCGCGACGGGCAACTGGTTCGGATCGTGCGCCACCAGCGCGGCGAGATACTTGTCGACCATCCCGGTCAGGCAGGCGCGCTCGCAGAGGTCAGACGCAAAGCTCGAAGTGACCGGCAGCCAGCCCACGACCATGGCTGTCGCAGCGGCGGCAATAGTCCTAACCCGCATGATTTCCCCCTCATGTTCGTCAGCAGCCAAGCATACGCCTGAATCCGTCCGCTCCGATCCTACGTATAGGGGGGATGGTCAGGTTTATAGCACTCGTCCTCCTGGTGGTTACAGGCGTGTCAGACTCAGGCAGACTACTGCCGCAACAACTTCGCGCCGCGCCGGAACATTGAACGATGCTTGAGACGAACGCCACGTCGTTGGAAGCTCTGTTGGCGCAGGTCGCCCTCGGGAGCCGCGACGCTTTTGACGCGCTTTATCGGAGCACGGCGAACAGGCTGTTCGGGATTTGCCTGCGCGTGCTTGCGGAACGCGCGGATGCAGAAGACGCGTTGCAAGAAGTCTTTACCACGGTCTGGCGCAAAGCCGCACAATTCGACGCCACCAAGGCCAGTGCGACCACGTGGCTCGCCATGATTGCCCGCAATAAAGCTATCGACCGGCTGCGCTCCATGCCCGCCCGGCAGGCTCGGGCCAGTGTCGAGCTGGCGGAGGATCTGGAGGACCCGGGCGCATCGCCGCCGCAACAGGCACAGGCCGCCACGGATCGCGCGCAGCTCGAGAAGTGCCTGGAGCGACTCGAGCCGCGTCGTCGCTCGCTCATCCGCGCCGCCTTCTTCGACGGGCTCACCTATGAGGACCTGGCGACGAAGATCGAAACCCCCCTGGGCACGATCAAGAGTTGGATTCGCCGAGGTCTGATGCAATTACGGGAGTGCCTGGGCTCGTGAACAGCCCCAACCTGCCACCTGGAGAGAGCGGGCCGGAAGGCCCCGAGCCGCCGCCGGACGATGTGCTGGCCGGAGAATTCGTGTTAGGGGTGTTGGACGTGGTCCAGCATCGTGCCGTACAGGCACGTGTCGAAAGCGATCGTGCTTTCGCACAGCGGGTCGCGGAGTGGGAACGGCACCTCGGGCCGTGGCTGGCCGACATTGAGCCGGTCGAAGCCCCAGCACAGGTCTGGGCTCGGATCTGCGCACGCCTGGGATGGAACGAGGGCTCGCGTGCGGCAACTGGCTTCGGGCAGAGCCTGGGGTTCTGGCGTGCCGCAACTGTCCTATCGACCGTGATTGCGGTGGCTGTGATCGCGTGGACGCTGCAGGTTGCGCCGCCGGAGCCTGGCGCGAAACCCGTTACCCCGCTCACCCACGATGACGGTACGCCGGGTTGGCTGGCCTCCGTCGACAGTTCGCACGGGACCGTACTCATGGTGCCGGTGCCGTCCGCACCGGATTCGCAAGGGCGCGTGACCGAGCTCTGGCTGATTCCGGCTGGCAAGGCGCCGCGCTCGCTGGGCTTGGTCTCGATCAACAAGTCGTACACCGTGACGGTCCCCGACGACGTGCGCGCGGCCTTGGTCGCGGGTTCGGTTCTTGCGGTGACCCTGGAGCCTGCCACCGGCGTGCCGCATGCCGCTCCGTCGGGGCCGATCATCGCCAAGGGCGCGATTCAGCCGTTGGAGCCTGCGTCATAACAGGCGAATCCTCGCCCGTACCGCATCCCGGCCATGACA
This sequence comes from Steroidobacteraceae bacterium, assembly GCA_035566815.1. Classification (GTDB taxonomy): domain Bacteria; phylum Pseudomonadota; class Gammaproteobacteria; order Steroidobacterales; family Steroidobacteraceae; genus 13-2-20CM-66-19. The sequence goes on along the minus strand of DATMQL010000345.1, from coordinate 8,366 downwards.
ATGGCCAGGAGTGGCTCGTGGCGTACTACAGGCTCACTCACCGGGAGTCGCTTTTTTCTTCTTGCCGAACTTCGTGACCCGTTTGGCCGCGTCGGGCGCGAGTCCTTCGTTTTTGAAGAGATCGAGCGCGTAAGCGTCCTTCAAGGTGAGGCCCTCGGTCTCGATGAGCGCGCGCTTGATGACCAGGTTGGCGTACCAGGAGTTGGCCAGGATGTCGGCACAGAGCGCAGCGAGTTCGACATCGAACCGGTCGTCAGCAAAACAGAAGTTCGCCAGGTGCATGGCTTGGGCCTCGCGCCCGGAATAGAAGCGCGAAGTGAGCATCATCTCGCTCGCCTTGGCCGTGCCGATCCGATGCGGGAGTCGCAGCGTGAGGCCCCAGACGGGTGTCAGCCCCCACTTGGCGTACACGTCGCAAAACTTTGCCGACTCACTCGCGACAATCAGATCGGCCGCGAGCGCCAACTCCAGCGCGCCGGTGGAGCAATGGCCCTCGACCGCGGATATTACCGGTTGCGGCAGGTTGGCGAGCTTGTCGATCACTTCCGAGTGATAGTGCGGCTTGGCGTCGGCTTTGACGTAGTCGAGCACCTCGTTCATGTCGTAGCCGGAGGAAAAGTTACCTTGGGCACCGCGTAACACCACAACGCCAACGGTCTTGGTCTGTCGTCCGATGGCATGCACGTGCTGGTCCAGTGCTTGGAACACGTCCTTGGAGAGCGCGTTCAGCTTTTCCGGTCGGTTGATTGTCAAAGTGGCCACGCCATCGTGGTCTTCACGCAGAACGAGGCTGCTCATAGACTGCTCCCTTTAGGGCGATTCCACCAACCCCCTCCGAGCGCCTGGAACAGGCCGGCGGTGTCGGAATACCGGTTGGCCTGCGCCTGCACGAGGGCAAGCTCGGCCTGTTGGTAGGTAGCTTCCGCATTCATGACAGTAACGAGACTGATTGTTCCCAGATCGCGCTGCTTGCGAGCGAGATCGAATGCGCTTTGCGCCGCACGCGCAGCCTCGGCGTCAGCCTTGAGCGTGTCCGCATCGGCCTGCAAAGCTCGCAGGGTGTCCGCGACATTCTGACAGGCGAGAATTACTGCGGCTCGATACTGCGCACCCGCCTCGTCGAGGGCGGCGTCCGCGGCCCGATGTTTGTGCAGCAACGCCCCGGCATCGAACAGCGTCTGGGTGAGCGAGGCGCCGATACTCCAGAATCCGGTCCCTGTCTTGAACAAGTCACCGGTCGTGAGTGCACTCGATCCCCAGTTACCCGTAATGGCGAATTGCGGCAGCATGTCGGCAATCGCCACTCCGGCCTCCGCGGAGGCGAAATGCAGGTTCTCTTCCGCCTGGCGCACGTCCGGACGCTGCTCTACGAGCTTCGAAGGCAGGCTGACAGGCAGATCGCCCGGCAAGGTCAATTCGTCGAGTTGAAACGTCTCCGCCGGCTCTTCGGCGGGTAACCGCCCCACCAGCGCCGTCAACTCATCGCGCGTCTGCCCTAACGCCTTCTGCAGGGGAGCCAGGGTCGCGGCGGATTGGGCTTCAAACGCCTCCTGGCTGAGGACATCCAGATTACTCGCGGTGCCGAGTGTCCGCTGCTGTCTTACCTTCTCTGTCAGCTGGTGCTGTAGTTCCAGCACACGTTGAGTCGCGGCGATCTGCCCGCGCAGGCTCGCCTCCGTGATCGCGGCTACTACGACATTACTGCTCAACGTCAGGTACGTCGCTTCGAGCTGGAAGCGCGTATTGTCATCCTGCGCCCGTGCCGCCTCCACGGCACGCCGCGTCGCTCCGAAAATGTCGGGCATATAACTTACGCTGAGCTGTGCGGTGTAGAGGTTGTAGTAGGGATTTGCCTGCGGCAGGGACGTTGGATTCGAGATCGCGCCGACCGCGTTCTCGGCGCGCACGGCGTCGAAGCTTCCCTGCGCGGTCGGCCAGAAGGTAGTCCGTTGTGCCAGGTAGAGCTCGTGCGCCTGGCGCAGCGCCGCTTTGGCAGCTGCCATGTTCGGGTTGGCCTTGATCGCCTGCTCCACCAGCCCATTGAGCTTGGGAGACTGGAAGAGCGTCCACCATTGCGCCGGAATATCCATCGCGGCGACGAACCGCTGCGGGGTGCCACCGGCCGCTCCCGGGCTGGAGGCGAGCTCGCCTTGCGTCGAAGCGCTGCCGTACCCGGAGGCGGGGGGTGCGGCGGGCCGCTTGAAGTTGGGGCCCACGGCACAGTCGGAAAGGAGCGTAACCAGCGCGACAGCCGTAATGCAGCCGATAGCCGGACGAGTGATTTTCATCATTGGGTGTGCCACGCCGTGCGGCCATGTCGCGCCTCGGCCCAGTGCTCGAGCACATGGTACATCGAAGGCAGCACGAACAAAGTCAGGATGGTGGCGACGGCGAGCCCGCCGACCACGACGGTCGCGATCCCGCGCTGGACGTCGCTTCCAACACCCGTGTGCAGGGCGGCAGGCAGCATTCCTAATGTAGCGACTGTCGCGGTCATGAGCACGGGCCGCAAGCGCTCGGTCGCGCCCTTCATGACGGCTTCGTGCAGGTCGAAACCCGCCTTCCTCATCCGGTTGAGGTTCGCCACCATGATGATCCCGTTCTGAACCGCGACGCCGAACAGGGCGATGAAGCCGACGCCACTGGCTACGTTGAGTGTCTGGCCTGTCAGGTGCAACGAAATCAGGCCGCCCAGTGTTGCGAGCGGTACCACACCGAGGATGAGGGCTGCCTGCCGGAACGAATTTGTCCCCACCGTGAGCAGTATCAACATCAACCCCATCACCATCCCCAGGATCACCAGCAGTCGCGATTCGGCGCGCTTCTGATTCTCGAACTGCCCACCCCATTCGAGGCGCACCCGGTCGTGGTCGTAGTGCACCTTGGCATCGATGCGGGATTGGGCTTCCTTGAGATACGTGGTCAGGTCGGGGTCGCGGTTATCGATCCGGATCGTGAGATTGCGCTCGCCGTTCTCGCGGGTGACCGTGCTTTCGCCCGACCGTACACGGATACTAGCGATCTGCGATAGCGGCACCTGCATACCGCTGCTCGTATTCACGAGCAGATTACCGAGCGCGTCCGGGTCGTTTCGGGTGTTGGCCATGTATCGGACCGTCAGGGGATAGGTCCGCTCGCCGACATAGACCGTCGACACCGGCGACTGGCCGACCCCGGTCTGGATGACGTTCTGGACGTCCGTCATGTTGATACCATAGCGCGCCGCCTTCCCGTGATCGAGCTTGATTTCGATCTGCGGAATCGGTGGCTCCTGGAACAGGGACGCGCTGGAGGTACCGGGAATCGAGTACAGCACGGCGACGATCTGGCGCCCGATATCCCGCAGCATCGGCAGGTCATCGCCGTAGAGCTTCACCACCAGCGGGCTGTGCGCGCCACCGATCAGGTCATTGACACCGTCGATGATGGGCTGGCTGATGCCAATATCAAAGCCGGGAAGCTCTTTCGCCAGGTCGGCGGACAGCCGGTCCACGAACGCCTTTTTGCTTTCACCCCCCGGCCAGGTGTCATAGGGCTTGAGGCCCACCGGTGCCTCGACGTGCGACATGGTCCAGGAGTCGGTGCCGTCGTCGTTGCGGCCGGTCTGGGTGACGACGAAGGAAATCTCCGGATACTTCAGGACAGCACGGCGCAGCTCGCTCGCCATGTCGCTGGCCTGGTCGAGAGCGAGGCCGGTAGGCATCTGCACCTGCAGCCATAGCGAGCCCTCGTCGAGGTCCGGCAGAAACTCCCGACCCACGGTCCCAGCCAGGCCGATGACGGCGAACAGAGCGAAGAGGGTGACGCCGTAGATGATCCGCGGCTGCTCCAGACACGCCGCCAGCACTCGCTCGTAGCCCTGTGTTAGTCCAGCCAGCCATTTATTGTGATACACGCGTCCCGGCTTGTGGAATGCGTAGTAGGCGAGGCCGGGCACCAGGGCAAGCGTGGTCAGCAGCGCCCCGAACAATGCATAGGCCATGGTGTACGCGATGGGCGTAAAAAGCTTGGCTTCGGCGCGCTCGAAGGAAAAAAGCGGCAGATAGGTCGTGATGATAATGAGGCTCGCGAAGAAGATGGGGCGGGTCACCTGTACCGCCGCCGCCTTCACCTCGCTCTCGCTCAGCTCTTCGTCGGGAGTCGCCTCACGCCGGCGCAGGATGGACTCGGTAACGACGATCGCACCATCGACCAGGATGCCGAAGTCGATGGCGCCCAGGGACAACAGGTTGGCCGAGACCTTCGTGACATTGAGGAACACGAATACCGAGACCAGGGCCATCGGAATCGAGACCGCGACCACGAAGGCGCTGCGCGGGCTGCCCAGGAAGATGATCAGGACCAGGAACACCAGGCCAACACCTTCGGCGATGGTGCGGCCGACCTTGCTCACCGTCGAGTGCACCAGGTCATCGCGATCGATATAAGGCACGATGCGCACGTCCTGTTTGGCGAGCTTGCGGTTGAGCTCGGCCACCTTGGCATGGACACCCGCCAGCGTGCGCGACGGATTCTGGTATTTGAGCATCAGCACGATGCCCTCGATCGTGTCCGGATTGCCGTCCTTGCCGACGATGCCCTCGCGCTCCTGGTGACTCAGTGTGGTGCGCCCCAGATCGCGCACCAGCACCGGAGTGCCGTTCACCTGCGTCACCACGATCGAGCCGATCTCTTCGAGATTATGAATCAACCCCACGCCGCGGATCACATAGCTCTGATCGCCGCGCGAGACACGGCCGCCGCCCGCGTTGGTATTGTTGTTGTTGATGGCATTGATGACGTCGGTGATGCCCAGGCCGTAGTGCACGAGCTGCTTGGGATCGAGATCGAGCTGGTACTCGGTGGTGAAGCCGCCGAAGTTGGTGTCATCGACCACGCCTTGTACGGATTTCAGGGCCGGGATGACCGTCCAGCGCTGAATTTCCGAGAGCTCCTGCAAGTTGCGGGTGTCGGATTCCAGGGTGTACCGGAAGATCTCACCGCCCGGGCCGGCCACCGGGTCCAGCGAGGGCGCGGCACCCGGGGGTAGTGTGGTCTGACTGATGCGCTCGAGCAGCCGTTGGCGCACCCAGTAGTCCTCGTAACCGTCGCGAAACAACACGGTAATCAGCGACAGACCGAAGGTGCTGGTGGAACGCATCAGGAAGAGACCGGGCGTCCCGTTGATCTGCCGCTCCAGTGGCACGGTGATCAACTGCTCGACCTCCTCGGCAGCCAGGCCTGGCATTTGCGTGGTGACCTGCGCCGCGACATCGCCGAGCTCGGGATACGCTTCTACCGAAAGGGTCTCCCAGGCATAGATACCGGAGCCGACGAGCAACGCGGCCAGGATAATCAGCGCCACCCTGCGGTGGAGGCAGAAGCCGACCAGTTCGTCAATCATTGAGGAGAATTCCGCCCCTGACCACGACCTGCTCGCCGTCCTTGACGCCCGAGCCGAGCGTCACCGTCGGGCCTTCCTCCAACTGTGCTTCGACGGTGCGGCGCTCGAAGGTCCAGGGTGCGGTCGCGACAAACACGGAGGTTCTGTCGTTGTTCATGAGGAGCGCCGACGTGGGCAGAACTACGCGGGTCTGTTTCGGTCCCACCAGCGTGACGGTCGCGAACATGTTGGGTTTCAGGCTCACGTCCGCGTTCGGGAAGGCGATGCGCAGTTTGTCACGCCGTGAGTCGGGCTCGATGATGTCACTGATGAACAACACCTTCCCGTGGAGTACTCGTCCGGGGTAGGCGGAGAGGGAGACCTCCGCGTCCTGATCCTTCGCCACGGCTGCGACGTCTTTCTCGGGAACCAACGCGGTGACCCAGACAGTGCTCAGGTCGGCGACGGTCATGATCGGCTGCGTCGGGTCGTTGATCATGTTGCCGCGTGCGATCGTGAGTGTCGTCACGCTTCCGGACACGGGTGCCTGCACCGACAACAGAGTCGAGTGTTGCTGCCTCTCGGCGGACACACCGAGCACCTTCAGACGGGCCTGTGTGCGGGCATATTCGGACGACGCCTGCGCGTTATCGCTGCGCGCCTGGTCGAGATCTCGGTTGGAGGCTGTGCCGAGCTTGAACTGCTCTTCCTGGCGTGTGAGGTTTTTCTGGGTGAGTTGGGAGGCGTCGGCTGCCTTGTCGTTATCGTCGAAGGCCTGCCCCAGGTCGGGCGAGTCGATCACGGCCAACACCTGTCCCTGGCGCACGCGATCACCGAGAGCGACTTTTATCTCGACTACACGGCCGCCAAGGGGTGTCAGCACGGCCGCGGTGCGCGCGGGGTCGGACTCTACGACCGCCGGCAACACGAGCTTTGCGCTGACGGCTTCCGCATGAGCGGGTGTCACGGTGAGCCGCTTGCGCAGCGGCGAGCTCTCGGGGATGACGATCTGGTTCCCCTGGCGCAACAGCATCGCGGGCCCGGTGTCCGCAGGCTTGCCGGCGCCGAGCAGCCCAAACCCGTGCGTCAGCAATACCGTTACCAGCAGCAGGCCCAGCAGGATCCCGCCCCACAGAAAGGAGCGGCCCCAGGCGTTTGGAGCGTGGTCGTGAATCTGCATGACAATCCTGTTACAGACGTCGCCGTGGTCGGCGCCAGTTTAAATTCTGGCCGCAACTTTAAGGTCAAGCGGGCGAGTCTGCACCCCCAAATGCAGGAAAGGCCGCCGAAAGCTAGCCGGTGCCCTGGATGACGCTGCCATCCTTGGTGCGGAATTCATTCGGGTGCTCGTCCGTGATGGGATGCTTCGCCGCGAGCGCCTCGTCCACCTCGATCCCCCAGCCCGGTTTTTCGCTGATCCAGGCGTAACCGTCCTTGATCTGCAGGGCGCCGTGAAAGATGTCCTCGACCAGCGGCGAGTAGTCGATGTGCTCGTGGATTCCGAAGTTCTCGCAGGTGAGGTCCAGAGTCAGGTTGGTCATGCTGCCGACAGGGGAGTTGGGTGCTCCGTGCCAGGCAAACTTCACTTCGTAATTTTCGGCGAAGGCGGCGATCTTGCGGGCGGCGGTGAAGCCGCCGATATGCGAGACATGGTGACGTAGATAATCGATCTGACGCGCCTCCACCAGTGGCTGCCATTCGTGCGGGTTGTTCCACAGCTCGCCGACCGCCAGGGGGGTGCTGCACTGGGTCCGCAGGATTTTGTAGTGGCCCGCCTCTTCGGGAGGGAATAGATCCTCGCAGAAAAACAGCCTGAAGGCCTCGACGTCCTTGCCGAACTGCAGGCCACGGATGGGATCGAGCAGGGAGTGGACATCGACCCCTAAGCCGATTTCCGGCGGCATTTCCTTCCTGAACAGCTCGAACGCCGCCAGGATCTTGCGGGTCATCTTGTCCCGATCGAATGCCAGCGAGCCATCGTCGAACTTCGGCTGTCCGTACAGGTTGTTTACCGTCGCGTCACGCTGAAACAGGGCGACCAGCAGGTTGTGGCAGCCCTTCTCGACGAGCTTCATCGAGTTCTCGATGAGTTGTTTGCCCGGGTCCTGCGCGCCCATGTTGACATGCAGGTAGACATCCGCGGCTTCGCGACACTTGCCGCCGACGAGCTGGTAGACCGGCATACCGGCTTGCCGGCCCTTGATGTCCCAGAGCGCGTCACAGACACCGCCGATGGCACAATTGAGCACCGTGTCATTCTTGTAGTAGGAGCTCATGTAGCAGAGCTGCCAGATCTGCTCGATCCGGTCGGTCGTCCTGCCGACGACCAGCGGCTTGAGATAGTCGGTGACGGCGGCGGCGACGAGTTTGGCGCGGCCGCCGGGGAAAGTGGCCGTTGCGCACCCGTAACCATAGAGGCCGGCCTGGTCGGTGGTTACCTTCACGACGGTTGAGTCGTTGATGCCGTTGCTACCGACCTGGATCACGCTCACATCTTTGATGCGCGCAGCGGGCATGCCGCGGGTCGCGCGCTCGAACGCGGCGTGGGCGTCCTGCTCCTTCGGAGTCGGGGCGGCGGCGAAGGCGAGTGGACCGGCGAGGAGGCGGGCGAGGGCGGCCCCGCCGCCTAACATTGCCCATTTGAGAATCGTGCGGCGGTCTTGGGTGCGCGTCATGAATGTCTCGCCGGTTTGTGAGCCGCGGGCATCCTAAGCCGGCACCCCGGACGACACAATCAAAGGCGGCCGCCGCGTCCGAAATCAGGCCGCGACGGGAGTGAGAGCTGCCTTGGCGGCGATCCGCTCTCCGGAGTTCTCCCAGGACGGGAACGACCCCGCCGGCTTGAGTCACTGCGCGCAACTCTGTGCAGGTGCTCGCAGAGGAAGCGCGAAGCGGGCAACGCAATCGAGCCTATCTGGAACAGGCGAGGTTCAGTTAGCAGCGCAGTCAAGTAACCTGCCGGCCGCGCAATGCTGACAGTAACACCACCGCGTGGTTGATCTTC
>DATMQL010000344.1:0-15245 GCA_035566815.1 Steroidobacteraceae bacterium | reverse complement strand
GCCCCCGCTGGGGGTTCCTTCGCTGACCGCTCAGTCGCTGACCGCTCGGTCACACGAGCCCTTTGACCTCGTTCTGCTGAGCTGCAAATCCTACGATCTCGACAGTGCGATGGCTTCATTCGCGCGAGCCATGGGACCGGCGACGATGGTGCTGCCGATGCTGAACGGCGAGTCCCACATCGACACCCTCAAGAAGCGCTTCGGAGCGGGCGCGGTACTGGGCGGCCAATGCCAGATCTCCAGCACTCTGGACGCGCAAGGTCATGTGATTCATCTCAACGAGATGCAACTGCTCGGTTTCGGTGAGCTCGATGGCACGCGCAGCACGCGGATCGAGGCGGTGAACGAAAATCTCTCGGGCGCGAGCTTCGACGCGCACTTGAGCACCCGTATTCTGCAGGACATGTGGGAGAAATGGATTTTCATTGCGACCATGGCCGGCATTACCTGCCTCATGCGTGCGGCGCTGGGTGACATCGCAACGGCCGGCGGTGCGGATATCGCCCTCGCCCTGTTCGAGGAGTGCGGCGCCATAGCCGCAAAGAACGGGTACGCCCCGCACCCGGTGATTGGAGACCGGATCCGCAAGATGCTGACGGCTCCGGGCTCCACTCTGACGGCGTCGATGTTGCGTGACGTCGAAGGTCACGGGAAGACCGAACACGAGCATGTGCTCGGTGATTTGTTAGCGCGAGGCCGGGATACGCGCGCGCCGCTGCTCGAGATCTGTCTGGCGCATATGCGTGCCTACGAGGCACGTCGCTTGCGAGAAGGTTAGTTCGGAGGTAGTCGACATGAGTTTGAATCCCCTGGCTGGAAAACCGGCGCCGCGCGATATTCTCGTCAATGTGCCACGGCTGATCACGGCCTACTACAAAGAGGTGCCGGATCCCGCGGTCCCCAGTCAACGCGTCGCATTCGGGACCTCGGGCCATCGCGGCTCCGCGTTCGACGCGGCCTTCAACGAATGGCACATCCTGGCCATCACGCAGGGGATCTGCGAGTACCGCAAGCAGCAAGGGACCGACGGTCCGTTGTTTCTCGGGATGGATACGCACGCTCTGTCGGTGCCGGCGCTCGCCAGTGCGCTCGAAGTGCTGGCCGCGAACGGCGTCGACGTCATGCTCGCGGAGCAAGACGAGTACACCCCGACACCTACGATCTCGCACGCGATTCTGACTTACAACCGCGGCCGTAAGAGCGGGCTGGCCGACGGTATCGTCATCACGCCGTCTCACAATCCTCCGGAGAGTGGCGGCTTCAAATACAACCCACCCAACGGGGGCCCGGCCGACACCGCCGTGACCGGCTGGATCGAAGCACGCGCCAATGAGTTGATGGCGCAGGGCTTGCGTGACGTAAAACGTGTGCCTTACGAGAAGGCCTTGAAGAGCTCCACGACCCACCGACACGATTATCTGAACAATTATGTGGCCGATCTCGGCAACGTGATCGATATGGTGGCGATCCGCGATTCGAAGGTCCGTCTTGGAGTGGATCCGCTCGGCGGTGCCGGAGTGCATTACTGGGCGCCCATCGCGGAGCGCTACCGCCTCGATCTCACCGTCGTGAGTGATGTTGTCGATCCAACCTTCAGCTTCATGACGGTGGATTGGGACGGCCGCATTCGCATGGACCCGTCCTCACCGTCGGCAATGCAGCGACTCATCGGGCTCAAGGACCGCTTCGATATCGCCTTCGCCTGTGATACCGATCATGACCGGCACGGCATCGTGGCGCGCAGCACGGGCCTGCTGCCCCCTAATCACTACCTGGCGGTGTCCGCGTATTACCTGTTCCAGAATCGTCCGAATTGGGGCAAGGAAGTCGCCGTAGGCAAAACCGTCGTCAGCAGTCAGATGATCGATCGCGTGACCGCGAAACTCGGTCGCAAACTCTACGAGGTGCCGGTCGGCTTCAAGTGGTTCGTGGAGGGTCTCATCGATGGGTCGTTAGGTTTCGTCGGAGAAGAGAGCGCGGGCGCCACCTTCCTGCGCAGGGATGGAGCGGTGTGGACCACCGACAAGGACGGCCTCATTCCCGCCCTGTTGGCCGCCGAAATCACCGCGCGTGTTGGGAAAGATCCAGGCGAGGTGTACCGCGAGCTCACACGTGAGTTCGGCGAATCATTCTCGGATCGGGTCGATGCTCGGGCGACACCAGCCGAAAAGAAACTCCTCGCCAAGCTCTCGCCCCAACAGGTGAAGTCCAAAGAGCTTGCGGGCGAGACCATCCAGGCGATCCTCACCAAGGCGCCGGGCAATGATGCCGCCATTGGCGGCCTGAAAGTGATTGCCGAAAAGGGTTGGTTCGCGGCGCGTCCGTCGGGGACGGAGGATATCTACAAGATTTACGCGGAAAGCTTCCGCGATGCGAACCACTTGAAACAGCTCATCGACGAGGCGCAGAAGATCGTGAGCGCTGCGCTGGCGCAGGGCTGAGTCGGCGCGCGGGGTGCAGCGTGGCGCGAGGTTTTCCGGCCTGCGCGCTAGCCCAGGTCCGGCGGCTCCTCTGTCTTGTGCCCCGGGGCCACGTCCGCTGAGAGCTGCCAGAAGATCCAGGCTGACGCCGACGTCATCAGCCCGACGCAGATGAACGTGGCGTGGAACGCGAACAGCTCGCGTCCGTGACCGTAGTCACTGACGAAGGTTGCCAACAGCCCGCCCGCCGCCGCTACACCGAGACTAAGGGACAACATCTGCACCATGGAGAGCAGACTGTTGCCGCTGGTGGCCTCGTTACTATCGAGGTCTTTCAGTGTCACGGTGTTCATCGCCGTGAACTGCAGCGAGTTCACGCTACCAAAGAACGCGAGTTGGATGATGGTCAGCCATAACGGCTCCTGCGGAGAGATGAATGCGAAAGTGGCCATCGCCGCTCCGACGAGGATCGTGTTGACGACCAGCGTCTTGCGATAACCCACTCGTGTGATGAGAGGTGTGACGATCCGCTTCGAAAGAATTGCCGCCGCCGAGGTCGGTAGCATCATCATGCCGGCATGGAAAGGCGAGTAGCCCAGGCTGACCTGGAGTACGAGTGGCACCAGAAAAGGCATGCTGCCGCTGCCGAGCCGGGCAAACAGGTTGCCCAGCAGCCCGATACTGAAGGTGTGGGTCTCGAATATCTTCGGTGGAAAGAGCGGCTGCGGTTGTTGCGCGGCCCTGAGCCAGTAAGCCGCCAGGCCGGCCAGCCCGAAGACCAACAGAATCAGTACGGTCGCATGCTGAAAGCTGAGTTCGGAAAGTCCATCGAGGGCAAAGGACGTCGCAACCATTCCGAATGCCAACAGCAGGTAGCCCGAGATATCGAAGGGGGGCACCTGTGGCACCCGGTCCTCCGGCATATAAAGCGTGGTGGCGATACCCCCGGCGATACCGATCGGGATGTTGATGAGAAAGATCCAGTGCCAGGATGCAATCTGCACCAGCCAGCCGCCGAGTGTCGGCCCCACCAGCGGGCCCACCATGCCGGGGACGCCGACGATGCTCATTGCCTGCAGAAGCTTTTCGCGCGGGTAGGCGCGCAGCACGGCAAGTCGTCCGACGGGTAGTAGCATTGCGCCGCCGGCGCCTTGGATGACACGGGCGGCTGTGAGTTGCAACAGGCTGCGTGAGGCCGCGCACAGGATCGAGCCGATCACGAACATCACGATGGCGGTCATGAATGCCCGGCGCAGGCCGTAGCGGTCCGCGATCCATCCCGAAGCGGGAATCAGCATCGCCATGGTCAAAGCGTAGGCGATGACCACCGACTGCATGCTCAATGGCTTCTCGCCCAGGCTGGCGGCCATCGCCGGGAGCGCCGTATTGACGATGGTGGAGTCCAGCGTCTGCATGAAGAAGCCGGTGGCCACCAGCCACAGGAGCATGCGAAGCGATCTTTCAGGCGGCATCGGGCATCAACGGTCCGGCGGGTTAGCGGCTATGCAGTATCAGACAAGTCCTGCACGAGTTCCGCCGACTGTCCGACGCCCCAGGAAGGGCGCGGCAGGGAGAATACGGTGCTCATCGCCATAGCAAAAGTCCATTAGGGGAAAGATTCATGAAAGCTAAGAGCTTAATGCCGCTGCTCATTTGCGCTCTGGCGCTGAGCGTGACCGCTTGCGAGAAGAAGGGTCCGCTGGAGAAGGCCGGCGAGAAGGTCGACCACGTCGGCGACACCATCAAGAATGGTGGCTCGGAGCCGATGGGCGACAAGCTTCAGGATGAGAAGGACAAAGCGGTCGACAAGGCCAACGACGCGGCCGGGAAGTGAGGGGCCGGCCATCCGGCGGCCGGCGTACCGGGGGCCGGTCAACCGGCTGACGGTAGACCGCGCCCCGCCCTGAGGTTTCTCAGGCGGGGCGCGAGGCTCCTCTCAAAGAGCCATGTTGATATAGGGATCAGGGCTTGCCGACTTGCACAGCGGTCGCCTTGAAGGGCTTCGGCGGCGGCGGCTCCGTGCCGGCGGCAGGCCTACCCATGAAGGCCGCGAGCTGACCCTCGAGCACATACGCGGTGGTGCCGACTACGGTGACGGCCACGGGGCCATCTGGGTAGCCCTCTTTCACGGTCGTGACTTTACCAGTATCACCAGTCAGTGAGATTCGCGACAGGCGGCCACCGTTGCCGCCTTCGATAATCAACACATCACTCTTGCCAAAGCTGCGCATGCCGTCCGGACGCACGATTTCCTTATCGAGCTTCACCTCGGTGACAGGGCCGGCTTTGCCGTCGGCACCGATCGGGACGCTCCACAGCTTGCTCGTGGCCAGGGTATTGGCGACGACGCGCTTGCCGAGCACCGAGATGCCATCGAGCACGCCGCCCTTCGGTCCGAAGGCTCCATTGCCCGCCCACACTGTTAGCGCGGTCCCACCCTTCTTCAGGGTCACGATTTCCATGTTGCTCGTGTCGGTTGCATACGCATTGCCGTCCGCATCGACGGCGATGTCGTTACATGTGGCCTTTTCGGTCGGAAACACGTAGTGGCCCTTGGGGGCGCCACTCTTCGAATCAAAAGTGAGCAGCGTGGCATTGACGGCAGGTCCGGCGCCCGGCGGCCCGAGGACGTTCGAGCAGACATACAGCGTGCCCGCCTTGTTGTCCGCGAACACACCCAGGACGTTGTTCAGACCTTCGGTGCCCGGCGCGATCCACACCTCGGCGGTCGCGGCACCCGGCTTGGCGCGGTAGACGGTCTTCTGGGCGATGCTGCCGATGATTACCGAGCCGTCGCTCGTGGAGGTGAGGCTTTCCGGGAAGATCTTTTCGCCCGGAATGTTGATGGTGTCGGCCGGTGTTGCCGCCGCCGCTGGCAACGAGCCTACCGCAACGGGGAGCATGCTCAGGGACGCCAGCAAGAGCTGTCGGACGGATGATGTCATGTTTGAAATTCTCATTGTCGGTTCCTCGAATCCCGGTTGCGCTCAGTGCGCGTAGGAAATGCGGTAGATGGCGTTATTGCCGTCCTCGCTCATCAGCAACGAGCCGTCGCTGGCGACCACGGCGCCGACCGGTCGCGCCCAGGCGTTACCGTCGTCCGCGATGAAGCCGACGAGGAAGTCGTCGTACTCGCCCGTCGGCATGCCGTTCTTCATGCGCACGCGCACGATCTTGTGGCCCGTGCGGAACGCGCGGTTCCACGACCCGTGCATGACCGCGAAGCCGTCGCCGACGTACTCTTTCGGAAAGGCGGAGCTTCCCTTGGTCGCGGTGTAGAACACCAGGTTGAGCGCGGCAGAGTGCGCCTGGTAGGGCACATCCGGCACCGTGGCTTTGCCGGCCAGGTCCGGGCGGTCGCCTTTCAGGCGCGGGTCTTCATACTTACCCATGTAGTACCAGGGCCAACCGTAGAAATGGCCTTGCAACACCCGCGTGGAGTAGTCGGGAACGAGGTCGTCACCCAACATGTCGCGCTCGTTCGTCGTGCACCACAAGGTGCCCGTGGCCGGTTGCATGGTGAGGCCGGCGCAATTGCGGATGCCGGTCGCGAATACCTTGCCCGGCTTGTTGCTGCCAACTTCAAACACCAGCACGTCGGCGCGCTTCTCTTCGGTGCCCCAGGTCGCGCCGAGGCCGTTGGCGACTTCCCACGCCTTGACCTCCTCGGGGGTTTTCTTGGCCATGTCTTCGGCCACGTTGGATCCCGAGCCGACCGAGACGAACATCCGCTTGCCATCCGGAGAGAAAACGAGGTCACGAGTGAAGTGGCCGCCGTTACCGACCGGTGAGAGTTCGGGGACGACGATCTCGGGAAGGCCGCTCGCTTTCTGATCGCCCACCTTGTAGGCGTAACGCACCACACGGTTGGTTTCGGCGACGTACAGCCACTTCGGCTCCTTGGCAGGATAGAAGGCCATTCCGAACGGGAGGTTGAGCCCTTGTGCGAACGTTTCGACGCTCGCCGCGGTGGCGCCGTCGGCCGATGGACGCAGCACCTTCACGAAGCCGCCGGACGTTTCCGTGAGGAAGATGTCGCCGTTCGGAGCAAGGCGCATCGCGCGCGCGCCTTTCTGGTCGCTCGCAAAGACATCAACTTTGAATCCCGCGGGTACCTGGAGTTTGGCGTTCGCGGGGCGATCGACGACCTTGGGGAAGTTGGTTGCCGAACCGCTGTCGAACGGCGCCGGCAGGGTCGCGACGTTGACGCGATGGACGCGCCCGGGGACGTCCCTCTTCCAATCCGCGTCACCCTTCGGCGGCGCGCCGGTCGAGGGAGGCGGCGTGAATCCGGCCGGCGGTCCGCGGCGCTCGGCTTCCTTGAACGTTCCTTCCTTCACAGCCTGGAAGTAGGCAATGACATTGGCCCGATCGTCGTCCTTGGGAATCGCAATCACCATCGCTGAGTTCGGCACCACCGTGGTGGGCGATGTCAGAAAGCGGTTCAGTGTCGCGGCATCCCAGGTGAGGTTCGCTGCCTGCATCGCTTTGGTGTAACCGAACTGCGCATCGCTCGCGGAGTGGCGGCCAAATACGCCATTCAGGTTGGGCCCCTGGGCGCCGCCGTTGTCACCTGGCTGGGCGCTATGGCAGAGCGCGCACTGTTGGTGGAAGGTAGTCTTTCCTGCGTTGGCATCTGCGCCTAGCACGGGCGTCGCGCACACGAGCGCGGCCAGCACAATGGCCGAATGTCGAATCATGATCGTGGGTCCCCTTGTCCGAAACGAAGAACGCGCTATATCAGAGTAAATATAGCGTAGTTTCCGGGGGTTGCGGCCAGAAGGGCACGCACAACCGCCTGCCGGGTTCGCGTGGTGGACTATGCCGGAGGCGCGCGCTGACGGGCTAGCGCCTTACCGGTGCATTCGGTCAATGGACTTGTTACGCAAACGAGGTGCCCTGCTTGGGCTGCACCACGCGCAAGCCGCTGGCCAATTCCCTCAAGTCCCTGATCCCCCTGAAGGAAAAGGCGGATTGCGGACTTTCTCCATACACGTTAGATAGGAAGATGAATAAAAACCTCGGGCGCGGTCGCGCCTTGCTGCTGTTCGGTCTGCTGGCTGCCGGCGCGACGATCATCGCGTCGGCGGCAACGTCTTCCACCACGGTCAGCGTCGACACCGGCAAACTCCAGGGCGAGGTGGACGGCGATGTTGGCTCCTTCAAAGGCATCCCATTCGCGCTGCCGCCTGTCGGCGAGCTGAGGTGGAGGCCTCCGCAGGCCGCGGCCAAGTGGCAGGGAGTGCGTAAGGCAGCGAGCTACGGTGCGGACTGCATGCAGATCCCGTTTGCGAGTGACGCCGCGCCGTTGGGGGTGAAGCCCGCGGAAGACTGTCTCTATCTGAATGTCTGGCGACCCGCTCACGCGGCGGGCAGGAAGCTCCCCGTGTTGGTGTGGATTTACGGGGGAGGCTTCGTGAATGGCGGCAGCTCGCCCGCGGTCTACGACGGCAGCGCCTTCGCCAGGGATGGAGTTATTTTCGTCAGCTTCAACTATCGGTTGGGCCGATTCGGATTCTTCGCGCACCCCGCGCTGTCGGCGGAACAAACGGGCGGCCCGCTGGCCAACTACGCGATCATGGACCAGATCGCTGCCCTCAAGTGGGTGCGCCGCAATATCGCGGCCTTCGGCGGCGATCCCAACAATGTCACGATCTGCGGCGAGTCCGCCGGCGGAATGTCGATTCACGTTCTCATGACGTCCCCCCTGGCCGCCGGGCTGTTTCAAAAGGCGATCGTGCAGTCGGGCGGTGGCCGTACCAATCTGATGCGGGGTCGTCGTCTCGCGGGCGGACCGGATTCGGCGGAGGCGCTCGGGGTTGCTTTCGCGAAGGGTGCCGGGATCGAGCCGAGCGGCGCGCAGGCGTTACAAATGCTGCGCGCATTGCCTGCGGAAGCGTTGTTGAACAACCTCAACATGGCGACCATGTCGGCCGCCGCGGCGACCTACGTCGGCGGCCCGGTGTTGGATGGGAAGGTCATGCCTGCCGAGCCCGCGAAAGGGTATGCCGAGGGTAAAGCCGCGCGAGTTCCGTTGATGGTGGGCGCCAACAGTCTCGATATCGGCTTCATGAAGGGGGACACGGTTGACGAGTTGCTTGCGCAGTTCGGAACTAACGCCGACAAGGCGCGCACCGTGTACGAAGTGAAAAGCGGCGACGATCTCAAAAAGGTGGCCTTCCGCATGGGCGGCGATCAGATGATGGGTGAGCCCGCGCGATACGTGGCACGCGCATTGGCCGCCCACGGGCAACCCGTGTATGAGTACCGGTTTTCCTACGTCGCCGAATCGATGCGCCAGCAATGGCCGGGAGCGATGCATGCGTCGGACATTCCGTACGCATTCGACACGGTAGCGGCGCGTTATGGCAACTCCCTCACTCCTCAGGATGCTGCTGCGGCTCACACGATGCACGCGTATTGGGTGGCATTCGCCGCAAGTGGCAGGCCCGAGGTGCCCGGGAAACCAACGTGGCCCGCGTACGACGCCAAGAGCGACACGCTCATGGACTTCACCAATGCGGGCCCGGTTGTTGCTCCCGATCCGTGGCGGGCGCGTTTGGACCTCGCGGAGGGCGTCAACGTTGCCCACGAGGCGGCTCCACCGCAGGCGCGCTAAGAGGGTTTGAAGAGGTCGGCGGCGCCGGTTACTTGCCGAGCCGTCATTTCTTTCCTGTCTCGCTTAAGCTCGGCGGGACAGGGACTTTCTACTACTTGCTGCCGTGTTTGCGCATTCTGTACCCTAGCGCGCCTTCGGCTACCCACTACTAACGAGATACCTGAAAGGAGAGCCGAGCATGCCAGCCGCCGGTCAGACACTGCGGAAGATCATTGCGCAATCGCAGAAAGAATTGCTCGCCGACTGGGTCCAGACCCAATTGAGCGCCACGACATTACGCTCCGACCTCATGAAGGAGAGCGAGTTGCGGGATCAATCCCGCGAATTCCTGTCACTGCTGCAGGCCTCGGTCGAGAGTGGTAGCACCCAGACCGATGGGCCGAGCTGGGCGCCGGTACGGGACTTCCTGTCCCGCGTCTCGCGCTCACGCGCCTTGCAAGGCTTCAGTCCCGCCGAGACGGCGACCTTCGTCTTGTCCCTCAAACAGCCACTGTTCGCCCGGCTACAGGGCGAGTTTGGCGGGGATGCCCAGGGGCTCGCCGAGGAGGTCTGGAGCACCACCGACCTGTTGGACAAGTTGGGGCTGTTTACCGTGGAAGCTTTCGTGAAGAGCCGCGAAGAGCTCATCCAACGGCAACAGCGCGAAATGATGGAGTTGTCCACCCCGGTGGTGCAGTTGTGGGAAAACATTCTCGCGCTGCCCCTCATCGGCACGCTCGACAGCGAGCGGACCCAGGTCGTGATGGAGAGTCTCCTGCATAAAATCGTGGACACCGGCGCCGCCATCGCGATTATTGACATCACGGGTGTGCCCACCGTCGATACGCTAGTGGCGCAGCACCTGTTGAAGACAGTGGCGGCGGCCCGGCTCATGGGTGCGGACTGCATCATCAGCGGTATCCGCCCACAGATTGCGCAGACCATCGTGCATCTGGGCGTGAATCTGTCGGATGTGACGACAAAGGCCTCACTCGCGGACGCATTTGCCATCGCCCTGAAGCGCACGCAAGCCAGGTTGCCCCATCAGTTAGGCGCGACGACCTGACAGGTTCCTAATGGAAAAGATTCCGATTCTGAAGATGGGCCGATTCCTGCTGGTGACCATCCAGGTTGACATGCACGATCAGCTCGCCCTGCAGTTGCAGGAGGACCTTACCGCTCGCATCGTCGCAGCCCGGGCGCGGGGTGTGCTCATCGACATCTCATCGCTCGAAGTCGTCGACTCCTTCATCGGCCGTATGATCAGCAACATTGCCGCCATGGCGCGTGTGTTGGATGCCGAGACTGTCGTGGTCGGCATCCAGCCGGCGGTGGCCATCACGCTGGTGGAGCTGGGTCTGTCGCTGGAAGGTGTGCGGACCGCCCTTAACGTCGATCGCGGCATGGCGCTGTTACACGAACGGCTGGCGGACGACCAGCGCTAAGCTGCTGCCGCTTCCTCCAGCGTCCCCATGACAGTCGTCAATCGCTCCGTGGTGCCGATTCGCTCGCGGGAAGACATTGTACGGGTCCGCCAGGCGACCCGTGAAAGCGCCGTGGTGCAGGGTTTTTCGCTCGTCGATCAGACGAAGCTCGTCACCGCCGCGAGTGAGCTCGCCCGCAATACGCTCGACTATGGCGGTGGCGGCGAAGTCGAGATCACCCTCCTGAGCGAGCCGTCTCGCCGGGGTGTCAGGCTGGTTTTTACTGACAAGGGCCCCGGAATTGCTGATATCGATCTCGCCCTCAAGGATGGATACACCAGTGGCAGCGGGCTGGGATTGGGATTGAGCGGCGCCAAGCGGCTCTCGAACGAATTTTCCATCGAGTCCAGGGTGGGGGAGGGAACACGGGTCACCATCGCCCGGTGGCGATAAATTTGCTTCAGTGAGGCGCCATGCCAGCGCAGATTCTGATTCCAATCGACGACCGCAGCCAGGTGGGCCAAGCCCGCCGTGCCGGCCAGGAGATGGCCGAGGCCCTCGGATTCGGTGCGACGCAGGCGGGCCAGGTGGCGCTGGCCGTGACCGAAGCCGCCACCAACATTGTCAAACATGCCGGCACCGGCAAGATTCTGCTGGCACCACTGGCACGCGGTGGCGCTGCCGGGCTCGAGATTCTTGCCCTGGACCGGGGCCCGGGGATTGCCAATGTCGGTGCGAGCCTGCGGGACGGCTATTCCACCGCCGGCAGCATGGGGTCCGGCCTCGGTGCCTTATCTCGCGTATCGCCTTCGTTCGAGCTGTATTCCCAACCCGGTCGCGGCACGGCGCTGCGCCTGGAGGTTTGGGGCACGCCCCAAGAGCCACTGGAGGATGAGCTCGACCTGGGCGCTGTGTGCCTTCCCAAAAAGGGCGAGGAGGCGCCCGGTGATGGTTGGCTCCTGGAAACCTCGGGCGAATACCGCACTCTGCTGGTGGTCGATGGACTCGGGCACGGGCCGAACGCCGCCGTTGCGGCGCGCACGGCCACCGCCGTCTTTGCGGCTAATCCGGCGGCAACACCCGGCGCACTCATGCGGCTCTGCCATGGAGCGCTGGTCGCCACCCGGGGTGCCGCGGGCGCCGCTGCCCGGGTTGAGCCCGCAAAAATGCAGGGCAGCTTCGCGGGCGTTGGTAATATATCTTGCCGGGTGGAAACATCAGGGGAGCGCCGCCAACTGGTCTCACACAGTGGGACGCTGGGGCACGTGATGCGTCGTCTGCAGGAATTCGAATTCGCTTTCCCAGCGGGGGCGCTGCTGATTTTGCACAGTGACGGTCTGACGAGCCGCTGGAGCTGTGACGATTACCCGGGACTCATGAGTAAACACGCCGGCCTCATTGCCGGGGTTCTTTACCGCGATCACGATCGCGGCAGCGACGATGTAACCGTAGTTGTGCTGAAGAATATGGCGCGAGCCTGA
This sequence comes from Steroidobacteraceae bacterium, assembly GCA_035566815.1. Lineage (GTDB taxonomy): Bacteria > Pseudomonadota > Gammaproteobacteria > Steroidobacterales > Steroidobacteraceae > 13-2-20CM-66-19. The sequence goes on along the minus strand of DATMQL010000344.1, from coordinate 3,322 downwards.
CATGGCGAAAGCTCTTCTTACCATGGCGATTCGGCAGGAACAGGACGTCGTGATCGCGCGGCAGCGCGCCCGCGAGATTGCCCGGATTGTCGGCTTCGACGGCCAGGACCAGACGCGAATTGCGACCGCCGTGTCGGAAATCGTGCGCAATGCGTTCCGCTACGCGAAGGGCGGCAAAGTTGAATTCGCGCTGGAAGGCGCCAGTTCGCCGCAGCTGCTGCTGGTCCGCGTCCGCGACCAGGGTCCGGGTATTGCAGATCTCGCCCACGTAATGAGCGGGCAGTATGAGTCCACCACCGGCATGGGTGTCGGCATCATCGGCGCGCACCGCCTCATGGACCACGTTGAGATCGATACGAAGCCGGGTGTTGGCACAAATGTGCTGTTGACAAAAATTCTTCCGTCGCGTGCGCCTGTCATTACTTCGGCGCAATTTACGCGCATTACCTCGCAGCTCAGCACCACCATGTCGGGCGATGCGTTGGGCGAGTTGCAGGAGCAGAACCGCGAGTTGGTGCGCGCTTTGGCAGAGCTGCGGGAGCGGCAGGAAGAGCTGCTGAGTCTCAACCGCGAGCTCGAAGACACGAACCGCGGTGTCGTCGCACTCTATGCCGAGCTCGATGAGAAAGCCGATCACCTGCGGCGCGCGGACGAGATGAAGTCGCGCTTCCTGTCGAATATGAGCCACGAGTTCCGCACGCCGTTGAACTCGATCCGCGCGCTGAGCCGGCTGCTGCTCGATCGGCTCGATGGCGATCTGAGCGTCGAGCAGGAAAAACAGGTGGGCTTTATCTCCAAGGCCTCCGACGATCTCACCGCGCTGGTGGACGATCTGCTGGACCTGGCGAAGATCGAGGCGGGCAAGATCGAGGTGCACCCCATCGAGTTCTCGGTGGGCAACCTCTTCAGCGCGCTGCGCGGCATGTTGCGTCCGCTGTTGGTCGGGGATGCGGTCAAACTGAGGTTCGAGGAGCCGGAGCCGACCCTGACGTTATACAACGACGAGGGCAAGGTCTCGCAAATCCTGCGCAATTTCATTTCGAACGCCATCAAGTTCACCGAGCAGGGTGAAGTCTGCGTGTCGGCACAGTTGAGCGAAGATCGTCAGACGGTCCTGTTCAGCGTTGCCGACACGGGTATAGGCATCGCCCCGGAGGACCAGGGGCGCATCTTCGACGAGTTCACCCAGTTGCCGAGCCCGCTGCAGGGGCGTGTCAAAGGGACCGGCCTGGGTCTGCCGCTGTGCAGGCGACTGGCGCACCTGTTGGGCGGTGACGTGAGTGTTAAAAGCGAGCGCGGCGTGGGCTCGGTGTTCACCGCAGTGGTGAGGGCGAACTTCGAGAGAAATGACTCGATGGCATCGAAGCCGATGGATACGACCGTCGAGCTCGGCCGCTCACCGGTGTTGGTGCTGGATGATGATGCCGAGATGAGGCTCGTCTATGAAAACCATTTGCGCGACAGCCATTACCAGCCGCTGACCACGCGCAACTTGCGCGAGGCGCGCGAGCTGATGAAGCGGATCCGTCCACAGGCGATTCTCCTCGATATCGTGTTGCGCGGCGAGGATACGTGGCGCTGGCTGAACGAGTTGAAAAGCAATCCCGCCACCGCTGACATTCCGATCGTCGTCATTACGAGTATCGACGACGAGCGCAAGGGCCTGGCCCTGGGTGCCGACGCCTATTGTTTGAAACCGGTCGAGCGGTCCGTCCTGCTGGAGAAGCTCGACGCGCTTACGGCGCGTCGCATTCTCGTCATCGACGATGATCCGGCGGCACGCTATCTCATGCAGAAGCTGCTCGCGGATATGCACACTACTGTACTCGAAGCTGCGGATGGGCGCAGCGGCCTGATCGCCGCTCGCCGCGCGCGCCCCTCCATGATCTTCCTTGATCTGGGACTCCCGGATTTTAGTGGCGAGGAAATTCTCGAGGCATTGAAGAACGACGCCGATCTGCACAACGTGCCGGTCGCGATCGTTACGGCGAGCAAGCTCACGAGTGACGAAAGATCTCGCCTCGGACGGCGCGCCGACGCAGTGCTGCAAAAAAGTGATCTCAACTCCGAGCGCGCGCGTGCGCTTCTCGCGTCCAACGGTGTCAAGGCGTGAATACCCGCCGCATCCTCATTCTGAACTGCGATGACACTGTCGATACGCGCTATGCGAAGACGCGCGTGTTGCGGCGGAGTGGCTACGATGTCGTCGAGTGCGATAATGGTAAGGACGCGCTCGAGAAAACCCGTGAGCTGATGCCCGATCTGGTGCTCTGCGACGTGCAGTTGCCTGACATGAGCGGGCTCGATGTCTGCCGGCGCATCAAGGAGGATGCTGTCACCGGGACTATCCCGGTGATCCAGATTTCCGCGACGTTCGTCACCAAGGAGCATCAGCGGGAAGCGCTCAAGTACGGTGCGGACATCTACCTCACCGAGCCGCTCGAGCCGAAAGAGCTGGAGACGGTCGTCAGCGTATTGTTACGCCTCGCGCGTACGGAGGCCGGGCTACGCGAAGCACTGGCTCGCGAGCGGGCGGCGCGTGCGCAAGCCGAAGAGGCCACACAACTGAAGGATGAATTCCTCGCGAACCTGTCCCACGAGTTGCGCACGCCGATGAACATCATCATCGGGTGGTCGCACCTGCTGCGCACCGGTCCGCTGGACGAATCGCAAAAGCAGCGCGCCACGGAGGCCATCGAGCGCGCGGCACGCTCGCAGGCGCAGCTCATCGAAGATCTCCTCGATGTCTCCCGCATCGTGACAGGTAAGTTTCGCCTGGTGATGCAGGATGTGGATGTGGGCAGAGTGCTGCAATTGGCGATCGACAGCCTGCGCCTGGTGGCCCAGGCCAAACAGCTCACCATTATGTTGTCACGAGAGGCTGCGGATGCGCGCATCAGCGGCGACCCCGATCGGCTGCAACAGGTTTTTTGGAATCTGCTCTCCAATGCCGTCAAGTTCACGCCCGCGGGCGGTCGTGTCAATGTACGCCTGACATCGACCGCGGAGAATGTCTCGATCACGGTGACCGACACGGGCGTCGGTATCGATCCGGACTTTCTGCCGTACGTGTTCGAGCGCTTCAGGCAGGCGGACAGTACCAGCACCCGGCACCACTCCGGCATGGGACTGGGGCTCGCGATTGTGCGTCACGTAGTCGACCTGCACCGCGGTTCGGTGCGGGCGGACAGCGCCGGCGAAGGGTTAGGCTCGGTGTTCACCGTCACACTGCCTCGCTTGACGCATTCGCATTCCTCCAGCAGGCAACTGGGGAAGGAGTCTACGCCGGATAGCTCGGATTTGCCGCTGCAGCCGACCCGCG